>NZ_CP009692.1:3018962-3338520 GCF_000832605.1 Bacillus mycoides
CTCATGAATTAGGACATGCTTGGCATTTTTATGTTATGAGTTTGGAACAATCTACTTCATTTTTAGATGATTACCTGCCAATGAGTACAGCAGAATCAGCGTCTATTTTCTTTGAGATGGTGCTCGTAGATCACTTAATAAAAACAGCAGAATGTACAGAAATGAAAAAGGCATTGCTTAGCTGGAAAATTAGAAATAGCTTTAATTATGTTATGGCAATTCGTGCATCGTTTCAGTTCGAAAAGAGTTTTTATGAAAAAAATAAAGAAGGTCCTATAAGTGCTGATGAAATTGAGAAATTATCTATAGCAGCGCAAGAAAAGGCATACGGAAATGCACTAACAGAATATCAGCCATTTGTTTGGATGAAATACGTTCAGTTTTATATAGCAGATGTTCCTTTTTATAATTATCCATACACATTTGGTTATTTAGTAAGTTTTAGTTTACTAGAATTAGCGAAAGAAAATAAAAGTGAATTTCATTTGAAGTATAAAGAATTTTTGCGAGAAACGGGAAAAGCTCCAGTTGAAGAACTTATGAAAATACATTTTGAAATTGATCTAACAAATTATGAATTTTGGAATAAAGCTTTTATACAAATAAATAAAGATATTGATGAATATTTGCAACTTATGTAGGGGAGAACAAATTAATAAAGGGGACTACATACATGAACAGAATCGGCATTATCGGAGCAATGCAAATCGAAATAGACTTACTATTAGAAAAACTACTTATTAAAGAGGAACATACTATTGCGGGAATACCTTTTTATAAAGGAAACTTCATGGATACAGAAATTATTATTACGCGATGTGGTGTAGGAAAGGTAAATGCTGCCGCATGTACACAAATTTTAATTAATAAATTTGATGTGGATTCTATCATTAATACAGGTATTGCGGGTGGATTACATCCGGATGTGAAAATTGGTGATCTAGTTATTTCTACAAATGTTACGCATCATGATGTTAATAAAAATCAAATGAAGAATCTATTTCCGTTTCAAGAAGTGTTTCATGCAAGCAAGGAATTAAGAGATTTAGCCCGAAAAGCTGTTAATAGTAGTAGTTTAAATATTACTGTTCATGAAGGAAGAATCGTCAGCGGAGAATGCTTCGTCGAGGATTCAAAATTAAAGGAGCAATTAGTCACTGAATATGTACCTCATTGTACAGAAATGGAAGGGGCAGCAATTGGACATGTTGCTTATATAAATGACATACCGTTTCTCGTTTTGAGATGCATTTCTGACAGTGCAGATGATTCAGCGCAAGTTTCATATGATGATTTCGCGAAAACCGCAGCGAATTATTGCTCAGAAATTATTGTTGAGATGCTTAAAAATATTTCGATTAAAGCTGTATTGTAGTTCATAAGTAAAGAATGGGAGAGAATATCATGTTACAAGCACTAATTTTCGATATGGATGGAACTTTATTTCAAACAGATAAAATTTTAGAGTTATCACTAGATGATACATTTGATCATTTACGGTCACTACAATTATGGAATACGATAACACCAATTGATAAATATCGTGAAATTATGGGTGTACCTTTACCTAAAGTTTGGGAAGCTTTATTACCTAATCATTCTAATGAAGTAAGGGAACAAACAGATGCATATTTTTTAGAAAGACTAATTGAAAATATAAAGAGCGGAAATGGTGCTTTATATCCGAATGTAAAGGAAGTTTTTAGTTTTATAAAAGAAAATAATTGTTCTGTTTACATTGCTAGTAATGGTTTAACGGAATATTTACAAGCAATCGTATCTTATTATGATTTAGACCAATGGGTTACGGAAACATTCAGTATTGAACAAATACACTCGCTAAATAAAGGTGACTTAGTAAAAAGTATTTTGATGAAATATGATATAAAAGAGGCAGCGGTAGTTGGGGATCGTTTATCGGATATTAATGCGGCAAAAGATAATGGTCTAATTGCAATTGGATGTAATTTTGATTTTGCACAAGAAGATGAACTTGCTCATGCTGATTTAGTAATTGATGATTTAATGGAACTGAAGGGGATATTACCAGAATTGAAGAATACGTACATAACAAAATGAATAAGTTCACATTCAAATGAATGCTCAGGATAATATATTCTTGGGCATTTTTATTTTTCAAAAAGATACATTTGGATAGAGAAAGTGGGGGATTAAGCTGGAAGATATACAAATTAAGCAGATTGAAGATTTGTTTAAATATGAGATTAATCACCTTATTCAAGAAAGTACAAAAGAGGGATTTAACTTCTTAATAAAACTAATAAATGAATATGAAAGTAAAAGAAATACATTTAGTAAAACGGGCGAATGTTTATATGGCATTTTTCGAGGTGATACGTTAATTGGAATCGGGGGATTAAATCAAGATCCGTATACGAAAGTTAATAAGATTGGCCGATTGAGGAGATTTTATATTTCAAAGGATTATCGGCGCATCGGATTAGGGAAGTTGTTATTAAAGAAACTATTAAGACATGCGGAAAAGTATTTTCACGTTGTTGTTCTACATTCGGATACAAAGCAAGGTGAGGAGTTTTATAGCGGAAATGGATTTGTAAAAATCGGAAATTATAAAGGTTCAAGTCACCTGATAAGATTGTAGAAAGGTTCTATACTCAAGTATGGAACCTTTCTTATGCAATTACATCTTAACATTCATTTGTTTCAATAAACCCTTAGGATCACCTTTTACATAATAAAAATGCGGATTATTTTCATCATCGTAAAGCATAATATAAGGTTTTTCATTAAGCGGGAGAAGAATAAGTACCTCATCAATTGTTGTATGTAACCATTGATTTGTAATAGAAACTGGTTTAGATAAAGGGATTTTTATCATGTGACCATCTTTTGGAACGACGTTTAAGTTTTTGAACGGGCCAGTAATGTATTTAGCATATTGAACAGCTTCTTTTTGAATAGCTGGATCTAAAGATTGTTTTTGAACGACCATTTCTTTTTTACAATCAAATACTTCAATTTGTTTATTTGTATTTGCGAACGCATTTGTTGATAATAAAAAGAAGAGAAGAGTAATGACTCCTATTTTTTTGAACATGAAATAACACCTCACACTTACTATACCCTCAAACGTTGTAAATATTTTTATGTCACATTGATGTAACAAAGAAGTTGTATGATAAAATTGATATTTGTTTATAAGTAATGGAGGAAATGTAATGAAAGTATTAATCGCGGATGATGAACAAGATATGCTGAAAATTTTAAAAGCATATTTTGAAAAAGAAGGCTTCGAAGTTTTATTAGCAAAAGATGGAGAGGAAGCACTTCAAATATTTTATGATGAGAAAATTGACTTAGCTATTTTAGACTGGATGATGCCGAAAAGTAGTGGTATTACTGTCTGTCAGGAAATAAAAAAGAATTCGAGTGTAAAAGTATTAATGCTTACTGCGAAAAGTGAAAGTGAAGATGAATTAGCAGCTCTTCAAAGCGGGGCAGATGAGTATGTGAAAAAACCATTTCACCCAGGAGTGCTAATTACGCGAGCGAAAAAGCTTGTACAGCATGAAGATGTTATTCAAGTTCAAGATTTAAAAATAGATTTCACCAAAAATAAAGTATATAAAAATGAGAAAGAATTAGACATTACAAAGACAGAATTACAATTAATAAAGTGCTTTTTAAATCATAAAGGCACGATTTTAACGAGGAAAAAGTTGTTAGATATCGTCTGGGGATTTGATTATTTTGGGGAAGAGCGAACGGTTGATACGCATGTAAGAAGATTACGTAAAAAAATAGGAGGAAATATTATAAAGACACATCGCGGTTTAGGATACAGTTTGGAGGAAGAGTGTGAATAAACTCGGTAAAAAGTTATTTTTCAGCATCTCTTTAACAGTCATCCTTATTTTTGCCATCTCTTTATTATTAATTAACTATTTTTTACCAAAATATAATGTGCACAAAACACGCGAAAGCTTAGAAGGCATTACAGCGCAAATCCAGTCAATACCGCGTAAAGAACTGGATGATGCTATAAATCATATTGAAAATGAAGGTAATGTTACGATTGCGTATACATCAATAAATAGTTCAGAAGATGCTATTAATGAAGAATTACGCATGCAACTTACAAAAAAGAGAGTTGCATTGAATAAACTTTGGATTACAAAAGAAGAAATTACGAAAGTGAAGAACATCGGACAATCGAATAAAATATATGATCAAGAAAAGATAAAATCTAGTTTTTTTGCGAAATACATTGCGAAAGATGATATGTTGATTTTAGTAGGAGTTTCTATCGCACATTCCAATGAAGTAATTAAAACGCTTAACTCATTTTATATATACATTTTGGGATTCTCACTATTTCTTATTATCGTGCTCGTCTGGATTTTTTCAAAAACAATCACTACACCACTGAATGAATTGAGTGATGTCGCAGAAGATATTTCACGTCTGAAATTTAAACGGACGAAAGTTAAAACGAATGATGAAATAGGTGATTTAGCAAATAGTATAAACATTATGAGTGATAAATTACATGAAGCACATCAAGATTTAACAGATCGAAATGACCACTTAAAACGATTTATGGGCGATGTAACTCATGAATTAAAAACACCAATCGCATTAGTAAAAGCATATTCTATGGGAATAAAAGACGGTTTAGATGATGGCACATATGTTGATACAATCATTAAACAAACAGATCAAATTTCAAATTTAATTGAAGAGTTATTGCGATTTTCTAAACTAGAAAGAGATATTTTACAAAAAGAAGAATTCCCTATTGAACCACTAGTACAAAGTATAATAGATAAGCATAAGATTGAACTGGAGTCGAAAGAAATCAAGTTGCAAGTGGACTATAGTGTTGGTGACACGATTGTTTATGCTGATTTAAATAAAATGAGAATGGTCTTTCAAAATTTAATTTCTAATGCGATAAAATATACAACGAATCAAAATATAAAAATCATATTAGAAGAGAAAAATGGCATTGTGTATTTTCAAATTCAAAATGGTATTGCTGCTGAGGGAATTAAAGAGATAGATAAAATTTGGGAGCCTTTTTACGTATTAGAGTCTTCTCGCAGTAAAGAAAAATCAGGTACTGGATTAGGATTAGCGATTGTAAAAAGTATATTAGAAAGACATGGTTTTGAATACGGAGTTTCGGTAGAAGATGGAGAAATACAATTTTATATGTATATAGAAAGGAACTAATTGTTATTAGTTCCTTTTCTATTATCTTGAAAGATTCGAATGTTTTACAAAATTCTCAACTTTCTACGAAATATAAACTGAATTTTCTGCATTTTTAATGTATAGTAAAAGAAGGAATATATGGGGAGGGAAGGGCATGAGGAAAAAGAAATTAGCAATAACACTTTCAGCTATATTATCTTTAACAATTACTTCAGGAGTTTCTAGTATGACTGCACATGCAGAAAATGAAGGGAGCTCTGTAAAAGGGAGTGATATTAAGTTAAATGGTCAAGTTTCAGAAGCTTTAACTCCAAACACAAAAATTCAATTGGAAAATGGGATGACAAAACCAATCTATTCTCTTGATGAAGCAATTATTGAAAATTTATTTGTAGAGACAGAAGTCGATAGTGATAGAGATGGTAGGAAAGATCGAGTATCGATTAAAGTTATGCGTCCAAAGACAGAATCAAATGTAAAAGTTCCTGTTATATATGAAATGAGTCCATATCGATCTGGATTAAAAGATGTGCCTGTTTATAATGTTGATGAAGAATTGTATGCGTATGAAGGAAAACCGTATGGGGCAGTTAATCTTGGGTCGTATGGTAATTATTATGTTCCGAGAGGATATGCAGTTATTTTAGGCGAAAGTATCGGAACTGGAAAATCAGATGGATGTCCGACAACTGGAGATGAACAAGAAATACTAGGGACGAAGTCTGTCATTGATTGGGTAAATGGGCGTGCAAAAGCATATACAGAGGATGGTAAGGAAGTAAATGCAAATTGGTCTACGGGAAATGTAGGAATGACAGGAGTTTCTTATAATGGTACGTTACCGAATGCTGTCGCAACGACAGGAGTGGAAGGGTTAAAAACAATTATTCCAATCGCAGCGATTAGTAGCTGGTATGATTATTATCGTGCAAATGGGGCGGTTATTGCGCCAGGTGGATATCAGGGAGAAGATACAGATAATATGGCAGAAGCAGTACTAACAAGAAAGAACCCTGAAGTTTGCGGGCAAATTATTAAAGAACTAACAGCTGGACAAGATCGTAAAACAGGCGATTATAACGATTTTTGGGATAAACGTAACTATGTAAAAGATGTTAAGAATGTGAAGGCTAGTGTGTTTGTTGTTCACGGTTTAAATGATTGGAATGTAAAAACGAAGCAGTTCGCACAGTGGTGGGAAGCTCTTGGCAAAAATAATGTTCCTCGTAAAATGTGGTTACATCAAGGTGGACATGGCGGAACATCAAGTAATAACTGGCAACAAACCCAAAATAAATGGTTCGATTATTGGTTATATGGAATTGAAAATGGAATTATGGATGAACCGATGGTAGATGTACAACGTGAAAATAAATCGTGGCAAAAAATAAAAAATTGGCCAGATCCAGCAGCTGTACCATCAAAAGTCCGTATGTATTTAAGTAATAAAGCAGTCAATCTACCATTAAGTATGGGATCAGTAAACAATGTTTTCTCATTAGTAGATGATGCTAAAATAAAGTCAAATCAACTAGTAGAAAACCCTGAGTTAGAAATAGCGAATCGATTAGTATATACAATGCCTGTACTGCAAAAAGATATGCGAATAAGTGGTACGCCTAAAATTTCAATAACAGGAAATATTGATCGATCTGTTTCAAATTTAACAGCTTTACTTGTTGATTATGGCGGAGCGAGGCCTGAAATTGTAACGAGAGGTTGGATGGATCCGCAAAACTTAAATAGTATAGAAAATTCAACAGCGATTCAACCTGGTAAAGATTACACATTTACATGGGACATGCAGCCAGATGATTATGTATTTAAAGCAGGGCATCAAATGGGGGTCGTTTTAATCGCAAGTGATTACGATTATACAATTAGACCGAAAGCAGGAACGAAGCTAACGGTGAAATTGAGTGAAGTGACATTGCCGATTGTGAAATAAATAGTTTTTGATAAAGAGCTTACTATAGTAAGCTCTTTGTTTATAATCAGAATTTTCAACTTTTATATGTTCAATCGCGAGGAAATATTATACAATGTAAATATATTACATGGAAAGTGAGTGATAAATTATGACAGTCAGCTCTTTCGAATTCTCATTAAAATTTGAGGTACGGAAAGATTAAGTAAATTAGAATCTTCCGTACACATAAAACGGAGGAGAAAATAAATGTTTAGTTTTTATAGTACACTTTGTACAGAACTATATGATTTTACAAAACCTGTCGGTTATTCTTTAAATGGTGATATTGAGTATTACCAAGAACGTTTAAATAATTGTGGGGGAAGAATTCTCGAAGCGGCAGTAGGATCAGGGCGTGTCATTATTCCACTTCTTGAAGTTGGATTTAAAGTTGATGGGATAGATTATTCAACTGAAATGCTAGATTCTTGCCGTAAGCGTTGTAAAGAGAGAGGCTTAAACCCTAATTTATACCAAGGAAGCTTACAACAATTTTCATTACCATATAAATATGAGGCGATAATAATTCCTACCGGATCCTTTTGTTTAATTGAAAATCGTGATGATTCTATAAACGCTTTGAAATGTTTTTATGAACATCTTAATCCAGGTGGGCGTTTAATTGTAGACCTTGGACTTCCGTATGATTGGAAGACGGGTGAGATTCATACATCGACTTTTTCCTTACCAAGCGGAGACGGGATTACATTAGAAAATAAATCAATTGAAATAGATTGGCTTAACCAAGTAACTGTATCATATTTAAAATACGAAAAATGGAGTAAAGGAAAGTTAGTACAAACTGAACTACAACGTTTTGCAATGCGGTGGTATGGAATAGAAGAGTTTAAACTCCTTTTAGAAAGTATAGGTTTCACTGACATTACTTGCTCTGCTGACTATGTTTATGAAAAGCAACCGTCAAATGCAGAACAAATTATTACTTTTGAAGCTGTACGAAAGTAATAATATAGGAATTATTCATGAAAATAAGGCAATCGACACAACATCGACTGCCTTATTTTCAATTTTAGGATATGTTTTATTTCATTGTTTATAGAGAAAAATCGGAGGAAAACAAATGAAATTCATCTTAATATTTGGCCCGCAAGCAGTCGGGAAAATGACGGTCGGGCATGAGTTAGAAAAAATAACTGATTTAAAGCTATTTCATAATCATATGACGATTGATTTTGTTAGCTCGTTTTTTGATTACAGTACAAAGCGGAAGCACAACGGTTAGTAAGTTTGTTTCGTAATGAACTATTTGAAGAAGTGTCTAAAAGTGATTTATACGGAATGATTTTTACATATGTATGGGCATTTGATCTTCAATCGGATTGGGATTACATAAACCATGTAGTAAGTATTTTTGAATCAAAAGGCGCAGCAGTATATTTTGTAGAGCTCGAGGCAGAATTAGATGAAAGATTAGAGCGAAATAAAAGTCCACATAGACTAGAGCATAAACCGAAAAAAAGAGACATTGAATGGTCTGAAAAAAATTTAAAAGAAACGATGAAAAAACATAGATTAAATTCATTTCATGATGAAATTGAAAAAGAAGAGTACATAAAAATTAATAATACTCATTTGAGTGCTAAAGAAGTAGCTGTAATGATTAAGGAAAAATTCCGATTGTAAAATACTTAAATGCTGTTACGTTTTCATTGTCCAAGCATTCTCCTACTAACTACATATACTATTTATATTAAGGACGGTCACTAATTTATTGAGAAACCGTCATTTATATATAAATGACAACTTTGGAAGGAGGTAAGAAAAAATTGGAAAATGAACAGCCAGGAAGAATTGAAAATCAAGTGTATTCTAATCGAGTTGTAAGATCAGAATTTGATAAGCATTGGGAAACTTGTATTTCAAAAAGTGGTTATGTAATCTATGTAGCGACAAGTGATCATGCTGAAGTAATAGTACTTCTTTCAGATGGTTCAAGTAAATTGTTAATCTTCGAAAAAGGCGGAAAAGTAGTAGTGGGTGGTGGTGGAACAAGTCATTACAGCAAACCGCATATTGCAAGAAATATTTAATGTGAAAAATGTTAATCGAGAAGATGCTGGTAGCCTTACAACCTTTAATTTATATATAAAAATACAAATCATAAAGTAAGTTTTTTTAGATTCTGGCGTTTTTTGTAACAAAAATAAGATGAAAAAGATCTTTAACGTATAAAGGTCTTTTTTGTTTTATTATAGCAGGGATATACTGTATACATAAAAAAGTGTAGTGAAAAACAATCAGCCTTTCATGTACTATACATGAAAGGCTGATTGTTTTTATTTGTTGAAGGAGTCTTTTAGAAGAATTGTAGTTTTTAGATTGATAGTTAAAACTGTAACAGCTTATGTATAATTAATATCATTTTGTCAAATGAATGTCACATAAAAGTCTTATAGTGTATATAGAAAGTGAAACATATACAAAGCAGGAGATGAAATGATGAAAAAGGCACTACAATATATATTCATATTATTTACGTTAGTTACTTTAAGTTATGTAATTTATATTAACTATGAAAAGCAGAAAGAGATTAAAAATAATAAACAAGTAATTAGTGAAGTTGCAAAGAGGTATGATATTCCAGATTGGATACCATTATCTATTGCTGATCATGAAACAAAATTTGATCGAAAAGCGATAGGGGATAACGGAACATCTTTCGGATTATTCCAATTACATCGTGGTGGATTAGCACCAGCGCAATTATCGGAAGAGAGTTTAGTGGATTCGCGTATAAATACAACGATAGCAATTTCAAGTATGGTCAAATCGTATGAACGTGGTGTGAAAAAAGGACTGCAGGATTGGGAGTTGCTTAAATATGTTGCTAATACATCAGGGTGGCCAGGAAACTTAGGGGGAGAATGGACAGATAATAATACGAAATATAATAAAGGGCTAGAACAATCATATCAATTATATAAAAAAGAGAAGTAGATATAAAAAGGCATTTTCAATTTGGGGAAATGTCTTTTTTATGTTATAGTATAAAAGTGTTTGGGTGTTATGTTATTTCGATATATCTTCAAATTTGTTGTGTAGTATTTTTATATTAAATAACTACTAAAATCATTTTTTTATATAAGGAGTAAGAAGTAGGGATATGAAAAATATAGATTTTATACTAGAAAGTGATGAAACATTAAAACCGTCAGAACGATTAGTACTATTATTATTAGAGAAGCATAGAATGTTATATACGAACGATCTATTAGCTCTTTCAAATTTATCATATAAAACATTAACAGATTCACTAACAGCACTCGTTTTAAAGTCTTATGTTTTAAAGGATACAGGTAAGGGAAGAAGGCAGAATTGTTATAGATTAGTATGATAAGAGTACTGCTATAGATTCTTGCTATATATGTATTTTTCAAATGTAAGGATAAATTCCATTTTTATTTTCAAGTGATAAAAAACTATTAATTTAAGTAAATAGCCGGTTTTGAATATATAAAGAGTTCATGGCTGCTAATTATATAATTTCATTTCATTTTTATTAATGTTTATTAGTTGTAAGTGAAAATGATATTTTTTTAAACAAATATAAAAATGAAATTCAAAAACAATCTACTCATTAGAGTGGGTTGTTTTTTTATTAGGATAGCGAATTATAAAAATAATATTATTATGTAAACTTAATTATTTAGAAAGGAACATGTGATTATTAATGGAATTTATTAAGGGGTACTTAACATTTGTATACATGGAGGTTCATTATGGAACAAATCATATCAATATCACAAGCAGTCATAAGAGGGGAAAAAGAAAAGGTAGTAGAAATCATTAATACGGATCCAAGTGTTGTTAACTCATTTAGTGAAGATGGATGGACACCGCTTCACTTAGCTGCTTATTTTGGACAGAAAGAAATTGCAAGTTTCCTTTTAGAACAGGGAGCAGAAATACATATTAGAGCAAAAAACGAAAATGAAAATACACCTCTTCAAGCAGCAATTGCGAATAAGCAAAGCGAGCTTGTAGCTTTCTTAATTGAAAAGGGATCAGATGTGAATGCTGTGCAAAGTGGTGGCTGGACAGGACTTCATGAAGCGGCGTTATTAGGAAATGAAGAAATCATTATATTACTTCTTGAAAATGGTGCTAATAAAATGATTAAGAAAAATGATGGAAAAACCGCATATGATATTGCTTTAGAAAAAGGGTATGAATCCCTATTACATCATTTGCAAGAGGAAGTGAGCTTATGATTAGCCACTGGAATGTAGGGATTTTTCTTTTTAATGAAGTGGAAGTGTTAGATTTTGCGGGTCCATTTGAAGTTTTTTCCGTTACAGCAACAAGTGAAGGTCAACTATTTACAGTTCATACTGTTAGTCAAGATGGAGAAATGATTACAGCGAGAAATGGATTAAAGGTACAACCGGACTATAGTATCGAAAACTTGCCTCCAGTTGATATTTTAATTATTCCTGGTGGGTTAGGTGTTAGAGAAAACGAAATGAAAAATGAAATAATAACAAATTGGATCCGCGAGCAAATGAAAGAAGTAAAGTTAATGACTTCTGTTTGTACCGGTGCGCTTTTACTTGCGAAAGCTGGATTACTCGATGGCTTCAAAGCGACAACACATTGGGCAAGTATTGAAAGTTTTAGAAATGATTTTCCGAATGTGGAAGTATTAGAGAATGTAAAGTTTGTAGATGAGGGGCATATTATTACGTCTGGAGGAATTTCAGCTGGAATTAATATGTCATTTCACATTGTGCGAAATTTGTTGGGTGCTCGGGTTGCTGAAGAAACAGCGAAGAGGATGGAATATGATATAGATTTAAAGTATTAAAAGTAAAACAAGACCAGCAGTTGGATATTTCCAGCTGCTGGTCTTGTTTTATATTGACTGAATATGCGCTAATTCCTCATCTGTAAGAATCGGACGGATAGACGAGTCTGCATTTTCTTTCGCTTGTTTTTCTGTTTTTGCGCCAGGAATTGCGACCGATACCGCTGGATGAGTGAGGACATAACGAAGTGCAAGTTGCCCTAAGGTTTGATTTTCATTTGAGAGTAATCGTAGTTTCTCTACTTTTTGTAAATCTTCTTGAAACCACTTTTCTTTTGGTCATTCTTTGCGTAAATCTCCGTCAAGAAAAGTTGTTTTATTTGTAAATTTTCCAGTTAATATCCCCATTTTTAAAGGGCCGCGTATAACAGCTCCTAAATTGTTCTCCTGTAGGTAGGGCAGTATGTCGTTTTCCGGTTTTCGGTTTAATATGTTGTAATCAAGTTGCACAACATCAATTTCATTGTTTTTATTGAAGTGTTTTATATATTGTATGTCGTGAGTTGAAACACCAACAGCTCTTACTTTTCCGTCCCGTTTTAATATTTCAAATGCTCGTAAAAATGCTTCTGTTTCTTCTTGTTTATCCCACCAAATGTGACAGAAATAAACATCAATATAATCTGTTTCTAGGCGCAGTAAGCTAGTTTCAAATACTGCGATCACTTTTTCTGCAGTATTATAAACAGGCTCTCCACTTGGATCATAGTGATGACCAATTAAACCGCCTTTCGTTGATAAAACGATATTATTACGGTGCTCTCTTATCGCTTGAGTTACTAACCTTTCACTATGTCCTAATCCGTATACATCAGCAGTATCAATAAAGTTTACGCCACATTCAATTGCTTTCTTCATAGCGGTTATAGATTGTTTGTCGTTAACAGGACCCCATTCATCGCCGCCAATCGCCCACGCTCCAAAGCCAATTTCAGAAACAGTAATTCCAGTTTTACCTAATGTACGGTAGTGCATCATTTTTCCTCCTTGTAAGCATGTTATAACATCGGTATGCAAAACTAGAATTTATATGTGTAAAAATGTTTTCTACAATTGGGGAAAAAGAATAACATAAACTACTATTTTATAGCAGCATAAATAAAAATTCTCATTTTAAATACAGAGATGTCGTCGAACGCTATCTCTAATTGGTTAATTTGTGAGATTTTTTTGTGAAGGAGGTTATTTTATAAGAATAGAATTTAAGTTAGTAAGAGATCGTGCCTATGGTAGTGAGAAAATATGGGGTAGGGGGATTTGAAAATGAGGAAACTCAAAAGAGTCAATGTTCCTAATATACCAGAGCAACTATCACAGCCTAACGACAAGCGAACTATAAATAAGAAGAAGTTAAGGCGTTTTATTTTCATGTTCATTTTTATTGCTGTGACTACTTTGTACGTTCAATATATTTTAACGAAACAACAAGAAGTAATTAATGGCAAAAAAAATACAATAACAAATCAAAAGAAACAATTAGTTTCTTTAAAGAAAGATCAAGGTTCTTTAAAGATTAACATTGAGAATTTAACCGATAATGAAGAAGAGATTTTAAAGTTTGCTAGAAAAGAGTATCAATTTTCTAAGTCAAACGAAACAATATTCGTATTGCCAAAGTGAAGTGGTGGAACAGTTAGCGATAGCTAACTGTTTTTTGATGTATGAGGGAAAAGTTGTTTGTAGTGTGAATGTCATGGTACAAGGAGAAATGACATATTGTAAAAATGAGAAGTTTGAGCCAATTTTAATTGTTTTAAGAGATTTTCATAATTATGGAATATATGTCAAGATAAATATTGTTAAAATTCTGTCAATTGTATATAATACAAGGTAAGCGGATACATTTTTTAATCAACGTTGAGTTAACAGCTTATACGTCTGTTAAGAAAACCGTTATCCTCGTATAAGAAAGGAAGATAGCTGTGTACGCTTCAAATACAATTTACGTCGTAGGGGATGCGAAAGCACCTCAAAATAATCCCATTACCGAAAAGTTCAAAAGTTATTTTGTAGCATTTGTACTTGAGAAGGATACAGGGGAAATTGTAGATGCAGATTGCTCAGCCACAATTGCATTAACATCTCAATTTGTTAAATATTTGTTTCTACATAAAAATATTAATGACCCAGCATTAGTAACAGAAATAAAAAATCGGTACTTCGGTTCGTGTCAAAAGGCGCTACTTGTAGCGCTAAAGGATGCACAGAAAAAATATAATCAGATCGCTGCTTTGTCTACCCATTCATAGACAAAATCCAGCCGTAAGAATCTTCTTATGGCTGGATTTTTTTGTTTCACATTAACGGAAAAGCCACCCGGATATTAAAGTATCACTCTATAAACAATGAAAGGATGAACAAAATGAAAATTACCGATGTGAAGGTAAACCGCCGACATGTAAAGCTTCATACACCGTTTAAAACTGCGCTTCGCACTGTAACGGAAATCGAAAGTATAGATGTGTTTATTCATACAGATGAAGGGATTGTTGGAAAAGGAGCTGCTGCAGCAACACCAGTTATTACAGGTGATTTTGCCAACGGGATTGAGGAAGCAATATTAGGGCCAATTCGCTCCGTATTAGTTGATAAAGGTGTGCTGCAATTTCAAACGTTATTGTTACACATTCAAATGAGCTGTATAGGAAATACAAGTGCGAAAGCGGCGGTAGATATGGCTTTATACGATGTATATTGTCGATTTCACAACATACCGTTATATGCATTGTTAGGTGGGAAGAAAGAGATTTATACTGATATTACAGTAAGTGTTGATGAGCCTTTATTAATGGCAAAAGAAGCGAAAAAGCATATCGAAAAGGGATTCCAAACATTAAAAATTAAGGTGGGTAAAGAGGCACATTTAGATTTAGAACGCATAGAGGCAATTCGAAATGTAGTACCAAAGAATACGACGTTACGTTTAGATGCAAATCAAGGATGGAAACCGAAAGAAGCGGTTTCTATTATTAGAGAATTGGAGAATAGAAATTTAAATATAGAATTTGTAGAACAACCAGTTCATGCGAAAGATTGGGAAGGATTAAAGTACGTGAAGGACAATGTACAAACGCCTATTATGGCAGATGAAAGTATGTTTTCGGCAAGAGACGCATTAAAAATTGTCCAAGGAGGATATGCAGACCTACTTAATATTAAATTAATGAAATGCGGCGGCATACGAGAAGCATGGAAAATTGCGGATATTGCGGAAGCAGCAGGTGTGAAATGTATGGTCGGAAGTATGATGGAATCTTCACTTTCAGTTAGCGCTGTTGCCCATTTAGCTGCGGCTCATCCGAATATTCATTACTTTGATCTTGATGCACCGTTATGGTTAGTAGAAGAGCCAGAAGGGATGACTTACACTGGTCCAAAGGTAAACCTGCATTCTATAGTGAATATACAATCTTAGAAGTAGTACCTAGTAAACTATCTTATAAGGGGGATATATATGAAAAAAGTAGGAACTGCATTTTTAACAACTTTATTTATATTTTCATCGTTTACTTCGGTGAATGCTGAAGAGAAGAAGGATAGTAAAGCATTTATAGATGTATCTGCTGCAACGTTATGGACTGCACCAGATTCATTACGACCAATTGATGCACCGAGTGCGACAAATCCAGTTGATTTATGGAAGTGGACGAAATCAATGACGCTAGATGAGAAGCTTTGGTTAACGAGTGCAAATAAATTAGAAACGCAAGCGCTACTCGGTCAAGAAGTAACAGTAATTGATAAAAAAGGTGATTGGGTAAAAGTACTAGTGCACGGACAGCCAACGCCGCGAAATGAAGAAGGGTATCCAGGGTGGATGCCTGAAAAACAATTAACGTATAATCAGGAATTTGCAGATAAAACAAACGAAGCTTTTGTATTAGTAACGAAACCGACAGCAATTGTATATATTAACCCTTCTGAAAAACATAAATCGCTAGAAGTCAGTTATAATACGCGTTTACCGCTATTAAGTGAAGATACGATCTCATACCGCGTATTGTTGCCAAATGGTCAGAAGGCGTGGCTACGGAAAAATGATGGAACTGTTTACCATTCTCAAAATGATATTCCGACTCCAACCGCTGATGACTTAATAAACACCGGAAAAATGTTTTTAGGATTACCGTATATATGGGCTGGTACAAGTGGTTTTGGATTTGATTGCTCTGGATTTACACATACGATTTATAAATCACATGGCATTACAATACCGAGGGATTCTGGGCCACAATCAAAAGCAGGAATTGCGGTTGATAAAGAAAACCTACAAAAGGGCGATTTAATATTCTTTGCACATAATCAAGGAAAAGGTAGTGTTCATCACGTTGCCATGTATATTGGTGATGGAAATATGATTCACTCTCCAAAGGCTGAAAGATCGGTAGAAATTATACCGCTAAATACACCAGGATATATAGAAGAATACGCTGGTGCTCGTCGTTACTTACCTTAAAAAAGATAGGGGGGCTTTATATGAAAAAGGTTGTTCGCTACTCATTAGTTAGTACTCTACTTGTATCTTCATTTTTAGTAGGCTGTGCTAAAGAAAAAACAGCTACAAAGCCGAAAGATGAGAAGAAAGTATTACAACTACTAGAAACGGGTGAAATTCCATCATTAAATTCAGGGAAAGTAACAGATGCGGTATCATTTAACGTTTTGAATAACGTAATGGAAGGGTTATTCCGTTTATCGAAAAATGATGAAGTGATTCAAGCGGGAGCACAAAAATATGAAGTGAGTAAAGATGGTAAGACATATACATTCCACTTACGTGATGCGAAATGGTCTAACGGAGATCCAGTAACAGCTCATGATTACGTATATGCTTGGAAGCAACTTATAAATCCAGATACAGCCTCTCAATATGCATATATCGCGTACGATGTGAAAAATGCGGAGAAGATAAATAAGAAACAATTAGGCTTAGAAGAATTAGGTGTGAAAGCAAAGGATGATAAAACGTTCGTTGTAGAGCTGGAACATCCTGTACCGTATTTTACGAAACTACTCATTTTACCATCTTTCTATCCAATTAATGAAAAATATGCGAAGGAGCAAGGTGATAAATACGGGTTAGAGGCAAATAAAGCGATATATAATGGGCCGTTTACATTATCAGAGTGGAAGCACGAAGCGAGCTTTACAATGAAGAAAAACGATAAATATTGGGATAAAAAAGAAGTGAAGTTAGATGAAGTAAACTATCAAATTGTTAAAGAAATTTCAACTGCGGTAAATTTATATGAGACAGATAAAGTTGATAGAGCTGTCATTTCAACAGAATTCGTAGATAAATATAAAAATAATAAAGAGTTGAAACAATATACAGATCCGGTTATGTATTTCTTCCGTTTCAATGAAAATGTGCCGATTCTTAAAAATAAAAATGCACGTCTTGCGCTAAGTACAGTGTTTGATAAAAAGGGCTTGGCGACATCATTTTTAAATGACGGATCAGTTGCTGCGAATTATTACGTACCAAAAGGATTTTTAAAAGGACCAGATAAGAAAGATTTTAGAAGTACGGCAGGTGAGTTTAATAAGACGGATGTAAAACAAGCGAAAGAATATTGGGAAAAGGCGAAGCAAGAGACAGGCACAAATGAAGTGACGTTAGAACTATTAAACTATGACTTAGAGAACTTTAAAAAGGTAGGCGAATATATTAAAGAACAGCTTGAGAAAAACTTACCGGGGCTAAAAGTAAATGTGAAATTACAACCACATACGCAAAAATTAGCGTTAGAGAAGAAAAAAGAATACGAAATGTCGTTATCACGTTGGTTACCTGATTATCCAGATCCAATGACATACTTAGAAGTTTTCCTTTCGGGAAGTACCGTAAATAATACAGGATATGCAAATCCAGAATATGATGCGTTAATTAAGAAGATTAAAACAGAATTAGGTAATGATGAAAAAGCTCGTTGGAAAGCACTGCAAGATGCGGAAAAAGTGCTCCTTGATGATGCGGTAATTGCACCAGTATTCCAGCGCGGTCTTTCTTACTTACAAAAACCATATGTGAAAGAATTATATGTACATCAATTCGGTCCAGCTACAAGTTTAAAATGGGCAGATGTACAAAAATAAAGTGATGGAGAAACAGACTTCACGTATGTGATAGTCTGTTTTTTCTTATAGATTCAAATGAATTATAGACATTTTATAAGTTTTTTCATAGCTTAAAAATAAAATTATTACATAAATTCCAGTGTGAAATTTATGTAGAATCTTGTATAATTAACATGTTTCTTTGGAAACATTTTCTTTCTCTATGAATGTATGAATTTGCAGAGAAAAGAGAGGAATACATACATGTATACAATAGATAAATAGAATGGGACATGTATAGAAAAAAGGAGAAAAATGATGACGTGTCATAAACAAGGGTTACAATTTATTAGCAATAGAAAGAGGAATAAACGATGAAGATGAAGCATGCTTTCGGACCAATTATTTTAGCCTGTGTACTCTTTTTCATTGTATTGCTTATTCCATCTAAGAGTTTAGTGTCACTAATAAGCGATAAAAAGATAGAAGATGCAGCAACTTCCTTACAAAAAGAGAAATTACAAAGTGTTTTCTTGCAACAGAAAATGTTAGAGAATTCGCAGTATTTACCGATGTATGGTTCATCAGAGTTTTTACGAATGGATGCATATCATCCATCTAACTATTTTAGAGTAAATCCAGCAGGTTTTACTCCATTTTTAATAGGGACTGGTGGTACGCAAAGCTTGGCTCATATATTAAATATGACGTCTACAATGGATGAATTAGAAGGTAAAAAGGTAGTCTTTGTTCTTTCACCACAATGGTTTACAAAAACCGGTGTATCACAAGGGGATTTTACAAATAATTTCTCCAAACAACAAGCCTATCACTTTATTTTTAATGACGAAATAAAGCCTGAAATGAAGAAAAAAATCGCGAAACGTTTACTAGATTATAAAGTTGTTCGTAAGGATGCGATATTAAGTAGTTCGCTAGAAAGTATTGTATATAACGATACAAAACATAACATAAAAGCTGGACTAGCTAAACCGCTAGCGTATATGTACCGGAACATTTTAGATCATCGAGATTTATGTAACTCTCTATTTAAGATCGAACCGATGAAAGAGGAAACAAATATGGGATTACGTTCGCTTTCTTGGGAAGATGCACGTAAACATGCGGAACAAGAAGGTAAAGTAGGATCCACAACAAATACATTCGGAATTGAAAATCCATATTATTATAAACATAATTTAAAGAAAAAATTAAAAGGTTTAAAAAACTTTAGAGCAAATGAATCGTATGATGATTCACCAGAATATGATGACTTACAAATTGTTTTAGATCTTTTCAAAGAAAAAAATGTAAAACCACTCTTTATTTCTGTGCCTGTAAACGGACCGTGGTATGATTACGCTGGTTTCCCAAAAGAACGTCGTGATGTGTATTACAATAAGGTTCGCGATCAAGTTGAGAAAGCGGGATACCCAGTAGTCGATTTTTCTAGCCATGAATATGATAAGTATTTCTTAAAAGATACGATTCATTTAGGCTGGAAAGGATGGATCTATTTTGATGAAGCAGTGCAGAAGTTTTACTCTGAAAAATAATGCATAAACAATAGAAACAGGAATGGCAATAAAGCCGTTCCTGTTTTTTAGTATAGAGGATTTTGGTGTGGGCAATTTGGAAAGACGTGTATATCTTGAATTTGTCTAAAGTCATAATGTTTCATGGCGAACTGGGCTTGGTAAAGGTATTCGTAAACAAATAATTGATTATTTTGAACGCCGCATAAAACGCCGGATGTCCCTTGCCCATTAATGAGAGAAACACCAACAGGGCGTCCGATTAAGTATGGTGCTTTTTGCTGCCAATGCATAGGGAATCAATCCTTTTTGAGTTACTATACGTATTTTATAGTGGAATTGTTGCTTATCCATGTAAATCTTAGACTGGAGGGGTTTTTATGTAATGTCTAGAAGTTATATATGAATCGATTATTAGTGTGAAAGAGGAAGGAATGAATTATGGAGAAAGAAAGTATTCTAGAAAAAAAGTTAAGTCTAATAGATTGGTGCCAAACGTTGAAGTATGTAACTAATGATGTATGGTTTAAACCTTTTAGAAAAGGTTCATGGGGAACCGCGGATGTGATTTCACATTTAATCGTTTGGGATGAGTTTTTAATGAAGTTTAGAATTCCATACTTTATAAGCGGACAATCTGTATCCAATGTTCCAACAGGTGTTGAGGAAATGAATGAGGGTGCAATAAAATATGCGAGATCCGGTATTTCAAAAGAAGAACTATTAGATCAATTCAGCTTTACTCGTAAACAATTAGTTGATCAAATTAATCAAATTCCTGCCCAGAATTTTAATGGTGACTATCAATTCGGCACAAAAAGAGTGAGGTTAAACGATTATTTTCCATCACTCATTCAGCATGACTTAAAGCATAAAGAAGAAATAATGCAATTTATAATATATAAACAAGCCTATAATAAAAAACCGCTATAATTCTACATGAATTTATAGCGGTTTTTATTATAATCTTAAGCAAGATTTTTACGTTTTTTTGTCCACTTTTTTATTACGAAATATAAAAGTATAAGTACAACGCCACCGATAGCGAACGATTTCACATACGGTCCAGCAATATCGTTAATATTCTCCCAATTTTCACCTAGTTTCTCACCTAAATAAATGAAAATGATAGACCAAGGGATGATCGCAAGTGCTGTTAATGTAGTGAAACGTAGTAATGGCATTTTTGTAATACCAGCAGGAATTGATATCGCATGACGAACGATAGGAATGAAACGTGCAGTGAAAATTACGCCAGTTCCGTAACGATTAAACCAATCTTCAGCAGCATCCATTTGTTTTTTATGTATGAAAATATACTTACCGTAACGTTCTAATACAGGGCGACCACCATATCGACCAATCCAGTAAACAAAGATTTGGGCAATAACCCCACCAATTGTACCGAATATAACTGCGCCTACAAATGAGATACTACCATTGAATACTAAGTATCCCGCATAAGCAAGGACAATCTCACTTGGAATAATTTCAATCATAAGTCCAAGCATTATGCCCCAATAACCTAATCCCTCAAAAAATGTTAATACTGAATGAATAAAACTACTTAACATTGTTGCACCTTCTAATTTATGAATTTTGAATATAAGCCCCTTTATTTAACAATGTAAAAGGTTCACTATATGTAGATTATACCTTATTTATATAGTGGATTGCCATTTCAATTCTTTTATGTCTCTCATAAGTATTATAGTAAAGGATATAAGCCCAGTTTTCATGAAGAGATAATGAAAAGATTATTAAAAATTTCTCATATATTAGTGAGAATAAAGGTGTCTACATAAAACTTTTTTAGTCTCCGAAAAAGTTCATGAAGGGCAATTTCGAATTTCATGTGAGCTTAATAGTACAAAAGATATATTGATATAAAAAAACAGGAGCAAATCTGCTCCTGTTTTTTAAGGTTTCACATCTAAATTTTGTAAAAATAATGTTGCTGTCACATATCGTTTCGCTAGCATTTGTACATAAGCGGTATGTACAGAAAGTGTGGCGATAATAATAGCGTTACGAATTGCTTCGCGTTGTTCGTTATTAATTTGATCGAACTTACTTGCTATTTTATCAGCTTTTTCTTTTACGATATTTTCGATCGTATGAACTGTATCTGTAGCATTTAGTTGTAAGCAATTCCCTTGATTCAGTTCTTCAAATAAAGAAGAATAAGCTACATATAAATGAAGAGGATTAATTAAATCATCACTTCGATCGGCCGGGTCATTTACGATGAGTCGTAATAGTTTGCGAATAGATTCAAAATCAAGCGCTGTTTTTAAATCTTCGACAATGAATAGTAATGCTGCTTGTTCGATTGAGTATTTTTTCCCTTTTTGAGGTGAGCCAATCATTTCTTTTATATCTCGTTTCACCCAGTTTTGCATAGCAGTTACAGAGAAACTCGTGTTTTCAATCTGATTGCCAAGCGCAACTATTTCATTTAAAGAAAAACCGACATCCGTATCGTCAATCTTAATCAATTTTTCAAAAATAGGTGAAAGTGCGGTTGTAATAAAAGCAGTAACGCTTTGTCCGCTTTCAATATCTTTTTTATGTGACTTTGCCCAAGCTTCTTGTAAAATGCCGAGAGGCTTCTTCGTATTCCATCCTCTTAGTGATAGAAGGAGCGTTGCCATTTCGTTTCGTGTGAGATGAAATGTTTCCATCTTTTCACCTCCAAAATTATAAAAAGTTCTTATGAACTTATAATATGTTTTGTTTCATTTAAAGTCAATTCCGTTTTGCTTAATTTTTCCTATGTCATGAAATTGTCGTAAGTAAATAATGCTTGCATATTTCGACAAAAGTTCATATAATAAGTTCATAAGAACCTTTAAAATGGTTTTAAAACAAATCTATCATTCTGAATTTACTAGAAAGATAGATTTCACATATATCTATATAAAAGGAGAATGGATATAATATGTTGAAAAAACTTGTAGCAGTAATGACAGCATTCATGGTTATCTTTGGGGCTAGTAGCTTTATGTTCGTAGATCATGCGGCAGCGAAAAGTTACAAATCTGGTAAAAAATCATATACACCAAGTTCAGGTCAAAAGTCAAAAGTTGATTTAAACAAAAAAGATTCTAATGTGAATTCACAAAAAACGACAACTGATTCAAAAACAAAAGCAACAAACACAGCGCCAAAAAGTAATAAAGGTGGCTTTATGAAAGGCCTATTACTAGGTGGTCTTGGTGGTTTACTAATGGGTAGCTTATTTGCAAATATGGGAGCACTTGGTTCTGTATTAGCGTTTATGGTAAATATGTTAGTAATGGCTGGTATCGTAATGTTAGCAGTTCGTGCATTTAAATACTTCAAAGATCAACGTAAGAAAAAGGCAGATGAAGTAGCATGGAAACAATAAAAATTTCTGAACAAGAACTTATAAATGCACTTTGCGTATATATCGCTGAAAAACGACAAGTTGGTCCAGAAGAAGTTTCAGTTGAACTAATGTATGATGATGACTACGGTTTCTCTGCAGAAGTAGAGGTAAATGGTCGCCAGCAAATTTTAATTCAAGCAAACTTAATCGAAGCACTACGCTTGTTGCTTGATCGAGAATACAACGTCAATTCATTTGCAGCAAGATTGCAACTTGAATTAGATGATGAAGAAGGCATTTACGCATTAGCGAAATTTAATAACTCGGACGAGTAGTGAAAAGAGCTGTTGAGAGTAATCTCAGCAGCTCTTTTTAGTATGTGCATATGTAGAAGAATAATCACGCCAAAGTTCATTCATCTTCCGTCTACCAACATCAATCATTGGATTAAATTGAATCGCTGCTTTTTGACGAACAGAGTGAACGTTTTGAATTGCTTGTTGTAATTGTTGGTCGACTACGTCAAGTTTCTCACTTGCATGTTTAGCGACAGATAGACCTGCAACTGTCCCTTGCACCATCGCGATTTTTCCGCTTTCAATGCCAGTAATATTTCCAGCTACAAATAAACCTGGAAGAGGGGTTTCCATTTCTTCTGAATGAAGTGGAACATGTCCGCCTAATTCTGGAATGTAATGGAAAGGGCATCCTGCTACAGCGGCAAGCTCAGCAAGCGGATATAAACCTCCGGCTATACAAACGAAGTCTGCCTCATAGATCTTTTCTGATCCGTTAATAATATTCCCTTTAGAGTCAATGTTAGCAACACGTACACCCTCTACTTGATCTGTACCGATAATTTCAAGTGCAGCTTTACGAAGATGAAGCGGCGTCCCGTTTATTTTCATGCCGCTATTTGGATAAAATGTTAATCCAGCTTTTCGAATCCAATCATATTTCATAAAACGGCTACCTATACGTAGGAAGGGAGATGGGGCGAGGTGAGCCGCATTTAAGAGCGATTTTAAAACTTCTTCTGGTTCACCGGCCTTTTGGCTTAACTCGCTTTTTTCAGGGATTACAATATGATCCACTGTGATGCCAGCTAATTGCAATTCGTTTAAAATGGCGAATGACAAAATATTAGCACCGATAATGATTCCCTTTTTACCAACTTGAACGCGGTGAACATTTGTCATAACTTGAGCTGCGCCAATTGACATAACCCCTGGAAGTGTCCAACCGGGTAGGGGAATAGAATACTCCGCAGCCCCAGTAGCAATTAGTACGAACGGTGCTTCTAACGTACCGATATTTGTATGCACGAACCAACAACTCTCATCTTTATCTAAATTATATACGGAAACACCGCACCGAATATCGACTGATAGGGATTTTGCTTCTTCGTGAAGACGTTTTGATTCTTCTATTCCGTTCCACCATTCCCCAGTAGGCTCTTGATGCAACTGTCCTAACAATCTCCCGCCCGGCTTCATAAATTCATCAATAACAAGTACGTTAAGTCCAAAACGTGCACAAGAGATGGAAGCTGATAATCCTGCTGGTCCTGCACCAATAATAATTACATCGATCATCGCTTTTTCACCATCTCTCTCACGATATTTGGATGCTGTTTTCCGCTGTCAACAACCATATCGTTTTCAACTACAGTTAAGCAAGCTCGTACATTCGTTTGATTGTTTACAGTCACGCGGCATTCAGAACAATGCCCGATATTACAATAAATACCTCGCGGAGTTCCGCTATCTTCATGTACTCTTAACGTTCTTATTCCGTTTGCAAGTAGAGCGGCCGCTATCGTTTCATGTTCATATGCTTCGTATTGTTGACCGTTAAATTGAAAAGTGATGTGCTGATTATTATTTAAATTACCTAAAATAGGGTGATTTGTAATTCTACTCATGATTTTCACCTACCGCTCCAAAAGTAACTGCACGCACGGGTGGTTGATATTTTAATGGAATTTCATTTTGGGATATGTTAGGATTCGCATTTTCTACCATTCGTTCTATCGTCATTCTACATGTTCTACCGCCGCAAAAACCCATACCAGCACGTGTTCTTAGTTTTAGCTCACGAGCTGAGCAATTATATTCAGCAATTGTCGATTGAAGTTGTCCGTATGTAACTTCTTCACAACGACAAACAATTAAGTTCTCTTTATTCGTCATATGTATTCCTCCTCTAGTTCGGTTTACATAAATTATTATGCAAAAACTATGCCAATATAGAGGAGGAGAGGGGTTATTGTAACCCTAGTCTTTTTAAACGGTTATATAAAGTGGCCCTCGTTACGCCAAGTTGTTTCGCACATTCTAATTTATTACCATCTAAAATGCGTAAAGCTCTTTCAATTACCTTTTTCTCGTGCTCATCCATTTCTTCTTGTAAAGAAAGAATCGTATTATTGTTGCTGAGTAATAGGGATTGAGCTGTATGATTGTCTAAAGTTTCATTTGTATGAAATGGTAAATATTCTTGTTTAATAATGCCGTCTGTCGCAAATACGACGAGTCTTTCAACTACGTTTCGGAGCTCGCGAATATTACCAGGCCAATTGTAATGAAGTAGTTCATGCATAATATTTGAAGGTAAGTCTCGAATAGGCCTGTTATAGTTTATTGAAAAATCGTTTAAAAAGGAGTACGTCAATTCGATAATATCCTCTCGTCTTTCGCGCAGCGGTGGAATAAGCAAGCTAACTACATTTAAGCGATAGTATAAATCTTCTCGGAAAGTTCCTTTTCTCATTTCTTCTTGTAAATCACGGTTTGTAGCAGCGATAATGCGGAAATCAATATTTATTTCTTTTTCTCCGCCAACTCGGTAATACTTTCGTTCTTGCAGTACACGTAAAAGCTTCACTTGCATATCGAGCGGCATTTCACCTATTTCATCGAGGAACAAAGTACCACCTTGTGCGAGTTCTATTTTACCTTTCTTACCTTTACTATTTGCACCAGAAAAAGCCCCGCGCTCGTAACCAAATAATTCACTTTCAAATAACGCTTCTGGGATTGCGCCGCAGTTAATTGAAATGAAAGGGGCATTTGCTGTCTCACTTGCTTCATGAATTGCTTTCGCAAACACTTCTTTTCCAACTCCGCTTTCTCCGAGTATTAAAACCGTGGATTTCACTGAACAAACCTTTCTAGCTAATTGAATCGTTCTTTGTATAACAGGGCTTTTTCCATTCATCGCAAGGAAAGGATCGGATGTATCTTTATATTTTGCTACTTCTTGTTCTAATCGGTGCATTTCATGCGACATATTAAATAGTTTTTCATTCAAAGCGACTTGATTTGTAACATCAGTTTCAGAAACGACTGCTCCTATAATTTCATCGTTACAATAAACTGGGTTTGAATTAATTAATACGAACAAATCTGGACGTGGCTGATGGAACTGAGCAATTATGCTTTTTCCGTCATGTAATGATTGCAGAATTTCTAAATCTTTATAATCAAAAAAACGGGTAATGGGTTGTCCGATAATTTCATTATGGTTCACTGAAAAAATCTTTTCAGCGCCATCTGTCCAAGTACGAACGCATTCTTTATCGTCGATGACTGTAACAGAAGAATCAGACGTTTGAATAACAGTGTTATAAAAAGCTAGTAGTTCATTGTAATACTTATAAAGAAAAGGAATCATTTGCTGAGCAGTTATACAGCATAAAGGCTCTTGATTTTCTTTAATGATGACAACGGCTAGTTCATGAGAAAATGCGTCGATTAAAGTAGTGAAAGAGTCATCTTCATATATAACTGCGCACCTCCATTCCTCAGTAGGTGAATGGAGGTAATAAAATTTTTCACCTACCTGTTTCATGCGCTTAACGATACTTGTACAATCAATTGACAAAATTTTTATTAACTCTTTTATTGTTGGGAATGAAAATGCCATATTGCCCTCCTATTATGTATAAAAATTTAGACAGTGATAAAAAAATAATACACCTATTTACGATAAATTTAAAATATTTTTACAAATAAAAATTATTTCATATAAATAGTTCTGTATGTAGAGTTGGCACACCAATTGCATAAATAGAAAGTGAGAGATTTAGGAGAAAGGAGGGGTGCTATGTGAGACACTGTGACGTTTTAATAATAGGCGGTGGTATTATAGGCTGTTCTATCGCGTACTACACATCAAAATACGGAAGAGACGTAACAATCATCGAAAAAGGAGAATTTGTCAGTGGGACGTCTTCACGGTGTGATGGGAACATTTTGGCTATTGATAAAGACCCAGGGTTTGATAGTCAAATGTCGTTAGTAAGTCAAAAATTAGTAACGGATTTAAGTGAAGAGTTGGAGCATTCATTTGAATATAGGGCGCCAGGAAGTATTCTCGTTTGTGAATCAGACGAAGAGATGGAGGCAGCGCAGCAATGGGTAAATCGTCAAAAAGAGGCTGGTTTACCATTTCGAATGCTTGATAGGCAAGATATAAGAGAGGAATCACCATTTTTTGCGGATGATTTATTAGGTGGTTTAGAATGCGCAACTGATTCGACTGTAAATCCATATCTTCTTGCTTTTTCACTTCTTACAGAATCGAAGAAATTTGGTACGAAAGCTTTTAATCATACAGAAGTGAAAGAAATAAAAATAGATATAGACGGTTCCTTTATTGTAGAAACGACAAATGGAACGTTTACTGCGAAACAAGTGGTGAACGCAGCCGGTGTGTGGGCTCCTAAAATCGGACAAATGTTAGATGTGAATATCCCAATTGAACCGAGAAAGGGACATATTATTGTAGCTTCAAGGCAACAACACGTTGGCTGCCGTAAAGTAATGGAATTTGGTTATTTAATTTCTAAATTTGGTGGAAAACGAAAAGTGGATGCTTTAACTGAAAAGTATGGGGTGGCACTTGTATTTGAACCGACAGAAAGCCAAAATTTTTTAATTGGTAGTAGTAGAGAGTTTGTAGGTTTTCATACGAAGATAAATAACGAGGTTATTAAATGTATTGCGAATAGAGCAATTCGTTTTTATCCGAAAATGGCAGATATGATGGTGATTCGTTCATATGCTGGATTACGCCCGTGGACAGAAGATCATTTGCCGATAATTTCACGAGTGGAACATATTCCGAACTACTTTATAGCAGCAGGACATGAAGGTGATGGAATTAGTCTTGCAGCAGTAACCGGGAAAGTAATTGAAGAGTTATTAAATGACAAAGAAACAATCATTCCTATTGAACAACTTCGTTTGAGTCGTTTTACAGAAAGGGTGTTAAACGGATGAGGTCACAAAGAGTCTTTACGACGATTGATACACATACGGGCGGGAATCCAACGAGGACATTAATTAGCGGACTTCCTAAGTTAATTGGGGAGACGATGGCAGAGAAGATGTTACATATGAAAAAGGAGTATGACTGGATTCGTAAATTGTTAATGAATGAGCCACGTGGTCATGATGTAATGTCAGGAGCACTATTAACAGATCCGTGTCATCCTGAAGCTGATATAGGTGTTATATACATAGAGACAGGTGGATATTTGCCGATGTGTGGCCACGATACAATCGGTGTATGTACAGCTTTAGTTGAATCAGGTTTAATTCCAGTAATTGAACCGGTTACTTCTTTAAAGCTAGATACACCAGCTGGCTTAGTTGAAGTAGATATTTCTGTTCAAGATGGGAAAGCGAAAGAAGTCTCCTTCTGTAACATACCAGCTTTTTTACTGAAAAATATTTCTGTACACGTCGAAGAAATTGGAACTGTAGAGGCTGATATTGCGTATGGAGGGAATTTTTATGCCATTATCGATGCGAAGTCAGTAGGTTTAGAGTTAGTACCAGAAAACGCATCTACAATCATTGATAAGGCTATTCATATTAGAAATACAATTAATGAGAAGTTTGAAATCATTCATCCAGAGTATTCGTTTATAAGAGGATTAACACATGTTGAATTTTATACAGATCCTACTCATGAAAGTGCGCATGTGAAAAATACAGTTGTTGTTCCGCCAGGAGGAATTGATCGATCTCCATGCGGCACAGGAACATCAGCGAAGTTAGCTGTATTATATGCTCATAAAAAAATTGATATCGATGAAGAATTTGTTCATGAGAGTATTGTAGGTTCTTTATTTAAAGGGTGTGTTATGAATACAACATATGTAGAAAATATTGAAGCTGTAGTAACGAAAATTACGGGATCAGCTTGGCTTATGGGTATGCATAGATTTTTTTACAATGAAAAGGATCCACTTAAAGAAGGCTTTTTGCTAATTCCGCCGATGGAACATGAAACGGAGGATGTAAAATGAACATTCAAAAAATGTATACAGCAGTAGACGTACACGTAAATGGCGAGGCGTTTCGTGTAATGAAAGACGTACCATGCAAATACTATTACAGTTTGGAGCAATTAAATGAACAATTTTCAGGTGAATTAGCAGAAGAAATGAAGCTTTTATTAAATGAACCACGTGGTTTTATCGGTTTAAATGGATGTATTGTCGTTCCTTCTATTCATAATGAAGTGGATGCAGCTGTATTGTTTTTTAATCATGAAGGATCCATTCCTCTTCATTACGGAGGCATTGTCGCAGTAATAACGATGTTACTAGAAAGCGGGTATTTAAAAAAGAGAGAGTCTAATCAATACAAAATCGAAACGCTATCTGGCATATTTTCAGTCGATGCATATGTAGAGAATGATGAAGTTGTATCTGTTTCGATTGAAAGCAAACTATGTTATATGATTGAGAAAAATTTAAAGATTGGTAATATAAGTTACTCTCTCATACAGGCAGATAAAGTATATGCAGTTGTAGAAAAAGATACGTATTCGCCAGAAATCAGTATTGAAAACATCTCTAAATTAAAAAAATGGGGTGAAGCTACACTTCAAACTATACAAAAACAGTCATTAATAAAAAGACTTATTTTAGTAGATTCTATGCAAAAAGAAAAGAACCATATAAAGTCGATTACATTTCATGAAGATAACTTTATAGTACGTTCACCAGGTTTTGTTTCTACTATTGTGTCTTATGTTCATACATTATTTAAAAATGATTATATAGCGGATAAACCTTTTAGAAATGAAAGTATTTTTAACAGCTTTATAACAGTAGAAAAAGTGAAGAAAGAAGAACTCGGATACATTTTTCGATTTGAAAGTAGAGGGTTTATTACAGGTATGCAAACATTTATATTAGATCCTACTGATCCGTTTCCAACAGGTTTCTTATTAAAATAATATGTTAAAGGGAGAGATAAAGATGCAAAAAATTAAAGGGGCATTTCCAGTATTAATAACACCGATGGATGAATTTCAAGAGATTGATTGGAAAGGCGTAAAACAAAACGTAAACTACTTTATTGAGCAAAAGGTAGCTGGAATTATTATTAATGGAAGTACAGGGGAATTTGTTAGTTTATCAAAAGAAGAACGATTTAACATGGTAGAAACAGTATTAAAAGAAGTTGATGGCCGTATTCCTGTCATTGTTGGAACTGCTGCAGAGACGACGAAAGAAACGATTGAATATACGAAACATGCAGAAGCGCACGGAGCGGATTGCGCATTAATTATAAACTCTTACTATTGTAAACCGAAGGAAGAGGAGATTTATTTTCATTTTAAAGAAATCTCAAACGCTGTAAATATACCAATTATGCTATACAATAACCCATTTACTTCTGGTGTTGATATGAGCACAGAGTTAATGCTCCGTATTGGAAAAGAGTGTAAAAATGTTACACATATTAAAGAATCTAGCGGAGATATTCGAAAAGCGAGAGATTTAGTAAGACAAGGTGAAGGTGCTTTCCAAGTCTTCTGCGGATCTGAAGATTTAGTTATGGAATCTTATTTAGTTGGTGCATCGGGATGGGTTTCAGTAGCCGGAAATATCGTTCCAGGACTCGTTACGAAAATGTATGAGCATTTTCAAAATGGTGAATTAGAAAAAGCGTGGGAAATGAACGATGCTATTTTACCTCTTTGTGAGTTTCTTGAAGGATCAGGAAAGTATGTGCAAATCGTTAAACGTTCAATGGAATTACATGGGCAAGTCGGAGGACCTTCACGTTATCCGAGATTAGGATTAACTGAAGAAGAAGATCAAAAGCTTCAAGCTATTTTACTAGAAATTGCAGCTCATGCAGCTGTTTAAATAAGGAGGAGAGTATATATGTTAACGACAAACATTGAGCTGAAACCAAAAGTGAAAGCGTTTTTAAATGAAGAAATTAAAATGTTTATTAATGGTGAATTTGTTTCTTCAATAAGTGGAAAGACGTTTGAAACATACAATCCAGCAACAGAAGATGTTCTAGCAGTCGTATGTGAAGCGCAAGAAGAAGATGTTGATGTCGCAGTAAAAGCGGCAAGATTTGCTTTTGAATCAGGCCCGTGGGCAGAGATGACTACTGCTGAAAGAGCACACCTTATTTATAAATTAGCAGATTTAATTGAAGAGCATAGAGAAGAATTAGCACAGCTGGAAGCTTTAGATAATGGAAAACCATATCAAGTAGCACTTGATGATGATATCTCAGCGACTGTAGAAAATTACCGCTATTACGCGGGATGGGCTACAAAAATTATTGGTCAAACCATTCCAATTTCAAAAGACTATTTAAATTACACACGCCATGAACCGGTTGGCGTTGTAGGTCAAATTATCCCGTGGAATTTTCCGCTCGTTATGTCTTCTTGGAAAATGGGAGCCGCTCTTGCGACGGGTTGTACGATTGTATTAAAACCAGCAGAGCAAACACCTTTATCTTTACTATATACAGCGAAGCTTTTTAAAGAAGCTGGTTTTCCAAACGGTGTCGTAAACTTTGTACCAGGTTTCGGTCCTGAAGCAGGATCGGCAATTGTAAACCATCATGATATTGATAAAGTAGCTTTCACAGGTTCAACAGTTACAGGGAAATATATTATGCGTCAATCTGCAGAAACAATTAAACATGTAACGTTAGAACTTGGTGGTAAGTCACCAAACATCATTTTAGAAGACGCTGACTTAGAAGAAGCGATTAACGGTGCGTTCCAAGGCATTATGTATAATCATGGTCAAAATTGTAGCGCAGGATCTCGAGTTTTCGTTCATCGGAAGCATTATGAAATAGTCGTAAATGAACTTGTAAAAATGGCGAATGACGTGAAGCTAGGGGCAGGTATGGAGGCGGAAACTGAAATGGGACCGCTCGTATCTAAAAAACAACAAGAGCGTGTGCTAAATTACATTGAACAAGGAAAATCTGAAGGTGCTACTGTTGCAGCTGGTGGTAAACGTGCATTTGAAAAAGGTTATTTTGTACAGCCAACAGTATTCACAAATGTTACAGACGATATGACAATCGTTAAGGAAGAAATTTTCGGACCAGTTGTCGTTGTACTCCCGTTCGATTCGACAGAAGAAGTAATTGAAAGAGCAAATCGCTCGTCTTACGGGCTTGCTGCGGGCGTATGGACACAAAATATTAAAACCGGACATCAAGTTGCCAATAAATTAAAGGCAGGAACAGTGTGGATTAATGATTATAACTTAGAAAATGCAGCTGCACCATTTGGCGGATATAAGCAATCTGGTATCGGACGTGAATTAGGTTCATACGCCCTTGATAACTATACAGAAGTGAAAAGTGTTTGGGTAAATATAAAGTAATAGAGAGTCTAACTGTTAATAAATAGAGGGATGAAATAATGAGAGATGCGGACAACTGGAAGGTTTAATAATAGTTGTCCGTTTTCTTATATATAAAATTACTTTTTTAAAAGAATTATAAGGGGGATTTGGATGGAGAAATTAGTAGAATGGTTAGTAGGGCAAGTTTGGAGTATTGGCTTAGTTGTTTTTGCATTAGGAGCAGGAGTGTATTTCACAATTGCAACTCGTTTTTTACAAATTCGCTATTTTAAGGAGATGATTAAACTATTATTTGAAGGGAAGAGCTCGGAGACTGGGATATCATCCTTTCAAGCATTTTGTTTGGCGTTATCAGGTAGGGTTGGAATTGGTAATATCGCAGGAGTAGCGACAGCTATCGCTTTCGGCGGACCTGGAGCTGTATTTTGGATGTGGGTGATGGCATTATTAGGAGCAGCTAGTGCATTTGTTGAATCAACATTAGCACAAGTATATAAAAGTAAAGTAGGCAATGAATACCGTGGTGGTACGCCATATTTCATTGAGAAAGGCTTGAAAATGAAATGGTTTGCGGTCATTGTAGCGGTCGTTGTAACACTATCATATGGCGTTTTATTACCAGGTATTCAATCGAGTAGTATCGCAGTTGGATTTGAAAATTCAAATGGTATTAGCAAATATATAACTGGTATATTGTTAGTCGTATTATTAGCAGCTATCATTTTTGGTGGCGTAAAGAGAATTGCGGGCGTTTCTCAAATGCTAGTTCCATTTATGGCAATTGGTTATGTAATTGTTACATGTATCGTATTAATTGCGAATGTAACGGAAATTCCAAGTATGTTTGCTTTAATTTTCTCAAGTGCTTTTGGTGTAAATGAAATGTTTGGCGGCATCGTCGGCGCAGCTATTGCATGGGGTGTAAAGCGTGCTGTATTTTCAAATGTTGCTGGTGTTGGAGAAGCAACGTATAGCTCTGCCGCTGCTGAAGTATCTCATCCTGCAAAACAAGGGCTAGTTCAAGCGTTTTCTGTATATATTGATACAATTGTAGTATGTACAGCGACAGCTCTTATGATATTAATAACAGGTATGTATAATGTAATACCTGAAGGGAAAAGCGCTATTGTAAAGAATATGGGAAATGTAGATGCAGGTCCAATCTATACACAACAAGCAGTTGAAACTGTTATGACAGGATTTGGTCCATTATTTATTTCAATCGCAATCTTCTTTTTTGCATTTACAACTTTACTCGCGTACTACTATATCGCTGAAACGACAATCACTTATTTAGATCGTGACCTCAAATATAGCTGGTTAAAATCAGTTTTGAAAATTGGGTTTTTAATTATGGTTTACATCGGTAGCGTAGAATCAGCTTCGCTATTATGGAACCTTGGAGATTTAGGAATCGGTAGTATGGCATGGTTAAACTTAATCGCGATTCTATTATTAAGTAAAACGGCATTAAAAGTGTTAAAAGACTATGAAACGCAGAAAAAAGAAGGGAAAGATCCAGTGTTTGATCCTAAAAATGTGGGAATTGAAGGTTTAACATTTTGGGAAGAAAGAAGTAAAGAGGTTGAAAGGAAAAATTCTAAAGAAAAAGTGTCAGTAGATAATGGGCTGAAACTGTAGATGTGCAAATTTAAAAGTGAAATAAACTGAAAATTCGTTCTATTTTTTAAAGTAAATATTTGTATATGTCCTTTATTTTATCTCATACTAAAGTAAGTGTGAATAAAATGAATGGAGGATATACGATGGAAAATCAACAATATGGCTCTATAAATGATGTATTACTTGATTATAAAGAAGGTATAGGGAATTTTACGCAACAAATCCCTGAAATTGCAGAAACATATAACGCTTTTACACAAGCATGTTTTCAGGAGGGTACATTAACTAAAAGAGAAAAGCAGCTCATTGCATTAGGGATTAGTTTAGCAACACAAGACGAATATTGTACGATTTATCATACGAAGGGCTGTATTGACCAAGGATGTTCTGATAAAGAAATTTTAGAAGCTTGTGGTGTTTCAGCCGCGTTTGCTGGGGGAGCTGCAATGAGTCAGGCAGTAACCTTAGTACAAGAATGTCTGGTGGAATTGAAACATCAAAATCATTAAACAAGAAAAAGCCCTCCTTAAAATATTCTTTTAAGGGGGACTTTCTAGTTTAGTCTAATTTTTTTGAAAGAGTTTCAATTGTTTCATATAGTCGATAGCTTTTGTTTTATTACTCTGTTTAGAAACATAGTGTGCCTCGTTTAAATTTCTATAAAAACTATTAAATATTTCTTCAGAAAGTATGCCGTCAGAGATAGCTTTTTTTACTGCACAGTGTGGTTCATTTGTATGCGAACAATTAGAAAATTTACATTTCCGAGATATACCCGCAATGTCTTCATATCCAAAATCAAAGTTACCTTTATGTTCTATCAAGTCAAATCCCATTTTAATATTCTATATTTTTATAAATCGATGTCTCTATATTAGGGAGAAGTGTGTATATGCTCTTACCAATTAAAGATTCTAATTCTTTCTTAATTGCATAGAATCCCTTCCAATGTAAAGAAGTATGAGAGGTTGTGCCATGACGTAAACCAACTGAAACCAATCTTTTTTCAAGAGTAGTAAAGCCTTCCGCATCAGCAAGTGCGTCACAAAGGGTAATCACCTTATTGTATAAGTCGTAGTCACTGTTTTCATTCAATATTTCAATTAATCGGCTTTCCATATAATCAGGAACAATGCTCCACTCTGCCGCGATATCTAAATGCTCATTTTTGCAAGGAAATGAATGCGTCACACATATAATGGCGTTTCCTGTATACCCTAAATCATTCATATACATATAACCATCATAGGAATGAATAACAGATTTAGTAAAACCTTTATATCTTCCTATGTCATGCAGGAGGGCAGCGTTGTATGCTATATCAGCATCTAGGTCGTACCCATTATTAATAAGTTCAACAACTATCTTTTCAGTTGCAAGGGCAACATTACGTGAATGATCGAACCACGGACCTGGGTTTTGTTCATATGCCCACTGGAGTAATTCTCTTGCATATGTCCTATCTAATATATATTTCATATAGGTATCCTTTCTTTAAAAAATCATATATTTAATAATTTCATCTTAGAATTTCATTATTCCTTCTTTAAAAGTTGTTACAATGAAACAAAAGGGGGAAAAGGAATGCGAAGTATAGTAATAGAAGAAATTAAACGACTTGATGAAGACATTGAAGAGCTTTCTGAACTGTTGAAAACTGTAGTAAATGATGGGGCGTCAATTGGTTTTTTACCTCCACTGGAACAAAAAGAAGCAACAAATTATTGGCAAACTGTATTAGCACCAGAAGTGATATTGTATGTTGCTAAAATAAACAATGAAGTGGCAGGGAGTATTCAATTACATTTAGTTACAAAGCCTAATGGGATACATAGAGCTGAAATTTGCAAGTTAATGACTCATCCGAATTATAGACGAAATGGTATTGGGCGTTTACTTATGCAAAAAGCAGAAGAACGGGCAAAGCAAGAAAACAGATCTCTTTTAGTATTAGATACTAGAGAAGGAGATTCTTCCAATAGATTGTACAAGTCATTAGGCTTTCAAGAATCCGGTAAAATACCGGGGTATGCAATTTCTCCGAATGGTGAGTTAGATGCAACGGTTATTTATTATAAAATGATTTAGTATTTTTATTTAAAAAGAAGGATATTTTCAAACCACAAAGTTGTTATTAGGTCTGAGTATTGATTTATAAAAAGATTGATAAACCCCTGTATAATAGGGGTTTTCTTTTCATTCATTAACTTTATATTGAATGTTCAATTTGAGGGCCAATTTGTATAAGGTTTTAATAGGTTTATAAGAGGTATTATTTAAATAGGAATTTTGAAGTCTTTTGGTGAATATTAAATGTTAATCTAAAAGATGGAGGTTGCTGTGATGTTGAAACTGTTTCAATATAACTGGCAAGTTCGTGATGATTGGTTTACATTGTGCGAAGACATGTCGGCTGAAGAACTGGTAAAGAAACGGGTCGGTGGGTTCGGCAGTATACTACATACCCTATTTCACATTGTAGATGTGGAATATATGTGGATCTTAGGTTTGCGAGGTGAACCAGTGCCTGAGGAGCCATTGTTTGAAGATTATGCTAGCTTGCAAAAAGTGAAAAATCTTTCGGATCAATACCACGAGAAAGTGAAGCCATTTGTGACCTCTTGGACAAATGAAATGGATTCTCGGAAACTTTCAGAAACTGATTTCAATGAAGAACCGATTAGCTCTAGAGACGCCCCAATCAGGCGCCGAGTCATTGAATGTACACACGGAGAGATAATACGTCATGTCATTGTCCATGAAATCCACCATATCGGCCAGTTATCTATATGGGCACGTGAGATAGGAAAGGAGCCAGTTTCCGCAAATCTGAGAGGGAGAGGGCTATTTGATAACTAGACTACCTTTGCCAATTTCGTAATTTATTTATAAACGAATGGTTTAATTGAGTATATTTAAAGCGTGTTTAGATCAATCTTTTTCAAAACACACTTTTTCTTTGTATTATTTTATCTAGGTTTATAGAGTTAATGTAATCAAACTTTTTTCGAAGCTACACTGTGATATATAATTGTAAGTAATTATTAACTACTTTAACGCCGTTTGTATTTTCAGACGGTGTTATAAGTATTTAACAGTAAAACGACAAAATAAATAATAGATTTGATAACTGGTAATTAAAATGCGTGAAGAATTGATATTTTTGTAGCTAGAAGAATTTGAGAAAGTTTTTAGAGGGTTCTTTTAGTAATACTCTTCCACTTATAATGGATGTAGAGAAGATGACTAGGCAACTATAGTTATTTTCATTTCATTTTTGGGAAGGGGATGAAAGAATGAAAAAGACAAGTTTACAAAAGGTGAAGAAGGTTATATTAAGTGGCGGGATATTACTTACGGGGTTATTAACATTTGGATTTTCAGAAAAGGCTTCAGCTCATGGGTATGTAGAATCACCAGCGAGCCGATCTTATTTATGTAAGCAAGGGGTAAATGTAAATTGCGGTCCAGTTCAATATGAACCACAAAGTGTAGAAGGAATAGGGGGTTTTCCGCAATTAGGACCTTCTGATGGACAAATCGCAGGAGCTGGCCATTTTCCTGCTTTAGACGTTCAAGCAGTTGATAGGTGGAAGAAAGTTACGTTAAACGGCGGGATGAATACATTCAAGTGGAAACTAACCGCTCCTCATAGTACGAAAGAATGGAAATACTACATTACAAAGAAGGATTGGAATCCAAATATGCCTTTAACAAGGTCTAGTTTAGATTTAGTGCCGTTCTATGTAAAAAATGATGGCGGAGTTAGACCGGGGACAACAGTAACGCATGAAGCAAATGTACCAACTGACCGTAATGGCTACCATCTTATTTTAGCTGTTTGGGAGATTGCGGACACTGGAAATGCGTTTTATCAAGTTATTGATGTGAACCTTGTGAATAATGGTTTAAATTCCAATTTTGCTTTTAACAATGTAGTGCAAGTTCCTAAACTATTTTAAATTAAATATACATTTTGATCATCTAATTCATTTTAGATGATTTTTTTTATGAAAAATATAGAAGAAACTGCAATTATTTATAAAAAAATGTGTCTAAAATATTGTCATATTTGCTTCTTTAAGATATCCTTTTCATGAAGAGGTGGAAAACATGGAAAAAGTACTAGTTTTCGGGCATAAAAACCCAGATACAGATGCAATTTGTTCTGCGATTGCTTATGCAGAATTGAAAAAAGAATTAGGAATGAATGCTGAGCCTGTACGTTTAGGCGAAATCAGTGGTGAAACTCAATTTGCGTTAGACTCTTTTAAAGTAGAAGGACCGCGTTTTGTTGAGACAGTAGCAAACGAAGTGGACAACGTTATTTTAGTTGACCATAACGAGCGTCAACAAAGTGCTAACGATATCGAATCTGTTCGTGTGTTAGAAGTTATTGACCATCACCGTATTGCTAACTTTGAAACAAGCGATCCTATTTACTACCGTTGTGAGCCAGTTGGATGTACAGCTACAATCTTAAACAAAATGTACAAAGAAAATGGCGTTACAATTCGTAAAGAAGTTGCTGGTTTAATGTTATCTGCAATCATTTCAGATTCTTTACTATTCAAATCTCCAACTTGCACAGAACAAGACGTAGCAGCAGCTCGTGAATTAGCGGAAATCGCTGGTGTAGATGCAGATAGCTACGGCTTAGAAATGTTAAAAGCTGGTGCTGATTTAAGCGGAAAAACAATGGAGCAATTAATCTCTCTTGACGCTAAAGAATTCCAAATGGGTAACGCGAAAGTTGAAATCGCACAAGTAAACGCTGTTGATACAAACGACGTTCTTGTACACCAAGCAGAACTTGAAAAAGTTATCACTACAGTAGTAGAAGAAAAAGGTTTGGACCTATTCTTATTCGTTGTAACTGATATCTTAACTAACGATTCTGTTGGTCTTGCGATTGGTAAAGCAACAAACGTTGTTGAGAAAGCTTACAACGTAACATTACAAAACAACACAGCTACTTTAAAAGGTGTTGTATCTCGTAAAAAACAAATCGTTCCTGTATTAACAGAAACATTCCAAGCTTAATATTATTGAGTATGGATAAAAGAAAGGACAAGTAGTCATATTGGCTACTTGTCCTTTTTATTATAAAATTACAGAAGAGCCTATTGGATGGAAATAAAAAAGGATAGCAATAGCTATCCTTCTTATCATTTATTCATAAGATCGTTTCTTATTTATATAAAATGTGATAATAGCTGCAATAATGAAAATAGGTATTGCGTACGCTTGCCCAACAAAGAATTTCCAACCTACAGTATTATAGCCCTCAGATGCTGGAATGATAATCGCGATGATACAAACAATAATATAAGCTAATAATGCTGGGAGTATATTTTTCATAGTTGTTCACCTCCTTTTTATACTATATTTATATATTGTGCTATTGAATAGAGATTGGGAGATTAAGTGTACTTGATTTTACGAAATCTTTACAAATTCACTAAAGGATGAGGAGTCTGCATGCTGTATGAAAGTGACTTTAGTACGGTGTGTTTATGTAATAATACATATGCTTAATAGACTGTTCTGAAATAAATTAAACCAAATATAGGATATAATGTAATTTTATCTTTCGAGATAAGTATATAGTATTCTGTAAAAAAATGTACTGAAAAATTGATATTTCATAAGAAATATAGAATCGAGGTAAGAAATAACGATGAAAAGGTTATGCATAATTCCATGCGGAAAGAAGAAAATTTGGGATAAGTACTCAGATTACAGAGAGGCAGAGGCAAAAGATGTATATATTAGTCCATTCGGAAAAGCATGTCAGGCGTATGCAACTGAGTTTTTCGAGAATTGGGTTATATTATCAGCAAAGCATGGATTTTTAAGACCAAATGATATTGTAAAGGGAAATTATGATCTTGCATTTGATTCAAATAGTAATGAGATTATTAGCATAGATCAATTAAAACAACAGATGATTGATAAAGATTTACTTCAGTTTGATGAAATAGTATTACTTGCAGGGAAGAAGCATAAAAAAGTTGTGACGAAGCTATATCCAGAAGAAATCATTACATATCCATTAGAAGGGTGTAAAGGAATTGGGTATATGTTGCAGAGGTTGAATGGGGCAGTGGAAGCGCAGAAGGAAGTATAGGGATAAATTAGTAATATAGATTCAAATTATACCAAATTAATACATTTAAAATAGACTAGTAAACAAGCCTTTTTACGTTTTTAAACATAGAATATGATGAACGCTATTGAGGGGAGAGTCATATTCATGTGTAATAATTGTGGTTGTAGACGCAGAGATTGTAATAGATTTTGGGATGATTTAATGTTTGGAAGATGTAGACGCAGAGATTGTGATGATTGTGGTTGTAGACGTAAACGTGACTGTGATTGTGATGATTGCCGTCGCAATCGTAAACGTGACGACGATGATGATAAATGTCGTAAGTGGTAATATTTTAAAAAGAGTACTTCGAAGTAAGTACTCTTTTTGTGTATAAACCTTTTAAATTCCATCTTGAACAGATTTTTTTTCAATTTCCCATGAATCCTGTTTTATAATCTTTAAAGCTACATTAGTACCATTAGATTCCTTATAAAAGATATATCCGTGGTTTGATTTAACGTAAGTTAAAGGCTCGCCAATGCAATCTTTAGAACAAGATGTGTTGATAAGTTCAATTAAGGATAGTTCGCTAGGATCGGTTTTACTAGCATCTATAAGTGTATCAAGGTTTGTTTTACGAAAACCTTGTAAGTTTACATCGAAATTCTTTTCTATTTCTCCAGTAACGCTAGTATTCATTACTTCAACTGAATTTTTCTTTTCTAGAAGAAAACCATTTCCATAAAGGAATTTTGTATAACCAAGCCAGGCGATTAAAAATAGTATAAAAAACATACCAGTTGTTTTAAGTTTTCGAAGCCGTTTACTTACGATTGATTCTGAATATTTCATTCAGCCTAATCCTCCAATGTTTTTATTTTAAAGTATGCTTGGGTATATATATTTAGAAGGAGATGAAAGTTAGAGAGTTACTGATTCAAAAAAAGAAAGCATCTGAAGTTAGGTGCTTTCTTTTTGGATACTGTCCGCTATCTGTTAGTTACTTGTTTCATAAGCGGTCTTATTTCTTTAACAGGTGGTTTTTTATCATAGGCATCAACGTAAGAAAAGTAATAATTTAAGTTTCTAAGAAGTCCCTTTCCTATTTTTGTGCTTAAGAAGGGGAATACTTGTCCAGTATAATCATCGAGAGATTTACAATAGTATTTTTCATCTAAGTATATGCTGTATTTACATGTTAGTTCTACTAATGAGTTACCTTCATCATCAAATACTTCTTTAGAATCAATAATGTCTATTAATGCGAATTTTTCATTCAGATAAACTTTCTTCTTTTTCTCGTGCTTATTTGTGAGAATAAATACGAGACCAATTGCGTTAATCAAACTATTTCCTCCTATAAAAAACGGATATTAATAAAATATATCGATATACGTTAAATGTAAAGAGGAGTAGTGAAATATCATTGATAGAAAACTAAATAAGCCGATTTGTTTTTTCAAATCGGCTTATTTTTATTGAAATACTTGCGGAAATTGTTTTACGATTGCGTCTGTTATCATGTCGGCCATTTCTAATGCTTCTTTTTCAATTTTATCGTATAGTTTTACACTGGCATCATAATCTTTATTTAGGAAGGCAAGTGCTTCCGCTTTCGTTAACGCTAAATGCTCATAAAACATTTTTCTAAATTCTTCTTTTTCTATATGTGGATTGATACTAGTTAGAAACTCAACAATTTCGTCTCCATTAGCGTACCATTTCTTTTCTATAGCGGCTGCTTCGTTTTGATCACCAGCTTTTGCGGCTTTAACAAGATCAGCAGCGATTGTTAAGTGGTCTTTAATTAATGCACTATATTTTTTTACTGCATTTTCTCCGTAGAATGGTTCAAGTGATAGCCCCATATGTGTTGCATTTTGTAGAAGACGTCCAACGGTAACGTTTACGTCGGGCAAGTTAAAGATGATGCCTATAATGGCTAATCGTGTCCAAGCAACGTGTTGTTCCCATAAAGAACGCATATATCCTTTTAGAAAGTTTTCGTTTTTACTAACTCGGTAATTTCGTACAAATGAATCGAAGTTTCCATTAGTGATATGATAAGGGGAGTAATACGATTGCCAATAAGTATACATAAATAGTTACACTCCTTTGAACATGTATATCTCACAATATGATAAACGTTATTTTTAAGTTACGTGTCCAAGAGATTTTTTGAGAGTTGGAAAAGGAGAAAGTTGAAGGGGAATAAAAAATACACTTATGATATATATGAATAAAAAGAATTTTAAAATAATAGAGGTCCTGCAAGGGAAATTGCAGGACCTCAAAAGGGTATTGCCGAGATGTCGGACTCGACTACGTAATATTAACATAAAATTCTTTCAAAAAAACCTGGTAAATGTGTCCAAATGAGAAGGGTGCTTTTTAATAAAGTTAAAGGGATCTGCTTCCCGCGGCAGATCCCTTTAACTAGATAATGTTGATGAGCAAAAACTCATCTAGAGTACTTTTATAGTAACAAATGAAATTCACTTTGTGTATTGAGAAAAAATGAATTGCTTGTATGAATGTAGCGGATTTATATTTTGCTTTTTGGAATTATAATCATTTGTGGAGAGCGGAATAGGGTTCTAAAATGGAGAAAAGACTTTTCAGCCAGGCTACGATACATTGCAATATGTAAGTATAAAAAAAGACCTGCTAATTTAAGCAGGTCAACATAAGGGGTTTATCTAACAGATTATTATATATGGTAACAACTGTATTGTAGTAAGTCTATAAGTTATATGTTGAGAAAATTTGTTTGAATGATATATATTTGGCACATGTATTAACGTTTAAAAAGTTGAGAAAGGAAATTCATAAGCTTGCTATAAGAAAATAAGGGCTGATACTTATAAAATGATTCATATTTCCACGCATCATTATTAGAGAATTGGAGTTGTTTATTTGATGCTTTAGGTTTGTTGGAATTATTGTAACGACTCTTCATAATTTAACCTCCTCAAATTCATATGTATACGATTAGTAGTATTCTAGGAAGGTAAATTAAATGAATATTTATTTTGAAATTCTTTCTTCTTGTGTACTAGATTTGTTTTTTTATGTTGGAAAACGTAGGAAGCAAATAGAACTCAAATACTTATAAAATTCAAAGTGGCGAGAATCAGTTTGATGATATAATGGGAATAGATGAAAGATAAAGAAAAGCAGGTGACTCTTTTTTGTTTACAAAAGCACAAGAACTTTTAGCGTCTTATTTCGGTTATTCGTCATTCCGAAGAGGACAAGATGAAACAATTAAAAATGTATTAGATGGGAAAGATACAGTCTGTATTATGCCTACGGGTGGTGGTAAGTCAATTTGTTATCAAATTCCCGCATTAGTATTCGAAGGAACGACATTAGTTATTTCACCTTTGATTTCACTTATGAAAGACCAAGTAGATACATTAGTACAAAACGGTATTTCAGCGACTTATATTAATAGTTCTATTTCTATTACAGAAGCAAATCAACGAATTCAATTAGCGAAACAAGGCCATTATAAGTTACTTTATGTGGCGCCTGAGCGTCTTGATTCAATGGAATTTGTTGATCAACTTATCGATATGAAAATCCCGATGATTGCAATTGATGAGGCGCACTGTATTTCGCAGTGGGGACATGATTTCCGTCCTAGTTATTTACATATACATCGCATATTAGATTATCTTCCAGAAAAGCCGCTCGTATTAGCGTTAACTGCTACGGCAACACCACAAGTTCGTGAAGATATTTGCAACACGCTTGGAATTAATCAAGAAAACACGATTATGACAACGTTTGAGCGCGAGAACTTATCATTCTCTGTCATTAAAGGACAGGATCGTAATGCTTATTTAGCGGATTATATTCGTCAAAATCAGAAGGAATCTGGGATTATATATGCAGCTACAAGAAAAGTTGTCGATCAGTTATATGAAGATTTAGGGAAAGCAGGAGTTTCTGTATCGAAATATCATGCTGGTATGAGCGACCACGATCGAAATGAACAGCAAGAACTCTTTTTACGAGATGAAATAAGTGTTATGGTGGCAACATCTGCATTTGGAATGGGTATAGATAAATCGAATATACGTTACGTTATCCATTATCAACTTCCAAAAAATATGGAAAGTTACTATCAAGAAGCAGGACGTGCTGGTCGTGATGGATTAGATAGTGAATGTATTTTGTTATATTCTTCTCAAGATGTGCAAGTACAACGCTTTTTAATCGATCAATCAACTGGAGAATCACGTTTTTCAAATGAGCTTGAAAAACTCCAAAATATGACCGATTACTGTCATACAGAACAATGTTTACAATCATTTATTTTGCAATACTTCGGAGAAGAGCCGAAGGAAGATTGTGGTCGCTGCGGTAATTGTACGGACGACCGTGAAAGTATCGATGTGACGAGAGAATCCCAAATGGTACTATCTTGTATGATTAGGACGAACCAACGATTCGGAAAGCAAATGATTGCACAAGTATTAACTGGATCTAAAAATAAGAAAGTCATTGAATTTAATTTTCATACTTTGCCAACGTACGGTCTTTTATCAAACCGTAGTGTAAAAGAAGTCAGTGAGTTTATTGAGTTTTTAATTTCAGATGAGTTAATTGCAGTTGAACATGGTACGTATCCAACATTAAAAGTAACGGAAAAAGGAAAAGAAGTATTACTTGGTAAAGAGAATGTTTTACGCAAAGAACGAGTAGAAACGAGACAAATTGTTCAAGACCATCCTTTATTTGAAGTGCTTCGTGAAGTGCGTAAAGAAATTGCACAAGGAGAAGGTGTACCACCGTTCGTTATTTTCTCTGACCAAACGTTAAAAGATATGTGTGCGAAAATGCCACAAAGTGACTCCGAACTCCTAACTGTAAAAGGAATCGGAGAACACAAACTTGTGAAGTACGGGTCTCACTTCTTACAAGCAGTTCAGCACTTTATTGAGGATAACCCAAACTATGCGGAAACAATTAAGACTGAAGTTGTTTCAGAGAGTAAAAAATCAGGAAAAGCGTCAGCGAATTCTCATTTAGAAACGTATGAAATGTATAAACAAGGCATTGATCTAGATGAAATTGCTAAAGAACGTAGCTTATCAAGACAAACAATTGAAAATCATTTAATTCGCTGCTTTGAAGATGGAATGGAAGTAGACTGGAACAGTTTTGTTCCTGCAGAATATGAATCACTGATTGAAACTGCCGTGCAAAATGCAGAGGGTGGTCTGAAATCGATTAAGGACCAACTTCCAAATGAAGTGAGTTACTTTATGATTCGTGCTTATTTACAAATTAGAAAGTAGAGACATATAAAGGGGATAGGGATTTATGCATCACGTTTTCGTGTATGGCACGTTAAGAAAAGAGCAAACGAATGCTCATTATATGCGAGGTGCAACATGCATCGTAGACGGAGCATGGACGTATGGCAAATTATTTGATACAAACGAGGGGTATCCTGCAATGATTTGTTCAAACGAGGAAAAAGTATACGGGGAAGTTTATGAAGTAAATAGTGATGTTTTGCAAAAATTAGATGAACTTGAAGAATATACAGGTAATGCAGAGAGTGATTTATATGACCGGATTACCCAAACTATTTATTTTGGGGATATAGAAACACATGCATATGTGTATGTTGCTCAAGATAGAGAAATGTTAAAGAAAGTTATTATTTCTGGTGATTGGGTGGAGTATCAAAAGGGAAAATAAAAAAAGCAATAGAATGATGTGAAAGCAGATAGTGGAATAATCCATTATCTGCTTTTTGAATTTATACTTTTAAAATTCTTATTATTTTGATGAAATGTAAATATAGGGAAATAATACGGGGGATTTTTCATGGGTATCAGAAATTTAGTTTCTCACCTGTAGTAGAAAAATCTATTGCGAGAGGAGAATAATAATGGACGAATTAAATGTGAAGGAATTTTACAAAAAACAATTTGAACTGTCGAATTATGATATAAACACAGAAAGCTGGATAGAGCAGGTTGCTAAAGAGGTGCAAGAACAAGTCGGATATCCATTTCAAACGATGTTAGAACTTGGTGCAGGAAATGGTGAATTTGCAAGGGCGATGTCTAAGTTAAATATAAAAATGACTACTGTTGAGCTTGTACAAGAGTTGGTTATGTTTGCCAAAGAACATTCTACTAATGACATTGCTATTCACTGTGCTGACTTTTATAAAATTAACTTTGAAGAAAAATTTGATGTGGTTAGTTATTTAGATGGATTTGGTGTAGGAACAAATGATGAGCAATTGTTTCTACTAAAACGGATTAAAGATTGGATGAAGGATGATGGATGTGCACTTATTGATATTTATCAATCTTTGTATTGGAAAAAGGTAAGTGGACAAGAGATGCTATTAAGTTCAGCTATGCGAAAATATGAATACGATAGTATAAATGAAAGAATGTTAGATCATTGGTGGGATCCTAATCAACCTAATGAGATTGTGACACAGTCTTTACGTTGTTATACAGTTGAAGAGATTAGTGATTTATGTGCTAAAGCAGGTTTAAGTATTGTAGGATTCTTCCCAGGGGGAGCATTTGATTTTGAACAATGGAAATATAAAGAACTGGCAAGTTTAAATGAATGTTTGTCATATAGAATTAAAGTAAAGAAGAGTAGAGATTTATCTCTACTCTTTTATATTTTAGAAAATTCTTACTTAAACTATTGACTTTATGAATGGATTTTTCATACAATTGTATCTCGACTGAAAAATTGGAACGGGCAGGAGGGAATCATCAAATGAGTAACATATTTGAAGAAGAATTACAGAAAATGAAAGATATTTTATGTACGATGGATGAGCAATTAGAGCAACTTGAAAAAATCCCAGTTTATTATGGAGAAGATTTTAAAGAGCAAATTCTTGAAAGTATGAGGGAGTCTAATAGACAAAGCTTACGTATTGGTGTACATGAGCCGTATTTTGGAAGATTAGACTTTCAGGAGGATGGCAAGGAAGAAGTTATGCCGATTTACATCGGTAAAGTAGGTGTTTCAGATAAAGATACGATGAAACCAATTGTAATTGATTGGCGTGCACCTGTCGCAAGTATGTTTTATTCATTTACCGGTGGTGATGAATTAGCATTTTATCATTCACCAGACGGATTAGTAGAAGGCGATGTTTATTTAAAGCGAAATATTTCGATTCGAAAGAGAGAATTAGAACGTGTTGTTGATACATATGTGAAAGGAAATGAAGATGTCTCGCATGCTGATGATTTTCTTCTATATCGATTAGGCGAGAATAAAGATAATAAATTGAAAGATATCGTTTCGACTATACAATCGGAACAAAATGATATTATTCGTGCGGAAAGAAACTTACCATTATTAATTCAAGGGGTTGCAGGGAGCGGAAAAACAACGATCGCTTTACATCGCCTTGCTTTTTTAATTTATGAATATCGTGAACAGCTTGAAGCGGAGAGAATGATCGTATTCGCTCCAAACAGTTTGTTTTTAGACTATATTTCGAGTGTACTTCCTGAGTTAGGGGTAGGAAATATTAGTCAAACAACGTTTCCAGATTGGGCATTACGTACGTTAGATGGTTCGGTGAAACTAAAGCAGACAGAAGAAAAATTGAAAGAAGCTTTTTCAATTAATCGCGATGAAAAAAAGGTTATGCTCGGAAAATTAAAAGGCACGCTGGAATTTAAGTCGTTTATTGAAGAAAGAATGATTCAATTTGAAAAAGAATTAGTACCGACAAAAGATTTTGAGGCATGGGATAAAGCAGTTATTCCAGTGGAAGACGTTAAAAAATGGATGCAAGTTGAATATAAACATTATCCATTAAAGAAAAGAAGAGAACGTTTAGTCGGCCGAATGAAGCGCTGGATTGAAATTGAACTTAAAAAGTTTGGAGAAACAAACGAGAAAAAGTTACTAAAAAAAGAAGCAACAAAGAGATTAAACACATATATGAATTTTTGGCCAAAAATGAGCCCACTTTCACTATATAGTTCGATGATGAAGAGTAAAGAAATACTCGAAGTATTACCTGAAGAACTTGTTCAAGAAACAGAAAAGAATTGCCGTAAAAAAGAAGTATATGTAGAAGATTTACCAGCTTTAATTTACATACACCATCGCATAAATGGAATTGAAATCGGACAGAAGTTTCATCACGTCGTTATTGATGAAGCACAAGATTTTTCACCATTCCAAGTGTATGTATTAAAAGAAATTACACTAGGTAATTCTTTCACCATATTAGGTGATTTATCTCAAGCGATTTATGATTATCAAGGAATTGAAGACTGGAATGCTTTTAAGGAAGTATTCCAAGAAGCAGGTTATTATGAACTGACGAGAAGTTATCGTTCTACAAAAGAAATTATTGAATTCGCGAATGAAATAATTAAAAATGCAGAGATTCCAGTAGGACTCGCAACACCAGTTTTCCGTAGCGGTGAAGACGTGAAAGTAATCCGGGCAGAGGACCAATTTACTGAAGTTTTAAAGACATTACAGCATTTGCAAAATGAAGATGTGAAAACAATCGCGGTAATTGGTAGAACAGATGATGAATGCCGTGATATATATGAGAAATTAACAAATGTAGGGTTGACAGTTAATGTCATTGAAGCAGATCAAAGCAAGTATGAAGGTGGTATTTCGGTAGTACCAGTATACTTGGCGAAAGGGTTAGAATTTGATGCCGTACTTCTAATCGACGTTGATGAAGAACATTACAAAAATACAAAACATGATGCGAAATTATTGTATGTCGGATGTACAAGGTCGCTTCATGATTTATGGATTTTCTATAGCGGGGAAGTATCACCTTTAATTAAGGGATTAAAATAAATAAAAAAGAGGATTTTCTAGTAGTTCATGAAAATCCTCTTTTTATAGTTAAAAGGTATATGAATTAACAATCTAAGCTGTTTTTTAAATAATAAAATATCATATTCTCAAATTCCTGAATCTGCTCTTTTTCCCATAGACGAACAGCATCTACCGGATTTTGTGTATTCTTTAACCAATCTAGAATTAAGTCTAGTTGCTCTTGTGTTTGCCATATTATTTGTTCTTTTATGTTCTCATCCCGAATTCTCTCAATTAATTGAATCATATAGGGAAGTTTTTCTTTACATTCGTTTAAATCTCCGCAATAACCTGATGGAAATTCATGCGTACCAAACTCTAAGCTACTTATATAGTAAGAAACAAGATGTATCATTGCCTCTTGTTCTGTATCGCCACCTAATTCAATGGTTTTTTGGAGAAGTTGTTCCAAATCCTCATCAGTATTTCCGGAACCCATATAAAGTCCCATCCATCTAAAAGGTCTTGAATCAGATGGATCCTTTTCTATCCATCGATATAGAATGTCTATTAGAAAACGATTTAGTGGGAAAGTTAACACTTCATTTTTTTCGTTTGATGTATCTAAAATAGTAAACAGCATAATAGCAAACTCTTGTTGTTCTTTGAGTTCCCATTTCTTTGCATTTGAAATAAATGTTTCTAAATGCTTAAAAGCTAATTTTCGTAGTCCTGCTTCGAGCTGCTGACAGTAAGAAATAAAATCATGCCAGTTCTCATTTGTATTCATATGTATAATAATGGCTTGTAGTGCAGTGTGATTTTTACTCATTAGTTATGTATCTCCATCCCGATAAAATGCTATTTTAATTGAATAACGTAAGCATATAGAAAAAATTCACTGGAGTTATATGATTTAATATGTGCGTTTAAGTATAAATCTTGGTGATGGAAGTGTTTCTTGTTCTGCTTCAAAATACGCAACTTGATTTGTAATTGAGTATAGAATAGAAGGCATTCCCATTCCAACAGCAGCCTCTAATGCGTCTAGCAAAGGGAGGGTTTTCCCTTCAATTTTTGTGTCCCATGATATGGCGTAGCAAGAATCATCGGCCCCATGTTTTTTTTACAGACGACCTATATCAATTGGACACGAATTAGGTTTAGGAATTTCAATCATATATTCTTCACGTAACGTAGTTCTGTAATTATGGCAAAGTCGACCTATCGCATCTTTACGTTTTTTAGTAGAAGAAAGCTCAAACATGATTCTATCTTGAAGTCGTTTAGTAAAAAATGATTTTACAATGATCTCTTCTAATTTTTTATCCATTATAAGTCTCCAATCTATTAATCATGTGTTGAAAATTTTAGTATTATTATATCATTACATATATTAAAAAAGGAGAGTAACTATTATTACAAAAGTAATAACAAAAAGAAATTGGGGAATCGCGAAAAACATTGGAGAGATTAATGAAGCTTCACTTAAAGAAGAGGGATTTATTCATTGTTCATTATTAGACCAAGCTTTAAAAGTTGCTCAAAAACATTTCAATCATGAAAAAGATGTTTTATTACTTACAATAGATCCATCTCTTGTAAAAGCAGAAATAAAATATGAACTTGCTTCAAACGGTCAAGAATACCCGCATGTATATGGAGTAATTAATGTTGAGGCGATTGTAGAGGTTGTCCCATTTTCTAAAGAAAAAGGAGAGTTTATATTACCAGAGGTACATAGTTAAAAGTATTAATGGTATTTAAGTTTGTTAGTAAGCTGCAAGAAAATAAGAAAAGCACAAATTATATAGTTTGTGCTTTTCTTATTTTCTGATTTTTATAAAAATATATTGTTTTTGTCACAACTATACTGTACGATACATAGTATAAAACACATACTGTATGACATATAGTAATGGAAATGAGGTGGGTGAATGGATACTTTATTAAATTCATTAATTACTGAGCTAAGGAGAGGGACATTGACATTAGCGGTTTTAAGTCAACTAAGAACGCCGCAATATGGATATTCGCTTGTCCAATTATTGGAGCAATCAGGAATCATGATAGATCAAAGTACTTTATATCCACTACTTCGCCGATTAGAAAAGCAGGATCTAGTGACGAGTAGTTGGGATAAAACGGAGAGTAGACCTCGTAAGTATTATATTTTAAGTGAATATGGATTAGAGATATTTTTACAATTGAAAAAGGAGTGGATAAAGGATTCGAAAGAACTTTATAACTTATTAAAGGAGGAGGACGAGAATGAATTTAATTGAGGTTTATATTCAGGAGGTTGCGAAGAGATTACCTGAAAAAAATCGTGAAGATATTACACTAGAACTTCGGTCAACTATAGAGGATATGTTACCTGATGAATACAATGAGGAAGATGTAAAGAGTGTCCTTGAAAAATTGGGGAGCCCAGTTTCATTGGCTAATGGGTATTTGGATAGACCGATGCATTTAATTGGACCACGCTATTTTGATGTATATACGACGTTATTAAAAATGATTATACCAATTGCAGCTGTTATCGCACTCATTGCGATGATTGCAGAAAATTTTATAGGCTATACTGGTGATCAAGCAGTATTAAATGTTATTTTACAATTGATAGGTAAAGGCATTGGGGAAATTGTCGAAGTAGGCCTCCATGTATTTTTCTGGTTGACACTTGTATTTGCTATTTTAGAAAGAACAGATAAAGACAAAGGTACCCAACCGTTGACGACAAGTTTAAAAAAATGGACTCCTGATGATTTGAAAAATATCTCGTATGTTCCAAAGAAAAAGTCAATCTCAAAGTTTGAAGTTTTTGGAGGTTTGATGTGGACAGCAGTGTGGGCTACACTTTACTTTTATGCGAATCATCTCGTTGGCGTATATGAAGGTACTGAAAATGGCCTGAAATTTGTAGTGCCAACGTTTAATCAAGATGTTTTACTTCAATACTGGCCAATCGTTGTGGTTATGATCGTTTTCGAAGTAGCTATATCTTTTTATAAGTTAGTACAGGGACAATGGACGACAAGATTGGCAATTGGAAATACAATTCTTCAAATAACCGGAACAATAGTATTCATTATAATTGTAGTAAATCCTCATTTATTTAACGAAGGATTCATTACGTATGTGGCAAATGTGTTTACGATTTCCCCAGAGGGATTTAAAACGTGGTTAGTTGGTGGTGGAATTATCATTTATACGTTGTCCGCTGCGATTAATATATTTGATGGTTTCCGAAAAGCTAGTATTCGTATGTGGAAATGAATCAGAAATTCCGATAATATGAAACCATTTAGAAGATAACCATTATGAAAGGAAGAAAACAATGATAAGGGAAGCAACAAAAAAAGATTTAGCATGTATTTTAGATATTTATAATGATGCGATAGTTTATACAACAGCTGTATATGCGTATAAACCTGTAACCCTTGAAAATAGAATAGATTGGTATGAACAAAAAAAGGCTGATGGCTATCCAATTTTCGTATACGAACTAGATAATAAAGTAGTAGGATTTGCGACATTCGGCCCATTTAGAGCGTGGCCTGCCTACAAATATTCAATTGAACATTCTGTGTATGTTGATAAGGAATATAGAAAAAATGGTATTGGGTCCTCTTTGATGGAAGAATTAATCACATTTGCAAAAGAAAGAGAATATATGACCTTAATTGCTGGAATTGATGCGGAAAATGAGAAAAGTATTGCCTTGCATCAAAATTATGGATTTGTTCATGCCGGAACAATACAAAAAGCTGGTTATAAGTTTAATAGATGGCTGGATTTAGCCTTTTATCAATTGGAGCTTAACGGGCCTGAGAATCCTATAGAAGAATAGAGATATTTATTACGGTACAAATAAATTTAAAAAGAAATTGTATATATTTCAAAAGATAGTATGAAGAAATCTCATGCTATCTTTTTATATTCACCAACATAATTAAACAAAAAAAGGTTTTTTACATTTTATATCGAATTTTCAGAGGTGATAAAACAATATAGAAATAGAGATGAATATATATGACAGGTGGATTGCCCACAGCTACAATAAATATTGGTATAATGGGAATGTTTAATGAACTCCCGTTTCTTTATGTAATTGGAGGAGAAGATTTACCCGAGCGAGTTCATAATATAGAGGTTGATGAAACTATTACAACAGCTTTGAAATACATATACAAAGAATATAGTGAAAGCATGCTAGGAGTGAGCGATTGAAACGAAACTTAAAGACTTCAACAATTATTATTCTAATTGTAACGATTATTGCTCTTGAAGTTGGAATTGCACTATACGATCACACTTTGTCATTAGATACAATTTACTTTGCAGCGATTCTTATTTGTATTGTATTGCTTTTTGGCACACGTGTTTCTGAAGAGAAAGAAAGTACATCGAAACAGAGACGAAGAAAAACGGCTCTTATATTTTGGCCATCTATTTTAATATTAATTACTAGTTTTGCAGTTATAAGTTATGTAAGAATAGGCTATGTCTCTGTACCTGGGATAATTGGTTTTTCATGCTTTGTTACATATGGTGGATTTGTGTTCATTAGTATTTTAAAGAGACGAAATAAAAATTAAATGTAACTTACTAAGTTGAAAGGAAGCAATGTATATGAAACATATAGAGAACGGTACACGCACTGAAGGAGAATACATTAAAAATAAAGTAATTCAATATAATATGTCCATCTTAACAGATGAAGTAAAACAGCCGATGGAACAAGTAAGCTTTGTAGTGAAAGATGAGGAAGGGAAAATCTTTGGCGGCGTTACAGGAACGATGTATTTTTATCATCTTCATATCGATTTTTTATGGGTTGATGAATCGGTTCGTCATGATGGTTATGGAAGTCAACTGATACATAAAATCGAAGACATTGCGAAGGAAAAAGGATGTAGACTCATATTACTAGATTCATTTAGTTTCCAAGCACCAGAATTTTATAAAAAGCACGGCTACCGAGAGTATGGTGTCGTTGAAGATCACCCGAAAGGGCATAGTCAGCACTTTTTAGAAAAGAGATTATAATAATGTTATGTAAACTGTTTGACAGGAGAAAGAAAATGTACACGTATAAATTACAACATGAACAACCAATCTGTGCAGAGAAAATAAAGAAGCTTTATGATTCAGTCGGCTGGTGGCCGGAAAGAAAAGAAATTGATATTGAAAAAATGTTAAAGAATAGTATAGCAATTGGAGTATGGGAAGAAAATGAATTAATTGGATTTGCTAGAGTCGTTTCAGATGGTGTTTTTCGAGCGTACATAGAAGATGTTGTCGTACATGAAAGTGTAAGAAATAAAGGTATTGGAGAGAATATGCTTACAATATTACTGGAAGAGATATCTCATATTGATATTGTTAGTCTATTTTGCGGAGAGAAACTAATAAAGTTTTATGGTGAACAGCAATTTAAAGCGACGAAGCAAATTGTGATGCATCGTAATCAAATAGTGGAAGAATAAGAGGTGCCAGAAGAATGAATGCAACGAGAGAGTATTGTTTATCGAAAAGAAAAGCGACAGAAGATTCTCCGGATGGCTGGAGTGCAACATGTATGAGGCTCAATAATAAAATATTTGCGATAGTGAACCATGAAGAAGGTGAAAAAGCTGCAATTACATTAAAATGTGATCCAGAACTCGCATTAAGAATAAGAGAAGATTACCCAGAAACAATAATTCCTGGATATCATATGAACAAAAAGCATTGGAATACAGTGTACATACATAAAGATGTAGGACAAGAACAAATTAATAAGATGATAGATTGGTCGTATGAGTTAGTACTGCAATCATTTTCAAAGAAAAAGCAGCAAGAGTTATTGGATTAATATGTATTAGGAGTGGATGTAATGAAAGACTCAATCAAAGATACGTATGATAAATTAGCGAGTACATATAAAGAAAATCTAGATTTGGCAAATCCATATAACAGTTATTATGAAAGACCAGCGATGATGGAGATTATTCCAAAGAAACTAGAAGGGAAGAGAATACTAGATGCTGGATGTGCAGCTGGATGGTATACTTCTCAATTCGTAGGAAGAGGAGCAAACGTTACAGCAATTGATGTAAGTTCTGAAATGGTAAAAGCCGCAAAGGAAAGTACAGGTGATAAAGCAACATTTCTTTGTCATGACCTTCAAGAAACATTACCATTTGAAGATAATTCTTTTGATATGATTGTAAGTTCGCTTACTCTTCATTACTTGCAAAATTGGAGTAATGTATTTCAAGAGTTTCATCGCGTCCTTAAACCAGGTGGTTTATTTGTGTATTCCGTTCATCACCCATTTATGGATTTTACAAAGTTTCCGTGTGAAGATTATTTTAAAACGCAATTGTTAGTAGATACTTGGCGGAAACCTAATATTACAATTGAAGTAAGTTTCTTTAGAAGGTCACTTCAAGATATTATAAATGAAACAACGAGTAATTTTGTATTAGAAGAGTTAGTCGAGCCGAAACCGATTGAAAAGATGAAGGAAGTAGATGAAAAATCATATTATTATTTAAACACTAACCCGCATTTCCTTATTATAAAAGCGAAGAATACAAAGTGAAACCGTATATAAATAGCTAGTAAAATGATTATATTTTACTAGCTATTTGCAGTTTTACATTATATATTAGGAGATTTTGAAATGAATACGAAACGAAATAGATTACTATATGCAATGTTTACTATAGTTGTTATTATTTTAGGCCTTAGTTCAAGAAAGTTTGCTTTTGCGTTACCTGATTTATTAAATGATTACTTAGGTGATGCTTTATGGGCGTTAATGATTTTCGTTGGATTCGGATTTTTGTTTCCTAAAATAGAAACGAGGAAATTAGCTTTTATTAGTTTGATATTTTGCTACGGGATTGAAATTAGTCAATTGTACCATGCGGAATGGATAGATAGCATTCGAGCAACGACTTTAGGTGGACTCGTATTAGGTTACGGATTTTTATGGAGTGATCTAGTTGCTTATACAATTGGTGTTGGGATTGGAATGTTTTGTGAGTTTATGCTACGGAAGAAATAAGTGACTTTAAAAAGGGGGATTTGTACATGAAGGATATATTAGAAATTGCAAAGTTTTGGTTTCAAGATAAAGGTGTCACAGCTACTGAAATTCAACCAAACGTAACGAAGATTCATTGTAATAATAAGGCGTATATTTTAAAGGGAAAGGGATCGATAAAACAGTTTCTAGTTGAACTAAATGTATTAGAACAGCTTGATGAAAAAGGAGTTAAAGTACAAAAATTAGTAAAAACGAGAAATGATGAAAGGTACGTATTGTATAAAGAGAAGAATTATTGTTTGTACGAATATGTTGCCGGAAGTGTACTAGAAATCAAAGATACAGAAAAGCTAAAAGTGCTAGGAAGCACAATTGGAGAGGAAATGGCTAATTTACATCACGAACTAAATTCAGTGAATAGTGCTAACGAGTTAATAAAAAGAGAGTTATATAAAGTGGTATACGAATGGGCTTTACCGAATTTAGTAAAGAATGAGCATGTTCATCAGGATGTAATTCAAAAAATGGATCAAATACATACAGCTTTCAAGGAAACGGTTCACTCATTACCGAAACAAATTATTCATCGCGATATGCACTTATCAAATGTAATCTTTAGAGAAAGTGATTTTCAAGGGTTTATCGATTTTGAGCTTCTAGAAGAAAACGTTAGAGTATTCGATTTATGCTATTGCTGTACAAGTATTTTAAGTGAGATATTTAGTGATGAAACATTAAGAGGGAAATGGTTACAAATTGTAAGTGAAATTTTTAAAGGATATTATAAGCAAAACATTTTAACGAGAGCAGAACTACAATCAATTTGGTATGTAATGCTTTCAATTCAAATTATATTTATTACTTATTTTGTTCAGTTAAAAGATTTACTAAAGTTAAATGAAGAGATGTTTTTATGGATTTTTGCTAATAAGGAAGATATTGAAGAATCTATAGAAAGAAGCGTACTCATATGAAAAAAATTATATTAATAGGTTCTGGTGGTTCAGGAAAATCTACATTAGCAAAACAGTTAGGGAATAAATTAAATATTAAGGTGCATCATCTTGATGCACTATTTTGGAAACCAAATTGGGAGGGTGTACCGAAAGAGGAGCAAAGAACGGTTCAAAATGAATTAGTTAAAGGGGAAAAGTGGATTATTGATGGGAATTATGGCGGGACAATGGACATAAGAATTAACGCAGCTGATACAATTATCTTTCTTGATATTCATAGAACAATTTGTGTTTATCGTGCTTTTAAAAGAATTGTGCAATATCGGAATAAAACAAGACCGGATATGGGGGCTGGATGTGAAGAAAGATTTGACTTGCAATTTTTCAAATGGATATGGGAATATCCTAAAACGAAACGACCTTCAATTTTAAAGAGGCTAAATCAATTGAGTAAGGATAAAGATGTTATTATTTTAAAATCTTCAAATGAAGTAAGACTATTTTTAGAGAAGCACGATACCATAAATAGTTAGATTATAAAAAGAAGTAACATGGGGGGATAGGATTGAATAGATTCATTGGCCCGGTTGACTCTAATATGGTGAAAATTCCAACAGGAAAAGTAGAATTAAGAGATGATCGAATAAAAAAAGAATGGCAAGTTCAAATAAAACCATTTCTTCTTGCAAAGTATGTTGTAACAGCGGAATTATATTACGCAATTACGAATCGTGCACTAAATGGTAATGAAAATGGTAATAAACCTGTTGTAAATATTTCATGGCATGATGCAATTGCTTTTTGTAATTTACTGTCTAAAATAGCAGGGTTTACAGAGTATTATTCTATACAAGATGATGGGAAAAAGGTTAGTTGTAACTTGCATTCAAATGGCTATCGATTACCGTCTGAGGCAGAGTGGCAATATGCATGTAAAGCAGGTACGACGGGATATACGTATGGGGAACTTCAGAAAATAGCGTGGTATAATGAAAATTCAAGTGGGCAAATTCATGACGTCGGTAAAAAAGAGCCGAATGCATGGGGACTTTATGATATGTTAGGGAACGTTTGGGAATGGTGCTATGATTTGTATGATGAAACAGTGTACGGGTCATACCGCATTTTTCGTGGTGGTAGTTGGGCTGAAGCAGCTAGAGGTTGCGGTGCCACTTGTCGCCGTCGTAGTCATCCTACGTTTCATATAGATGATCTCGGTTTTAGGCTTGCTAGGTCAATTTAGCAGGAAAATGATACATATAACTCCGTAAAGAGTATGGAAAGTATCCATACTCTTTACAACATAGAAATTTTAAAATTTAAGGAGTGTTTTGAATGGCACGTGTTTTATTCATTAACGCTGGATCAGAAGGACATATAAATCCAACATTACATGTTGTAGAAGAACTGATTTCTCGCGGTGAAGAGGTAGTTTATTTTTCAATAGAGGCTTTCAGGGAGCGTATTGAGAAGACAGGTGCTACTGTACGAACGATTGATGATGAAAAATTTATAAAAGCATTTCTTTCCGGTGGTCGAAATTATTTACAGGAAAGAATAAACGGCCTTCTACATACAGCTGATATTGTAATACCTAGTGTTCTAGAACAAATTGAAGGTGAACATTTTGATTATATTATTCATGATTCGATGTTTGGCTGTGGTCGCTTAATTGCCCAAATTCTTAATCTTCCAGCCATAAATTCATGCACATCTTTTGCACAAGATGAAAAATCATTTAAACAAATGTTAGACCATCTTTCTAAAAATATCCCACTGGAAGTTCAGGATAGAATACATAATGATTTTGAAAACTTAACTAATGGAATTACAGAAAAATATGGTGTTAATATAAACTCACCGTATGAAGTTTTCTGTAATCCAGCTTCACTTACTATTGTGTATACAATTAAGGAGTTCCAACCTTTTGGGGATACATTTAATGAAACATTCAAATTTGTGGGTCCATCTATCTCTACACAATTGAAAAATGAAGGTTTTGATTACACTTCAATTGAAGAAAAAAGCCTGATTTACATTTCATTAGGTACTGTTTTTAATGAAGCGCTTGATTTTTATAAACTTTGTATGAAGGCGTTCGAGAATAGTAAGCATACACTTGTTATGTCTATTGGCAACAAAACGGAAATAAGTGATTTAGGTAATATCCCTAAAAACTTCATTGTGAAAAACTATGTACCACAAACTGAACTTCTCAAATATACGAAACTATTTATTACACACGGCGGTATGAACAGTACGCATGAAGGGATATATAACGGTGTTCCACTCGTTGTAATTCCGCAAAGTGCAGATCAGCCAGTAATCGCAAGGCAAGTTGAGAATCTCGGAGCAGGGGTTACATTACAAATGCAAGGATTAACGGAGAGTCAACTACGTGAGAGTGTAGATCTAGTATTAAATAACTCTTCATTCAAAGAAACTGTTTTGAATATGAAGGAGTCTTTCCGAAAATCAGGTGGGTATAAGCAAGCTGTTGATGAAATTTTTAAATTTACAGGCTGTTATTAAAACTATACATGTGAAAGGGTGTCTATATTAAATGATATAGACACTTTTATGTTATATGAAGCGAGGAATTGATGAAATGGAAAGAATGAAAATACTAGATGTAAATTTTGCTGATATGACAGCTACACCATTTTTTCAAGTGGAGGCGAAAAATAGAATTAGATTCGATATAGAATTATTTGAGAGTAATTTGAGAGGATTAAGAGGGATTTTGACTGAACTTTTTAAAAGTCCTGATACGATTGATGTTTCATTTATTTCCGGTTACATAACATATGGTAAAAGTAAGAGAATAAATGAGAAAACAAAAATTGGGAGGTTCATGAAGATTAAGAATTGGACAGAAACGAAAGTAGACGTTGATGATCTTGAAAGTACAATCATATTTACTACGATTAAAGGTGTACATGAAGATGAAGTATATAAGTATTGCAAGTATGTCGTTAATGGTGGTCAGCAAGCGTATATTTCTTTTTATAACGATACTTATTAATTGTATATAAGTACAGACGTTATTGACATTGTTTCACCAGATACAAGTTTAATAGAAAAGTTAAAACTTCAATACAGTGAAGAATATGATAAGTTTTATGAAACTATATTGACGGATTCGGAAATGTTTACAAGTGATAAGTAATTTCAAAGTATTGATAGAAAGATATATGGAAAATGGAGATGGCACGTTGTTTTAAAATAATGTGATCTCACATTGCCATGCGTTTTAAGTTAACGATGAAGGGTTTCAAGACGACTTGGTGCAATTCATCCATATATATACCTAAAATTTTTCATTACAAGTACTACAATTTCTATTGCTCACTTTTACTTTATAAATTTAGGATGTAGTTTTACGTGTTAGTAGTAATTTCACTGTTTCTGCACAACTTCTGCACACATTTAGGTGATTTCTATGTCATGATATATTCCATAAGTGAAATATTTCACAAGAAATGAAATGTTTCTTTACGACGGTGTATGCATATTTACGCATACACGAAATAAGATTGACTCTTGTTATTCTTTTACATCAAAGCCCACATTACACTACGAAGTATAACAAGAAGGGGACAGGAACATGAATAATCGATTTTTAAAACAACTACAAAACTTGAAAATGAACAAAAAAAGTATAGGAGCTGTTGCATTAACAGCTGGAATTATCAGCACGACACTTATTCCTCAAAATGCATACGCGCACGGCTTTGTTGAAAAGCCTGGTAGCCGTTCCGCTTTATGTAGTCCAACTTATGGTGCTCTAAATGTAAACTGCGGAAGTGTTATGTATGAACCACAAAGTTTAGAAGCTCCAAAAGGATTCCCACAAGGTGGCCCAGTTGATGGGCAAATCGCTTCTGCAGGTGGAAAATTTGGCGGTATTTTAGATCAACAAACAGCAAATCGTTGGTTTAAAAATACAATCACTGGTGGGGAAAATACATTTACTTGGAAGTATACAGCACCTCACTTAACAAGCAAATGGCACTACTATATTACAAAAAAAGGATGGAATCCAAATAAAGCACTAACAAGAGCAGACTTTGAGCCAATTGGCACTGTACAACATGATGGTTCTGCAGCTTCAAATAATTTAACTCATAAAATCAATGTACCTACTGACCGTAGTGGATATCATGTGATTTTCGCTGTATGGGATGTAGCTGATACAGCAAATGCGTTCTATAATGTAATTGATGTGAATCTCATCAATAATGTGAAACCAGACACAGAAGCGCCAAGTATTCCAAATGGAATTCAGGCGCAAAAAGTAACAGCGAATAGTATAGAACTAACATGGAACGTTTCTACGGATAATGTAGGAGTAAAAGGGTACCAAATCTTCCGTAACGGAGAGATGATTGACACAGTACCAGGCACTTATTTTATTGATAAGAAATTACAACCAAGCACAGAATATACTTATACTGTAAAAGCAATTGACGCAGCTGGCAATGTATCGAAAGAAAGTACAGCGCTTACAGTGAAAACAACAGTTGAAGCTCTTGATACAGAAGCACCAACACAACCAAAAGGATTACATAGCATGGGAACAACAGCGTCAAGTGTGGATCTAATGTGGAGCCCATCTGATGATAACGTTGGAGTAGACTATTACGATATTTATAGAGAAATAGAAGGAACAATGAAAAAAATTGCAACATCCAATACGACTTCTTATATGGATAAAAATTTACTCGCTAATACTACTTATAAATATGCAGTGAAAGCAGTGGATGTAGTTGGAAATGAATCCGTACAAAGTGATACGTTCACAATTACTACAAAAACTGAAAGCGCTTCATATGAAGCGTGGGATGCAAAGAAAGCATATAAAAAGGAAGATAGAGTTTTACACGAGGGAAAAGTGTATGAAGCAGTCCAGAATTATGAAGGACATGGGGATCCAAACTGGATTTTTGCTTTATCCTTATGGAAAACAGTGTAAGCTTTACCTCAAAATGAAATGAAAGATGATGGGCTTTGATGCAAAAAAAGGAAGTTTGAGAGTTAACTTTTCTGCTTATAAAAAAGACGACGTATTCAGCGTCGTCTTTTTGTATTAATCTAGAATATTCATCAAAGAGACTTTCAAACGAATAAGCTACAGAAAGGTTACTATACGAATACATAATGTAGAATCATATAGTAACCTTTCTATTATGATAACACTTTCGTCATAAGAATATGTGGAATTCCATCTTCCATAAATACGTCGGAAGAAGTTTGATAGCCTAATTTTTCATAAAACCCTTCAGCTTGTGTTTGACCGTGTAGTTTAACTTTGTTTGCTTCTTTGTTACGAGCAATCTCTTCTAACTTTTGAATGATTACTTTGCCTAATCCGTATTTGCGATAGTCTTTTAAAATACAAATTCTTTCTAGTTTACCCATTCCGTCAACGAATCGTATACGGCCAGTTCCTACAGGAAGTTCATTATAATAAACTAATATATGTTTGCATGCCTCGCCAATTTGGTCATATGTATCGAATTCATCTTCAAGAGGGACACCTTGTTCTTTTACAAAGACTTCTTTTCGAATGTGAAAGGCAGTTTCTAAATCTGTAAGTTCTGTTATGAGTTTGGATTGCAAATTGTTCAGCCCTTTCTAGTGTGATATGAATGTGTTTTCATAGTATATCATACTGTAATGCTATAAAAGAAAAAACTGACTTGCAAAAGTCAGCCTTTAAAATGCTTAATATTCTTTTATACCGTTTTTTGTTCCGATGATCGTTTTGCTCGTCATATTGATAAATAATCCTGTTTCAACTACACCGGTAATCATCTTTAACTCTGTATGTGTATCATTTGGATTCAATATTTTGTTTGGAAAAATACAATCAATAATTAAATTGCCGTTATCAGTTATAAATGGTCCGCCATCTTTCATACGTAAACACGTTTCGCATCCTAAAGATTGAATTCTTTTTTCAGTTTGCTTCCAAGAGAAGGGGATAATTTCAATAGGAAGTGGAAAGGTACCTAAATGTGAAACGAGTTTGGATTCATCTGCAATAATAATAAGTTCTTTAGAGGAGGTGGCAACAATCTTTTCGCGAAGTAATGCACCACCGCCACCTTTTATTAATTGTAAATCATTATTGATTTCATCTGCTCCATCAATTGTGAGATCAAGTATATCAATTTCATTTAAAGAGATTAGCGGAATAGATAATTGTTTTGCTAATACTTCAGTTTCTTTTGATGTCGGTGCAGCTTGAATAGATAACCCTTCTTGTACACGGTGACCTAACTTTTGTATCGTCCAATATACGGTTGAACCCGTACCAAGTCCAATCGTCATACCATCTCTTACAAAGCCAGCAGCATATTCGCCTGCAAGCTGTTTTAAATTCATCATTTTACTCCGCTGGGCGTGGTCCAGCATCTAAACCGGAATTTTCAACTGTAAGTATAGGGCGAACGGTAATATCTTTATGTACACGCATTTGGCACGATAATCGTAAGTGGTCTTCAATTCCTTTTTCCGTAATAGCTTGTTTTTCATCATTTGTCGCCTCACAAAAATCACCTGCAATGACTTCAACTCTACAAGTTGTACATCTTGCTTTGCCACCGCAACGATGAAGAATGTGTACACCGTTATCTTCAAGTGCTAATACTAATTTCGTTCCTTCTTTAATATCGAAAGTTCCGGTACCTTCAACTGTTAATTTTGGCAAATTGATTCCTCCTCATGTAAAATGCTATATAACATATTTATGACCCGTATTCATGAACATAAACATAAAATTAATTATAAGCCCCGTAACTTTTTTATTTGTTCAATCGTTTATTAAGTAAGCGCTGAAAAGGAGTGGTTATTTTGTGCACAAAAGTAACTCAGGTTTTAAAGGATCATATCGATATGAATCATTCAAATATAAATTTTTTAATTACACATTATGCAGAGGTAAAAAGATACTGTACGTTTTTGACGAAAAACAAATGGGATGGGGAAGACCTTGCCCAAGAAGCAATTTGCAAAGTTCTTCAAAAGTATAGTGAGAAGGAAATTTGTATAACGCTTCTGTATAAAATTGCTCGAAATCAATGGTTAGATCAAATGAAATCAAAATCCGTTCAAGAAAAGTTAGAACAGCAAAATACATTTGAAGAACCACATGGAAAAATTGCAGATTTGCATGAAATGGTAGGGAAAGTATTGTCTTCGTTAAATGTGCAACAATCCGTAATTTTATTATTGAAGGATGTTTTTCAATATAGTATCGCGGATATTGCAAAAATATGCTCTGTATCAGAAGGGGCAGTGAAAGCATCTTTATTTAGGAGTAGAAATAGGCTGAAAACTGTAAATGAAGAAGGCATTGAAATAGTGGAGTACACGGATGATGTTGAAATCGTTGTAACTTCTATTCAAGAAGAAAGACCTGAATTGTTGACGAAACTTCTCCCAACAATAGATTTCACTAAGTTACCATCAATACAACCAGTGTTATTCTTCAGTATGAAACAATCTTCTTCTTACAGTTGTATGCTTAATGCGGCATAAAACAGATGGAGGGATTTATAATGAGTGTAATTCCTTACGTAATAGAACAAACGAAATTAGGAGAACGCTCCTATGATATATATTCAAGATTATTAAAAGACCGAATTATTATGATTGGTTCAGAAATTAACGATCAAGTTGCAAGCAGTGTAGTAGCACAATTATTGTTTTTAGAAGCGGAAGATGCAGAAAAAGATATATTCCTGTATATCAATAGTCCGGGTGGTTCAACGACAGCGGGATTTGCAATATTAGATACGATGAACCTTATTAAACCAGATGTGCAAACACTTTGTATGGGCTTTGCGGCATCATTTGGTGCGCTTTTACTATTAGCTGGCGCAAAAGGAAAAAGATTTGCGCTCCCTAACAGTGAAATCATGATTCATCAACCGCTCGGCGGTGTAAAAGGGCAAGCAACGGAGATTGAAATTACAGCAAAAAGAATATTAAAGTTAAAACATGATATTAACAAAATTATATCTAATCGAACAGGGCAACCAGTAGAAAAGGTAGCTCATGATACAGAAAGAGATTATTTTATGACGGCAGTAGAAGCGAAGGAATATGGAATTGTTGATGCAGTTATTGAGAAAAAATAACGTAAAACAGGCTAGAGAATATACTAAATTCTCTAGCCTGTTTTTGTCATTCTTTATTCTTTTATCCATTCATCAACTAAAGCTTGATTCTTTTTTATCCATTTTCGAGCAGCTTCTTCTGGATCTTTCGTTTTATTTAACATGACCATTAACGTACCAAGTTGTTCATCGTTCATTTTCCATTGATCAAAGTATTTCACAATATCCGGATGATCTTTTTCGAAACCTTTACGAACGGAGTAATAAATGTCATCTTTTTCACCATATACTTTCTTAGGGTCTTTTAAATATTTTAAGTCAAATTCTGAAAAGCCCCAATGAGGATTCCAAAGCGTAACAGCGATTGGTTTCTTTTTCGTATATGCCTTCTTTAGTTCGCTCATCATCGCAGCTTCTGAAGATTGGACAAGTTTTAGTTTTATATCATATTCCTTCATTGCTTTATTCGTTAAATTCATTAGGCTACTACCAGGTTCAATCCCAACAATTTTATTATCTAGCTCATCTTTATGTGCATTTAAATCTTCAATACTGTTAACGTTTTTCACATAAGAAGGGACGACTAAACCAAGCCCAGTACCTTCATACCATTTTGATTTTAAGACGAAGTCATCTTTGTAACGGGCATTTAATGGTTTATCCGTAACAGGAAGCCATACTTCTAGATTCGCATCAACATCACCACGTGCGACGCCAGTCCATATCGCAGCTTTTTCTAAATACATGAGTTCAACTTTATAGCCTTTTTCTTCTAATAAAACTTTCCACATATTTGCGGTTGCGATATTTTCTTTCCAACTTGTTACACCAAGTTTAATTTTTCCTTTCGAATTTGCATTTGTTGCATTACAAGAAGTGAAAATCATACTAATAAATAGTAACAGACTTATAATCCATATTTTTTTTCGCATTCAAAACCTCCTGTGAAGCTTTTGCTTTTATAAATTAATCTATAAGTGAACCTTCTTATTATGAACGGAAACAAGAATTTTTAAAGAAATCTTATATATGTCATTTTTATGTAATATTTCTCTGTAAAATCGCAACACTATGTAAATAGATGGGTAGAAAAGGAGTAGTGACATGGATAATACAAAGGTACGTGTTGAAAATGTAACAAAAGTTTTTGGGAAACATCCGCAACGAGCGCTTACCTTATTAAAAGAAGGAAAAAGCAAATCGGAAATTTTAAAGGAGACAGGAATGAACGTTGGTGTGAAAAAGGCAACGTTTGAAGTATACACTGGAGAAATTTTCGTTATTATGGGTTTGTCTGGTAGTGGGAAATCTACATTGGTTCGAATGCTAAATCAATTAATTAAACCGACAGCGGGGCATATATACATAGATGGTGAAGATATCGCGACGATGGGAAAAGAAGAGTTGCGAAGAGTAAGAAGAACGAAGATGAGCATGGTGTTTCAAAAGTTCGCTTTATTTCCGCACCGTACAGTGATACAAAACGTTGCGTACGGGTTAGAAATTCAAGGAGTTCCAGTAGAGGAAAGAGAAAATAAGGCGTTAGAATCGCTACAGTTAGTAGGGCTAGATCATCATAAAGATAATTACCCAAGCCAACTTAGTGGTGGTATGCAGCAGCGTGTTGGAATCGCAAGGGCACTAACGAATAATCCAGATGTATTACTAATGGACGAGTCATTTAGTGCATTAGATCCACTAATTCGAAAAGAAATGCAAGATGAATTGTTAGAGTTACAAGATAAAATGGAAAAAACAATTATATTTATTACACATGATTTAGATGAAGCTCTTCGAATTGGTGATCGTATCGCATTAATGAAAGATGGAGAAATTGTCCAAATTGGAACACCGGAAGAAATTATGATGAGTCCTGCCAATGAATTTGTAGAGAAATTCGTGGCGGACGTGAATTTAGGAAAAGTAATTACGGCGGAATCTATATTGAAACGACCGGAGACTTTATTAATTGATCGTGGACCACGTGTAGCACTTCAAATTATGAGGAATGCAGGTGTTTCTACGGTATATGTTGTAAACAAAAAGTATGAATTTCTAGGTATATTAACTGCGGATGATGCAAGTAAAGCGGTACAAAAACAATGGCCAATTGCTGATTTATTACTTAACGATATCCCGCACGTGTATTTAGATACATTACTGGAAGAAACGTATGCAAAAATGGCGGAGATGAAATATCCATTACCGGTAATTGATGAAAAGAAAAGGTTAAGAGGAATTATTAAACGTGAAAGTGTCATTCAAGCTCTTGCAGGAAACATCGAGGAAGAGGTGAAAGACGATGAATAATATTCCGCGCATTCCATTAGGCGAATGGGTTGATTCATTTGTTGCAAGTTTATATGAGCACTTTGAAGGCTTGTTCCGAGGATTCTCCTATATTATCGGTGGATTCGTTGATTTACTCACTAATTTTTTAACAATAATACCAGCCATAGTGATGATTATCATCTTATGTTTCCTCATTTGGTACACAACGAGGAAATTATCTTTAGTCATTTTTACGCTCATCGGATTATTATTTATTTTAAATATTAACTACTGGGCACAAACGATGCAAACATTAGCGCTCGTACTTACGTCAGTTATTATTTCAATTATTATCGGAATTCCCATTGGCATTTTAGCATCTCAAAATGAACGTTTCTCAAAATTTTTAAAGCCGACATTAGATTTTATGCAAACAATGCCGGCATTCGTCTATCTCATTCCCGCGATAACATTTTTTGGAGTAGGCGTCGTACCAGGCATTATTGCTTCCGTTATTTTTGCTATGCCACCGACAATCAGATTTACAGACTTAGGAATTAGACAAGTTCCAGAAGATTTAATTGAAGCTGCGAATGCATTTGGCTCTACCGCATCACAAAAATTATTTAAAGTACAATTACCGCTCGCAACCGGAACGATCATGGCTGGCGTGAATCAAAGTATTATGCTTTCGTTATCAATGGTTGTAACAGCTTCACTTGTAGGAGCGCCAGGACTTGGCGTCGATGTGTATCGCTCTGTAACACAAGTAAATATCGGAATGGGATTTGAAGCTGGACTAGCTATCGTCGTGATTGCGATTATATTAGATCGAATTACGCAAGGGTTTTATACAAAAAGAAAATAATTCAAAAAACACACTTTATACTACAAAGTGTGTTTTTTGAATTCGAATTACATCCGAACAATAACAGAACCTCCAGCTGGTGCACAAACTTGGTTTTGCTGTTGTTCCATTGATTTAATTAAATGATTATTTTCTTCGATTAATGAGATTAATTTAGCTAATTGGCTTTCAAGGCTTGCGATGCGCTGCATCATGTATTGCGAATCATAATGCAGTGTATTCCTTACTGGATGGGGGGAGTAAGCATATTGTTGATTTATATTTGGATTCCAATGAGGATACATTTGAATCGTTCCTCCTTCAATAAATTACTGATCTTTCTTATAGTAAATGCCTATGTATATGTAATGGTGACTTGAAAATTCTTTCAAACGAAGAGGATTATGTAGGGGGAATGGAAAAGTAATAAAGTACATTTTTTGGAAATTTTTAAGCGGAATAGTAAATATATTAGGAAACAGCAACGTTCATGTAAATAGATATTATATAGGGAGAAATGATGAGAGGAGATGCAATTTTGTCTAAACATAAAAAAAGAAATGATGCTATGACAATTGGTGTCGCTATAGGTGTTGTAATCGGTGTAATTCCTGGTGTATTTACTGATAATATAGCAATCGGAATAGCGATTGGGATTGCAGTTGGAATGGGGATTACGCTTTTGAAGAAATAATGAGTTGTAAATTATTTTAATGTGAAAATTCTCATTTAAAGAGATTGAATTTTCGGAATATAAAACCTATTTCTCCTTTTTTTATGATATTATATATGCAAAGGATGGTGATGAATATGCCAATAAACAATCAAGCAGAACAAAACTGCTTCATTTGTGAAAAACATAAAGGGAATATTACAGTTCCGGGTGGAGCTATTTACGAAGATGAACTCGTTTACGTTGGACATGTCCATTGGGATGCAGAAGAAACATATCTTGGTTATGTAATGATAGATATAAAAAGACATGTACCTGGTCTCGCTGAATTAACTGAAAATGAGGCGAAAGCATTCGGACTTATAACAAGTAGAATAAGTAAAGCGTTAAAAGAAAGCGAAGGTGCAGAACATATTTACACTTTCGTTTCAGGAAATGGTGTACCGCATATGCATATGCACATTATACCGCGTTATCCAAATACACCAAAAGAGTTTTGGTCACCGACTGAAGTAGCAAATTGGACTGGTGCACCACATGGAGATTCAGAGAAAATTAAAAAACTATGCGAAAGAATACGAAAGTATATGGTAAATGAGTATGCATACAACAAATAATACACAATATTCATGGGTTGGAAGTAGGGAAATGTGTTTAGACGAAGTTTCAGTAAAGCAATATGGTGATATCGTACTTGGTAGATACGGCGGGAATATAAGTGCCGGAGCAAAAAAGAATGAAGACGGTGCATTAGTTTTGTCGAATGGTGATTGGGAATTCGCCGTTATATTAGACGGGCATAATAGTGCAGAAAGTGTTGAATTAGTAGTAAATACAATCCAAAAAGAATATGAAAATATAGAAGTGATTATGAAAGAATCAATTGAAACCGTATTTCGATCTGTTGAAAATTATATACTTACGATATTTCAATCCCGCTCATTTAAAGAAAAGTGCGAAAGGGTAAAAGGTGAAACGGCTTGCTTAATATGCGTAAGAAAAGAAAATTACATATGGTGGCTTTCCATAGGTGATTGCTTAGTTTATGTATTTCATGATGAATTACATAAATTAGGACAATATACATTGAATCAACGCCACTTTTACGAATGGATTGGAAATGTAAACACATTTGATTTACCCGTTCCTTGCTATTCATCAGGAATTCGTGAATTACGTACTGGAAAGAATCGAATTGTAATGGTGACAGATGGGGTATTAGAATGCGGGGAACGCCGTTATGAAACTCCATTAAATCTTTATAATGATATGAACGGAAATAATGTAGAGCTTAAAGAACATGTTCACAATGTTTTAGAACACGTTCATCATCAATTAGGACGAGATAGTGCGACCATTATTAGTTGGGACCTAGAAAACAAAACAAATGCTACGTATCCGAGTGATCAGCCGGAGAAAATTAAAGTAAAAAAATAAAAAGGAGAGGGTTTTCTGTCCGGTACAAAAATATCCTTATTAATTTTATGGGTGCTATCTTTATTGGTTTTTGAAAGAATAGCGAGAAGACAGTTAAATATACCGAAACAAAAAGGATGGAATAACCAATATGTGAATGATACACATAAGTGGGGAAATAGAATTATCATTTCCTCTTATATAGTTGTTATTGCTATAAGCACTTTTCTTCCAAATCGTATATATATGGGCTATGTACCTCTTTTATTTTTTATTACGTTATATGGATTTCAATCATATATGGAGTGGAAATATGATAAGGAATCGCGGGAGTTTTTGATTTCATTATTAGGAGTTGTAGCATTAATAATAACAGGGTTCATACTAAAATGATTATTGATGGTACAAATAATGAGATAACTAATTAATAAGAAACCATTCATCTATACATGAATGGTTTCTTATTATGTGTACGAAGTTCGGTCTTCGCAATTTAATCATTTATTTTAGCCAATATGGATTTAATGAAATTTGTTTTATCCTCTGCATATTTATGCTTATCATTAGGGTTAGCTGTTGAAAGTTGAATCTTTAACTGTTCATACTGCATACGAGAAGTTTTATTGTCTATTAAGTAATCTCTGAATTTTAATTGTTCTATTAAATATGGATTCCCTTGTTCATACATATGAATTTGATGAGTTCTTGGCTCACCTTTATTGAAATAATACCTTTCGGGTAATACATCTTTTCTATATTTATAATTTAATTGTTCTAGGTTCGTAATACATTTTAGACCACTTTTGGAATCTCTTAATTCCATCGCAATATCAATAATAGGTTTTGCGCTTAAATGCGGGATGGAAGTACTTCCAATATGGTGTATCGCTAAAATATATTTTCCAATGTGTTCCTCAATTAATTGTTTTTCTTTTGAAAACTCAAATTCCCACTCTTCGGACCACGGAACTAAAAACACTTTACCATAGGGTAAACCTAGCATTTAATTAGCACCCCCTTACATATTTTTTCAATAAAGTTACTTACATCTTCTTAAAACTCCTCAATACAAGAAACTCCCACAATCTCCAAGGAAGAACCTTCTTCGCAAAGATCATAAATTTTACACCTTTCCCAATTGGGTATCGTAATGTAGTACGCCTTGCTTCAGCAATTTCTACGATTTTATTTGCAACATCCATCGGATTACCAAGTGTATCGTTGCCATTGTTTATGTGCTTTTGTATTTTATCCATATATTCTTTGTAAGGAGAGGTTGTATCAGATTGGTTTTCAGCTAATTGTTTACCAACTTCCCATATGTTCGTGTTATAAGAACCAGGTTCAAGTAAGGCAACGTCTATTCCGAAAGGCTTTACTTCTAAGCGAAGGGATTCACTCCAGCCTTCTAATGCATATTTTGAAGAAACGTAAGGAGATAGACCAGGGAATCCTACTTTCCCGCTAATACTGCTTATATTAATGATTTTTCCGCTTTTCTGCTTTCTCATATATGGTAAGACAAGTTGCGTGATGGATATAGCTCCAAAAAGATTTGTTTCAAATTGTTTACGGTAGTCCTCCACTGGGATTTCTTCGATAAAGCCCCCATTTGCATATCCTGCATTATTTATGAGAATGTCTATTCTGTTTATTTCGTTTAAAAATAATTGGAAGTTATGTATAGAACCTTGATCTGTTACATCTAATTGTTTAACTTTTATATTTTGTTGTAAGTCGAGTTTAGTAGCTTGAGATATTAAGTCTATTTGTTTCTCAAGATTGCGCATTGTAGCAATGACAAAATAGTCTTTTTTTGCAAGTTCAAGTGTCGTTAAAAGTCCGAATCCACTTGATGCTCCTGTAATAATCGCGATTTTTTTATTCATTGTTCGCTCGCTTTCTTTTTCTTTTATCATAACGAGTTATAAAGAGAAAATCTATTTATTGTATAAAGATATTTGATATAATTGAAAATAATTATCAATTAAATTTTGGTTTTTACATAAAAGGAGTGTGGGTTTCATGGAGACTAACGGTTTTCATGATATTTTTCATAAATATTTTTATGGTTTACAAGTTGTAGAGGAAAGACATATGAATGTTCCAAAAACAATAGGTATGGGTGAAATACGAAGATGTACTTCATTTTCAGGTATGGAAATTGTGTTATCAAATTATCAATTTCATAATAACCATCGCATCCAGTTTGCATCTGATGCAGCAATGGTGGAGCTTAATTTTTGTTTACAAGGGTTCGGAGGAGTGCAAGTTGGTCATTCTTCGTATGAATTAATGACTGGAAATAGCTATTTATATTTTATGAATGATTTTGATGTAGTATTTGAATATGAAAAAGAAACGCCTCTATATTCATTAGCGATTGGGATTCCTGTACAATTGTTTAATCATTTCATGATGAATAATGCTATTGAAAAAAGTCTTGATTTTCATTCTATATTAGGAAATCAATCTTTTAAAAAGTTTCAAAATCCAATTGATTCTATAACATCTAATCTTATTAAGAGAATGATAGAGCATCCCCAAAAGGATCGTATTAGTCAACTAGAATTAGAAAGTAAAGCGCTCGAATTGCTTTCTATACATTTGGGGAGAGTGTTGCTTAATGATTGTGACGCAAATAAAAGGAGTCAATTATCAAAACAGGATTTGAATAAAATAAAACAGGCTGAAGAAATTTTACTTCAACGAATGGAATCACCCCCATCATTATTAGAATTAGCTAAAATAGTAGAGTTAAATGATTATAAATTAAAAATTGGGTTTAAAGAATTATTTGGGATGTCCACATTTGCATATTTACGAGAAAAGCGTATGGAGCATGCGATAGATTTACTGCGTTCGGGAAATAGTAATGTGACCGAAACGGCATTTGCAGTTGGATACAATAATGTCAGTCATTTTTCAGAGTTATTTCGTAAAAAGTATGGAATGAATCCATCAGAATTTTTACGTATTTATTAACGTAAAACAGGAATAATCCGCTATACCGTAAATTCCTCCGTCATTTGGTAGTTGCTTTTTGTAATGGTCATTATAATTACAAACAACATCCAATTGGAAATAACTTTTTATGGAGGAATTTAAATGAAAGAACGGAATGAAAGTCATTTTTGGATATTTGTATTAACAGGAATGTTTCTTATTATAACAACGACGGGTTTTGCACGTATGGCATATGGAATTATATTGCCGTTTATGCAAGAAGGACTCCATTTATCTACAGCTCAAGCAGGTATGTTAGGAACCATACTCTTTTTAGGGTATTTATTAACAGTCGGAACATCTGGAATACTTACTATCCGTTTTGGAGCAAAATCAGTTTTATTAATAGGGAGTTGGCTCGTCGTTATAAGTTTAATAGGATTAGCATTTGTCTCCTCATTTTGGATAGCCTCTATTTGTATGTTATGTGCTGGAGCTGGTAGTGCCCTTGTATATACACCACTCATGTCAATAACAGTAGGATGGTTTCCAGAAAAAAGAGGAACTGCAATGGGGCTATTATTAAGCGGTGCTGGTATAGGCATGCTATTTAGTGGAATAATTGTTCCTTATATAGTACGTGCATTTCCAGAGTATAGTTGGCGTGGTTCATGGCTTTTGTTTGGAGTTATTACATGTATTGTTGTATTCGTTGCCTCAATTGTTTTGAAAAATCCAGAAGTTACTGAAGATGAGGGGGAAAGGAATAATAAGTCGTTTTTATGGAAAACGAAAGAGCTATACATCATTGCATGGATGTATTTTATTGTGGGCGTTGTTTATTTAATTCCAAATTTATATCAAACTAGTTTTATGATTAATAATGGTATTGCGGCATCAATTTCGGGAACTGTTTATGCGATTGCAGGAATGTTTTCAATCGTAGGAGCTCCTGTCTGGGGATTGATTTCGGATCGGGTTGGTATAAAGAAGACGTTATGTATTGCACTTTTATTAGCTGTAATAGGTGATATGATTCCAATTATATTTGGACATACCATTGGCTTTATCATGTCGGCAATTATTTGGGGTTCCAGCCTCGGAGGTATCCTTTTATTAATTCAAGTTGCTGCTTCAAAGCAAGTATCTCCGAAATATGTCTCAATGGCAATTAGTTTTATATCCGTTTTCTATGCAGTTGGTCAAATGATTGGACCAGGACTTGCAGGATGGATTATCGGGGAAAGTGGATATACAACAGCTTATGGATTAGGTGCTTTTGGTTTCTTTATGTGCATATGTTTGGGATTAAGGCTAAAAAGAGGGGATCTGGCAAACTCAGCGTATATAGAGAAGTGAGTATTGTCTTGAAATGAATCTTTTTAATGGGGGGAAGCAAAGTGTTCCATGTTAAAGACGTATTAGCAGATCAGTTATTAGCAAATGCGAATGATCCCAGTTGGTATATTCCATTTTCAGATGCAGTTAAGGATTTATCTGAGAGAGAAGCTTTCTGGAAACCGAATGAAGAGTGTAATAGTATAGCTGAAATTGTACAACATTTACTGTATTGGAATACGACGTGGCAAACTAGGTACAAAGAATCAAATGTTAATGCTGTGCCCGCTATTGGTGATAATAACAAAAGTTTTATGCTATCAGATAATCAAACATTTGAAGAGTTAAGAGAAAAACTATTAGAGAAACTGTTACAATGGCAAAGTCTCATAAATGAAGACAAGGTTGAAAGTGATGTAATTGGATTTCCTGTATCTGCGAAGTGGTGGGAAGTATTAGCTAATGTAACGACTCATAACGCGTATCACATTGGTCAAATTATTTACATTCGGAAATTACAGAAGAGTTTTGATAATGAATAAGATAATAATTCTCAAATTAGGTGAACAAAAGTGGACAAAACGAGACAGATGTCTCATTTTGTCCACTTTTTTATTATGAAAGAAAAGAGAAAACCTATTAAATCAGGGATTAGAATTTGGCACAGTACTTGCAATATAAAAGATGAACAAGAAAATAGGAGGGCTGGACATGTTAAAAACAACTGAAAGTAAAGGGAATGAAATTACGAAAGAACAAGCTCGTTGGATGTATGAAAAAATGTTAGAGATTCGTAAGTTTGAAGACAAGGTGCATGAATTGTTCGCGCAAGGCGTTCTGCCAGGTTTCGTTCATTTATACGCTGGTGAAGAAGCAGTAGCAGTTGGTGTATGTGCCCACTTAACAGATAGTGACAGTATTACAAGTACGCATAGAGGTCACGGCCATTGTATCGCAAAAGGTTGTGATTTAAATGGCATGATGGCCGAACTTTTTGGGAAAGCGACAGGGTTATGTAAAGGTAAAGGTGGTTCAATGCATATTGCCGATTTAGATAAAGGAATGCTTGGTGCAAATGGGATTGTAGGCGGAGGTTTTCCACTTGCTTGCGGTTCAGCATTAACAGCTAAATATAAAGGAACGAAAGATGTAAGTGTTTGCTTCTTCGGTGACGGAGCAAATAATGAAGGAACATTCCATGAAGGGGTTAATTTAGCAGCGATTTGGAAGTTACCAGTTATTTTTATCGCAGAAAATAACGGTTACGGTGAAGCAACAACATTTGAATATGCTTCTAGTTGTAACTCTATTGCTGATCGTGCAAAAGCATATAACATTCCGGGTGTTCAAGTAGATGGAAAAGATCTATTAGCAGTATATAAAGCGGCGGAAGAGGCTGTTGAGCGTGCACGTAATGGCGGTGGCCCAACTTTAATTGAATGCATGACATATCGTAATTACGGTCATTTTGAAGGAGAAGCACAAACGTATAAAACAGCGGAAGAAAAAGAAGAACATTTAAATGAAAAAGATGCGATTGTGCATTTCCGCAAGCATTTAATTCATGAAGCTTTATTAACGGAATCCGAACTTGTGGATATGGAAAAGGCAGTAGATGAAGCAGTACAAAAATCAATTGAATTTAGTGAAAACAGTCCATATCCAGAGGATGAAGAATTATTAAAAGATGTATACGTTTCTTACAAATAAGAGGAGGGTGAAAAATAATGACTAGAACAGTAAGTATGTCAACTGCAATTAATGAAGCGATGAAAATATCAATGCGTCGTGATGAAAACGTAATTTTAATCGGAGAAGATGTTGCAGGCGGTGCACAAGTGGATCACTTGCAAGATGATGAAGCATGGGGCGGTGTACTCGGTGTTACGAAAGGACTTGTACAAGAATTTGGTCGAAATCGTATTTTAGATACTCCAATTTCAGAAGCGGGTTATATGGGAGCGGCGATGGCAGCTGCTGCAACAGGTTTACGTCCGATAGCTGAATTAATGTTTAATGATTTTATCGGTAGTTGTCTTGATCAAGTATTAAACCAAGGTGCAAAGTTCCGCTATATGTTCGGTGGAAAAGCGAAAGTGCCAGTTACAGTACGTACGATGCACGGTGCTGGATTTAGCGCAGCGGCACAGCATTCACAAAGTTTATATGCGTTATTTACGAGCATTCCAGGTATAAAAGTTGTCGTTCCTTCCACTCCTTATGACGCAAAAGGCTTATTATTAGCGGCAATTGAAGATGACGATCCAGTAATCTTCTTTGAAGATAAAACACTTTACAATATGAAAGGCGAAGTACCAGAAGGGCACTATACAATTCCTTTAGGAAAAGCAGATATTAAACGTGAAGGTTCTGATGTAACAATCGTTGCAATTGGAAAACAAGTTCATACAGCACTTGCAGCTGCAAAGCAATTATCGGAAAAAGGACTCGAAGTAGAAGTAATCGATCCACGTTCTTTATCACCGCTGGATGAAGATACGATTTTAGCATCTGTTGAAAAAACGAATCGCCTGATTGTTATTGACGAAGCAAATCCAAGATGTAGTATCGCAACAGATATTGCGGCAATTGTAGCGGATAAAGGATTCGATTTGTTAGATGCACCTATTAAACGAATTACAGCACCACATACACCAGTTCCGTTTTCGCCACCACTTGAAAAGTTATATTTACCAACGCCGGAGAAAGTAATTGAAACTGTATCAGAAATGATCGGAGACCAATCTTTATTACATGTGTAATGAAACGATGAGAAGGGAGAGAGAAACATGGCTGTAGAAGTTGTAATGCCGAAGTTAGGTATGGCGATGAAAGAAGGTATTATTACGAGCTGGAATATTAAAGCAGGTGATAATGTAGAAAAAGGTGAACTAATTGCTAGTATTAACTCGGAAAAAATCGAAACTGAAATAGAAGCACCAGCTGATGGAACTGTTCTTGATATAGCTGTAAGTGAAGATGAGGGAGTGCCGCCGGGTACTGTAATTTGCTACATCGGTAAACCGGACGAAAAAGTAGAAGTTCATGAAAACATACATGTTGTAGAAGAAAAAGCATCTAATCCAGAACCTAAAAAGGTACAACATCCAGAACCATATGCGATAGATGTGACGAAGCAAAGAGTTAAAATATCTCCAGTAGCAAAGAAAATTGCAAAAACTGAAAATCTCGATATTAGATCATTAATTGGTACAGGACCTGGCGGAAGAATTACAAAGGTAGATGTATTAAAGGCGCTTGAAGAAAGAGTAGCAATTCCAGAAGTACTTGAACAAGAAGAAAGTAAAGTCATTCCTATTACTGGTATGCGAAAAGCAATTGCGAACCGTATGCATGCAAGCTTACAAAATAGTGCGCAATTAACATTAACGATGAAAGTAGATGTTACAGATTTAGTTGCTTTACATAAAGAAATAGCGGAAGTTGTACAAAAACGATACGATAACAAACTAACTATTACTGATTTCGTTTCTCGTGCTGTTGTATTAGCGCTAAGAGAGCATAAAGAAATGAACAGCGCGTATATAAATGATGTCATTCATCAATTTGAACATGTTCATTTAGGTATGGCGGTCGCGTTAGAAAAAGGATTAGTCGTTCCAGCTATTCGCTTTGCTAATAATCTATCTTTAGTAGAGTTATCTAAAGAGATTAAAAATGTGGCACAAAAGGCACGAGCAGGCAGTTTAAGTAGTGATGATATGCAAGGGACAACATTTACAATTAGTAATTTAGGTAGCTTCGGTATTGAATATTTTACGCCAGTATTAAATACACCTGAAACTGGTATTTTAGGTGTAGGTGCAATTGAACATGTTCCTGTATATAAAGGGAAAAAATTAAGAAAAGGAAGTATGTTACCTTTAAGTTTAACATTCGATCATCGTGTACTAGACGGTGCACCAGCAGCTGCATTTTTACGCACAATTAAACGTTATTTAGAAGAACCTGTAACAATTCTTTTATAAAGAGAAGGTGAGAAAATGAGTAATTTAGTTGTTATTGGGGGCGGACCTGCTGGTTATGTAGCGGCAATTACCGCGGCTCAAAATGGAAAAGATGTCACTCTTATTGATGAAGCTGATCTTGGCGGGACTTGTTTAAATGTCGGTTGTATGCCTACGAAATCATTGTTAGAAAGTGCGGAAGTATACGATATTGTTAATCATGCGAATCGTTTTGGAGTATTAGTAGATAAGCAGAATATATCAATTGATTGGAAACAAATACAGACGAGAAAATCACAAATTGTTACGCAACTCGTACAAGGTATACAATATTTAATGAAGAAAAATAAAATAAAAGTTATACAAGGTAAAGCGAAATTTGAAACGGATCACCGTGTGCGAGTTACACATGGTGATAAAGAAGATGTAGTAGTTGGAGACCAGTTTATTATAGCGGCAGGATCAGAACCAACTGAATTACCTTTTGCTCCATTTGATGGGAAGTGGATTTTAAATAGTAGTCATGCAATGTCCCTAGAAAATATACCAAAATCATTATTAATCGTTGGTGGTGGTGTAATAGGTTGCGAGTTTGCAAGCATTTATAGTCGTCTTGGAACAAAAGTTACGATTGTTGAAATGGCATCGCAATTATTACCTGGTGAAGATGAAGATATCGCACAAATTTTAAGGGAGAAACTAGAAAATGATGGCGTAAAAATATTTACAGGAGCGGCTTTAAAAGGATTAAATAATTATAAGAAGCAGGCTTCATTTGAATATGAAGGAAGTATCCAAGAAGCCAACCCGGAATCCATTCTCGTTTCTGTAGGTCGAAAACCACGTGTACAAGAATTAGCTTTAGAAAAAGCAGGCATTCAATTTTCAAATAAAGGAATTTCTGTGAATGAACATATGCAAACAAATAGATCACATATTTACGCAGCGGGTGATGTGATTGGTGGAATACAGCTTGCTCACGTTGCCTTCCATGAAGGAACGACAGCGGCATTACACGCGAGCGGAGAAGATGTGAAAGTAAACTATCATGCTGTACCTCGCTGTATTTATACAGCTCCAGAAATTGCTAGTGTCGGTTTAACAGAAAAAGGAGCAAGAGAGCAATACGGTGACATCCTCATCGGAGAATTCGCATTTACAGCGAACGGAAAAGCGCTTATTATTGGAGAACAAACGGGGAAAGTAAAAGTTATTGTGGAACCTAAATATCAAGAAATTGTAGGGATTTCTATTATCGGTCCTCGTGCAACCGAACTAATCGGACAAGGAACGGTGATGATTCATACAGAAGTAACCGCTGATATAATGAGAGATTATATTGCAGCACATCCAACTTTATCTGAAGCGATTCATGAGGCATTATTGCAGGCAGTAGGACATGCTGTACATGCTTGAAGGTAAAAAGACCAGTCTAATAGGACTGGTCTTTTTAGTAAATAATATTTAAGTAGCAATATGTATAAAAAGATACTAGAAAAATCACTATACTCTCATGTTTTTTTAATCGATGAGAGTATAGTGATTTTGAAATTTCTTCGCTTATTTAATTGAAATGCGCTGTTACTATTTGATTTCAATTGCTGAAGTTATGTCGTTCCAATCCGCTGCTAAATTAGCAGTTTGACCATACCAATCAGAGTGTCTAAAGGAGACACCTTTTCCATATCCTTGAGTTGAAGAATGTTCCCATAGCGTTGTTGAATAACTTGCAGAAGGTGAAGCTGTACTTACAGAAGAAATTCTGTCGTTCCAGCTAGAAGGTAGGTTTTTAAAGCCACTGCTCCAATAAATATACTGTCCACCTTTATTTTGATGCTCATAAAAATCGGTACTACCAGCACCACTACCTAAAGGGTTAATTTGATTTTTAAGTACCTTTTTATCCTTTTCAATAAAAGCATTCAATGTTTCTCTGCTAGTAAAGCCATAAGCTAACCAATCTCCATTTTCATTTTGCTTAGGTAGTACCATAGTAATTTGGATGTCTTTTTTTGATTGATCGCTTAATTTTGTAAATGAATTAACATTCTTTTCATCAACTTTTAAATAGTCAAATGATTTAATTGTATTATCTTTTTCTGCAGCACTTACTACTCCTAATCCTCCAGTTAATGCAAAACCTGCTACTAATGTCCCTGCTACTAATTTCTTCAACATATAACCATCCCTTTTTGTTTAGATTTTTGTACAGGTAAAACTTGTACATGTAAAATGTATTTCAATTTCACATTTTTGTAAATATTCTGAAGTTTTAGAAATAATAGGCGGAATATTTACAGTTTTGCATTTATTCTTTAGAAAAAATAGCTATTGGAATGATATAATAAATAGATATATTGCTTTTGTTGGATGTTAAAATGTTTTAGGAGAGATATCATTGAAATATTTTACAAGAGATTGGTATAAAGAAAGGCAACTTTCAGGATTTGTACATTTCATAGAATCAATAGAAAAATGTAAAGAAATAGATCCCGATTATTTACAAAGTTTGAAAGATGAAGTAGAAGAAAGGAAAGAAGATTTATTAAATTATCTTCCTGAAACGCTACATTCATACTTTTATAACAACACTATTGATTCAGAATATCCCCCTAATGAATTAAAGAAACTTTTGTTAGAGTGGACAGCAGATTATGAAAAAAAGAATGACACAATTAGATCAATCATACTTAGAATATTTTAATTCCATTAAGAAAAAACTTCCGTCAAACGTTGTTCAATTACATGAATTCTCACTGCATGATAGTGTGATTAAAGTAGTAAAGTGTAAGTCAGAATATACTTTGTCTATCGTATTAGATTGCACTGGTACTTTTAGGGATTTCAATAAACTTCAAGTTTCTTTTACAGGAGTGACCAAATGTTCTATACCTGAAAATTTTGAAGGTGCTTGGTGGCTATACCATGAAATAGAGCTTACTGAAGACGGTTTCGAACTGGGTGTTTTATTTGACTGTCCATTTAGAGAAGTGACGATTTGTGCAACGAATTTATTACTTGAAAAGAAATAATATCATGCCTTTAAATTACAAATGTTTGACATGATGAAAAAATGAAGATATTGTAGATACATGAAGTCTGCAATAGGAGCCGTATTATGAAATATTCTAAAGCTACAAATTACGCTCTTCACACAATGCTTTTTCTGGCAGAGGCTACGCCAAATAAGTTAGTTAGTGTTCATCAGTTAGCGGAAATGCAGAAAGTTTCACCAACATACTTGTCTAAAATACTAACTAAATTGACGAAGGAAGGCATGATTCATTCATCATCAGGACCTAAAGGTGGTTATTCACTTAGCAGTAATTGGGAAGATATCTCTTTTTTAGATATTATACATGCTATTGAAGGAAAAACATCATTGTTTGAATGCTGTTTACATCAGGAACCTGGATGTTTAATTAATGAAGTAATGCTTGCGGCAGAGGAAAAAATGGAAGAAGAGTTACGAAATCAAAAAATCGTAGATCTTGCGAAAAAAATAAATGTGGATTTTTAATCCGCTTTTATTTTTAAATTAATTAAGGATAAAAAGACTCTTTAATATCTATAATTATAGTTAAATGAGTTAAGCTTATTCATGGAGGATGTTTATTTATGAAATGTATTGACTGTGCAGTAATAGGTGCAGGTCCAGCAGGGCTTAATGCAGGTTTAGTTTTAGGGAGAGCTCGTAAACAAATAGCGTTATTTGATAATAAAACGAATAGGAATCGTGTAACGCAAAAGTCTCATGGATTTATTACACATGACGGGATTAAACCAGAAGAGTTTAAGGAATTAGGGTTAAATGATTTGAAGAAGTATCCATCGATTCATTATTATGAAAAAACAGTTTTAACGATAACGAAGCAATCGACTGGTTTATTTGAGATTATGACATTAGATCATAAAAAATATTTGGCGGAAAGAGTTTTATTAGCAACAGGTATACAGGAAGAATTTCCATCCATCCCTAAAGTACGGGAATTCTATGGAAAAAGTTTATTTAGTTGTCCGTATTGTGATGGATGGGAATTAAAAGACCAACCTCTTATTATTATTTCTGAAAACGAAGATTATACGTTGCATATGACAAAATTAGTTTATAACTGGTCTACGGATTTAGTAATCGCAACAAATGGTAATGAGTTAAGTAAGCCTTTCATGGATGAACTGTGTAATAAAAATATAAGAGTTATTACAGAGCCTATTCGTTCACTACAAGGTGAAGAGGGTTATTTAAAGCGAGTAGAGTTTCATTCAGGTTTGCACATTGAAAGAGCCGGTGGATTTATAGTACCTACTTTTTTTAGACCAAATCAATTTTTAGAACAACTTGGTTGTGAACTGCAAAGTAATGAAACTTTTGTAATAGATGATTTTGGTCGTACTTCAGAAAAAAATATTTACGTAGCAGGAGAAACAACGACTCAAGGTCCATCGTCGTTAATTATTGCTGCATCACAGGGAAATAAAGCGGCGATTGCTATTAATAGTGATATTACAGATGAGCGGTTCTAACTAGCATTTAGAAGGAGGAGAAGATGATGAATAACATGTGGGATGATCGATTTAAGTCGGATGAATATTATTATGGGGAAGAACCTAATACGTTTATTCAAGAACAAGCATTTCGTTTAGCAAATTATAATAAAGTAATAGCTTTCGCAGAGGGAGAAGGTAGAAATGCTGTTTTTCTAGCAAGAAAAGGCCACGAAGTGACTGCTATTGACTACTCTGAGAGTGGATTAGAAAAAACAAAAAAGTTAGCCGAGAAGTATGACGTAAACGTGCATACAAAAAAGGTAGATTTATTAACTGATAGTTTGCCAGATAATGAATTCGATGCGGCAATTATGGTATTTGGACATTTTCATGCTGACAATCAAAAAATGGTATTGAATAAAATGATTTATACGATTAGGCCTGGTGGATTAATAATGTTTGAAGTTTATTCGAAAAAACAATTAAATTATGGTACTGGTGGGCCAAAAGATATTGATATGCTGTATGATCCAATTGATATTCTTACTTGGTGTGAAGGGCATGAGGTTATTCATTTCTTTAATGGAGAACAAGAGCGAATTGAAGGGAAAGGACATACTGGCTTAGCTCATGTTATTCAAGTTGTTATTAGAAAATCAATATAAATGTTATTGGAAGTTGAATACTTGAATGTAAAAAGACCAGTCATTTAAGACTGGTCTTTTTATTTAGATACTAGATTATCAAGCTTCCAATATGTATTTGTTAATGGAGCAACTTTACTATCAATATACAAATACATGTTATTTAAGTCTTTAGGAGAAGTTTTCATTTCAAATACAACGTCAGTAGTTAAAGAGAATTCGTGTGGAACATTTTTATAGTGCTCGTCACCTATCGGATGAGCTTCACCTTCATATTTCTGACCAGTTTTTTCATCTTGTATGAAATATTTTATTTCCGAAAGATCAATAGTTTGTCCATCGTCTCGAACATTATTAATCATAACACGAGTTGTTAGGCTCCACTCTTTGTCTATTTTTTCAAATTTTGCATTTTCAACTGTTGCTCTATAGTATTCATTTTTAACAATTTCCCCATAATGCATTGCGTTTTTTTCAAAAGTGCTTTTTTCTTTTTTGGGTGTAGAATTACCGTTACATCCTGCCATGATTCCTGTAAATATTAATGCTGTACAAGTTACTTTAATTATAGATTTCATAGTAATCCCTTTCTGTATTAAAAAGTAAAACATAGGAATAATTTTACATCAATAGGAAGGTAAATGGAAGTATGTTTGTGGAATATGCAAATATACATTTATTTCGTTTTCAAGTTAATGGGATAGAAATAGGGAGAAAAACTGTATAAAGCTGAATAAATAAGAATTGAAAATATTGTAATACAGAAAAAGCATGCATATAATTAAAATAAAGATTAAATTTCTGAATCTTCAATAATGGTGGTGATAACATGTTTACTGAAGAGCGTAGAGAGAAAATTTTAGAGTTACTTAAGAGAGATGGAAGAGTAATCGCAAAGGATCTTGCGGAAAGTTTTGATATGTCTATTGATTCTATAAGAAGAGATTTGTCTATTATGGAGAAGGATGGTTTATTAAAAAGAACGCACGGAGGTGCAGTTGAACTTACGCGAGTGAGAAACTTAGCTGCCGAACCATCGAAACGTTATCGTGATAGTTCAATAGATGAAGATGCGATTGCGAAAGTTGCTGTATCCTACATACAAGAAGGAGATTCCGTTTTTATTGGAGGGGCTTCCATTCATTATGCCATGTTAAAGTATTTACCTGAAACATCATTTACAGTTATTACGAATGCTTTAGAAATTGCTAGTAAGTTACGGGAATATAAGAACATTGATACGTACTTAATTGGTGGAAAAGTGAAACCATCAGGAAATATGACAGATACACTTGCCTCTGAATTGATAAGTAAATTCTCTATTGATCTTTATTTCTCTACAGGTGGCGGTATTTCATTGAATGGTATAAGTACTGCGACACCGGAAGTTGCTTATTTTGGAAAAACAGTAAGTAAAATTGCTAGAAGAAATATTTGTTTAGCTCCTCATACTAAACTTGGAATAGACTGCTTTATAAAAGGAGAGTCACTGATAGAAATTGACCTTATAATAACAGATGAAGGGGCTAGTAAAGAAACGATTCAACAATTTGAGAAACAAGGTAAAGAAATTATAATAGCGTCAATAGACCTCATTTAAAAGGAGTTTGAAATGATTATAAAAGGACAAGAGTTTCATACGAATGGATTAACTTATACAGTTCGTTCTGCAGTTCAAACGGATGCTGAGCAGTTATCGGAAATTAGAGTTCAGATCGATGGAGAAACTGAGAATATGGATAGAGAAGCTGGAGAGGGATTTATAGATAAGATAGGGTTTCAAAAAATAATAAAAACAGATAGTGAAGAGATGAAGAATCTCTTTTTAGTTGCAGAAGTGCACAATCAAATCGTTGGATTTTCAAGATGCGAAGGATCAAAGTTGAAGAGATTAGCCCATAAAGTAGAATTTGGTGTTTGTATTTTAAGAGAGTTTTGGGGATATGGAATGGGTAAGAGTCTATTGCAACAATCTATTCAGTGGGCTGATGAAAATGAAGTGAAAAAGATATCATTGCAAGTGTTAGAGAAAAATGAAAAAGCCATCCAACTTTATAAAAAATTAGGTTTGGAGGTAGAAGGTATTCTAAAAAATGATAAAAAACTGTCGGATGGTAAGTATTATAATACGGTAGTAATGGGAAGGTTTACTGATACTTTTCATAAAAGAGGTGAAGAAGTATGTTTTACAGAAGGAAATACTATGTAGTAAAAAATGAATTCATAGAAATATTTAATGATCATTTCAATGATACTAATTTACCTAATCAAATAAAATATGGTTCTCGTTTAATAGGACGCTGGATGAAAGATAATAATGATGGTACGACTGAAGTATTTGCAATATGGGAATATGATAGTTATGAACAGTATAAAGAAATTGAATCAAAAATTAGAAGCGACAAGATACATGTTAAAAGAATACATGATTGGTATGAAAAACATGGCGGGAAAGAATATGTTTTACAGGAGTACATATTAGAGTTAAAAAATGAAGAGTTAGTATGTACTGTAAAGTGATAGAGAGGTGAGGAATAATGGGAATTAAAACAAAATTATATTTTAGTTTAGCATCCACCATTTTATTTGCAATAGCGGTGATAGTTTTCTTTATAAACGGCAATCCACAAAAGTGGTTTTGGTTAAGTATTTTCTTTGCGTCCATTATACAAAATATAGTTCTACTAAAAAAGAATAAAGAAGGTCATTAAGATATTCAAATTATTAACATATTTGTGTCATCTTTCTAGTTGTATTGAAAACGCTTTTATTCAGTTTTATAATAAAAGTATGTTTTATAAATCTCCAAAACAATTAATAGGGGAGATGATACAATGTTAGCTTCACCGTTTTACTTACATACATGGAAAAAGTTTGTTGATGAAGGAGTCCTTGATTCGAACCGTATAAACGAAAGAATTTCAGAGTCATGGCATCGATGTAAACAAGCAAATGTGAATCCTCATATGAATAAAGGTCAGAAAATTTTGTCTTCTGATATTTTTCAGGATCAAAAGAAAAAGAGTGAAATCTTCCTTGATATAGCAATACCTCAAATACAAAATATGAGAAAAACCATTGATGAACTGCAAATGATGGCATTATTAATTGATCCAGATGGTTATGTTCTATCATTAAGTGGAAATCAGCAAACGTTGAAACGAGCGAAACATATTAATTTTATTGAAGGTGTGAAATGGACGGAAGCAGCTGTTGGTACAAATGCGATAGGAACAGCGTTACAGATTGAAGAGGCTATTATGATAAGTGGTACAGAGCATTATTCTGTCGCATCTCATAGCTGGAGCTGTGCGGCCTCTCCGATTCATAATGATGATGGGAAATTAATTGGTGTTCTAGATTTCTCCTGTCCAATTGAGTTTTCACATCCATATATGCTCGGAATGGTAACTTCGATCGCGCATGCGATTGAACGTGAATGTAGTATTCGAGTACATCAAAATGAACTGGATTTAATCCATCGTTTTTTAGATGTAATTGACAGTGATGAACAAGTTGTTATTTGTAACCATCGTGATGTTATCGTTTCTGCGAGCAAGAGGGTTCGTGAACGAGTATGTAATTGGTCACGAATGAAACTTGAAGATTTAATGCACAATGGATTGAAACCTAAATTAGAGGTACCGGTATATAGTAATGATAGAATGATTGGGAAATGTATTTACTTAAAGGAAAATAAACAAGAAAATTTATTTTCTACTTACCCGTTTATAAACGGAATTACTTTCCCTGGAGTTATTGGGACAAGCAGCGTATTTCAACATACTTTAGAAGAAATTAAGCTTGTTTCACCAACTGACGCTAGTGTATATGTTTGTGGAGAAACAGGTGTAGGGAAAGAATATGTAGCGAGAGCGATTCATGAAAATAGTCCAAGAAAAAATGGTCCTTTTATAGCTGTTAACTGCGGTTCATTACCGAAAGAATTAATGGAAAGTGAATTATTCGGTTATGCTGAAGGTGCGTTTACAGGTGCGCGGCGCCAAGGATATAAAGGGAAATTCGGACAAGCAGATGGAGGAACAATATTTTTAGATGAAATTGGTGAAGTACCGCCAGAGATGCAAGTGGCATTATTGCGTGTTTTGCAAGAACGAACAGTAACCCCAATTGGTAGTTCAAAAGAGGTACCAGTAAATATTCGTATTATTACTGCGACACATAAAGATTTACTACGATTAGTAGAAGAAGGGAAATTCCGTCAAGATTTATATTATCGTTTACATGTTTATCCGCTATATGTTCCGTCCTTAATAGAAAGAAAAGAGGATATTCCGTACTTCATACAACATTTTTGTGAACGAAAGGATTGGAATGTTGTATTTCCAAAGAGTATTTGTAATCAATTTTCACAGCATACATGGCCCGGAAATATTCGAGAATTATTAAATGTATTAGAACGCATATACATTTTGTCGCAAGGACGGGAAATATGCGAAAAACAAATCTCTTTTTTATTACAAACAATGATTGGAAATCAACATCAACTTGAAATGCAAGCAGAAAATAAAACGGAGCATACATTAAATTTCCGTGAAAAAATACAGCGTGATAGCATGATTGAAGCGCTAGAAAAGACGAACGGAAATGTTTCATTAGCTGCAAAACTATTAGATGTGCCACGCAGTACATTTTATAAACGTATGCAAAAATTTAGGCTATAAAAGTAGATTTTTGTAATCTACTTTTTCTTTATGGGCTCACGTTCTGTCGGAATGTGCGCTTGCCAGGGAAATAATAGAATAATTAGAAAGAAGATTTCCTGAAGGGGGTTAGCATGTGAAGTATATTGAAATTGGAATCGGGAATAGGTGGTTCATTCGAACGGAAACCGAAAATAAAGATGGAACTGAATTCGAGGAACGAGGAATTATTAAACCAATTTATTTTGAGTCTTTATATGTACGGATTTGGTTTCGGAAAACGTGTTTTATTTTTGATACGAAAGAGGGCTTTAAGAAAGTAAGAAAAAGTAGAGCTGAGTATAAGTTTATTGTTGGAATGGTGAGTAGGTTAAAACAATAGAATCAAATAGGGGGTGTTTTTATGATTAGAATTATCACATTCATACTCGCTTTTATTATAATGGGCTATTCTATTTACAGTTGGAATGATGATTCGAAGCAAAGTATGCTCATTTTACAATTACTTTTAGGTTTTATGCTTGCCGGTATGGGGATACACAACGTTAAGAAGGATGAAAAAGAGAATAAGAATATGGGGCTTTTGCTATTACTTACATCACTTTTTTGTATTATTGTATCGTTAATAAAATATTTTAAATAAACCGTTACTAAGCATATTGAGTAACGGTTTTTTGAGGTTATAATGTGCTATTTATATAACCCCGTCGTATACATTACCGTTAAAGTATGTACAATTTCTTCTAATTCTAGTTCTTTATCATTTTGCACGATTGTCCAAAGAAACGTTTCATTCATAGAGAACCAGCCGCATGCGACAATCTCTTTATTTAACTCAGTTCGTACTAATTCATTTTCCTGGGAATGGGTGATGTCTTGTATAATCCGTGTTACAAAGCGTTCGCGAATCTCATCCCATTTTTGACGTATTTCTTTTGAGGTTCTTATTGCTTCTTCAACAACTTGTAATATAGCTCTTTCTTCTTGTGCTAACTGTAAAAAAGCGCGCACTTGATTCTGAATCATATCTAGTGCTTCGGCCTTTGTTTGAGGGGAAAAAGAGCGATCAGCAATATCATAAAAGCGATTCATAACATCTTCCATCAAAACGACGAGGAGAGCATCTTTGTTTTTAAAATATACATATGCTGTTCCATAACCAGTTTCTGCATGTTTAATAATTTGCGTGATTGTAGTTTTTTGAAATCCGTTTTTTATAAACATAGTATAACCGGAATGTAATAGTTTCTTTTTTGTTTCTAAGGAGCGGTGTTTTCTTGTTGAAAGAGTAGAATTTTTCAAGGAATCACCTCTTTATACTGAAATATCTGAAAATATAATTGTATTGTAAAAGAAGTTCGTATATAAAGTCAACTGACATAATATCATTGACGTTATATCAATTTAAGTGATATATTTCAATTAGTTAGAATAAAAAGAAAATTAAAAGAAGGTGACACCATGTATAAAGAACCATTTCAACCAACTTATGAGTATGCGCTTGAATGTGATAAACATGATGAACTGAAAGATTTTCAATCTGAATTTTATAAAAAAGAAGGAACAATATATTTAGATGGTAACTCTTTAGGGTTGCTTTCAAAAAGAGCAGAGAAATCGTTACTTACCTTGCTAGATTCATGGAAAGAGTTTGGGATTGATGGATGGACTGAAGGTGAGCATCCATGGTTTTTCCTTTCGGAGAAATTGGGTGAATTGACAGCACCTCTTATTGGATCTTTACCGGAAGAAACGATTGTAACCGGTTCCACGACGGCGAATATACATCAAGTTATTGCGACGTTTTATGAGCCGAAAGGAATACGAACAAAAATTCTTGCGGATGAATTAACTTTTCCGTCAGATATTTATGCACTTCAGAGTCAAATTCGTTTAAAAGGCTTAGATCCAGATGAACATTTAGTACGAGTGAAAAGCCGAGATGGAAGAACACTTTCTGAAGATGATATTATTCATGCGATGACCGATGATATCGCTTTAATATTATTGCCTTCTGTACTATATAGAAGTGGACAAATTCTTGATATGAAGCGATTAACAGCTGAAGCTCATAAACGTGGTATTCATATCGGTTTTGATTTATGTCATTCAATCGGCTCCATTCCGCATCATTTTAAAGAGTGGGATGTAGATTTCGCTGTATGGTGTAATTATAAATATTTAAATGCAGGTCCTGGTGGTGTTGCAGGCCTTTATGTAAATAATAAACACTTTAATAGACTCCCAGGATTATCTGGTTGGTTTAGTTCTAGAAAAGATAAGCAATTTGATATGGAGCATTCATTAACTGCGGCTGACCATGCTGGAGCTTATCAAATAGGGACACCTCACGTATTAAGTACTGCACCATTAATCGGTTCTCTTGAAATTTTTAAAGAAGCTGGTATTGAAAAGTTACGTGAAAAATCATTACATATTACGAGATATATGCTTGATTTAATTGAACATGAATTAAAAGGCTTTGAATTTACAATTGGAAATCCATTAGAGGATGAAAAACGAGGCGGGCATATTTATTTAGAACATGCTGAGGCGGCGCGTATTTGTAAAGCGTTAAAAGCAAATGGGGTTATTCCAGACTTTAGAGCTCCAAATGGAGTTAGACTTGCGCCTGTTGCTTTATACAATACGTATAAGGAAGTATGGAACTCTGTACAAATTTTAAAGAAAATTATGAAAAATGAAGAATATAAAAACTTTGAAAATAAGCGAGAGGTTGTGGCGTAAGCATGAAAACATCGCAGTGGATTGATATTTCACAACCGCTAAATAATGATATCGCGACATGGCCAGGGGATACACCGTTCTCGTATGAAGTTTCATGGTCAAAAGAAAACAGTGGTTCAGTAAATGTCGGAAAGTTAACGATGAGTATCCATACAGGTACTCATATTGATGCACCTTTTCATTTTGATAATGACGGTAAGAAGGTGTTGGATTTAGATATTCAAGTTTATGTTGGCCCAGCGCGAATCATTGATGTTTCTAATCTTGAAAGCATCGGGAAAAAGGAATTAGAAAACTTTCATTTAGAAGGTGTAGAACGATTGTTATTACGTACATCTTCACATGGTAAAGCAAATGAATTCCCAGATGTAATCCCTCATTTACGCGCAGATATTGCAGCCTTTCTTTCTGAAAAGGGAATTCGTTTAATCGGAGTGGACGTACCATCTGTTGATCCTTTAGATGATAAAGAACTAGCAGCACATCATCAATTATTTAAACATGGAATTCACATTTTAGAAAATGTCGTACTCGATCACGTAGTAGACGGCGATTACGAACTTATTGCATTACCACTTGCATTAACAGATGCGGATGGGAGTCCAGTTCGAGCTGTTATTAGACCAATATAAGTAGAAATGAACACAAAGGGGCGTTTGGCTAATATGAAAGAAAATGAAAAGGTAATTATGGAAAAAGGGATTCATACGGATTTTAAGGAGAATATGACGTATGGAGAGTATTTACAGCTAGATAGCTTATTATCTAGTCAACAAAGATTATCAGATCATCATGATGAAATGTTATTTATCGTTATCCACCAAGCGAGTGAGCTTTGGATGAAACTAATTTTACATGAATTGAATGCTGCAATTGAATCTATTAAACAAGATAAATTACCACCAGCTTTTAAAATGTTAGCACGTGTATCAAAAATTCAGTCGCAAATTATTCAATCTTGGGATATTCTTGCGACATTAACACCATCAGAATATATTGAGTTTCGTGATTCACTTGGTCAGGCTTCAGGTTTTCAATCGTATCAATATCGAATGATTGAATATGCACTTGGTTATAAAACACCACATGCATTAAAGATTTATGAAAAGGACCCAGAATTACATGCTCGTCTTCATAAAGCACTTCATACACCAAGTTTGTATGATGTGGCGATACAAGCGCTTGTTAAAGAAGGATTCCCAATTCATAAAGATGTGTTAAATCGTGATATTACGCAGCCTTACGAAGAGGATGCAACTGTAGAAGCGGCTTGGATAGAAGTATATGCGGACGTGCAGAAATATTGGGATTTATATCAGCTTGCAGAGAAATTAATCGATATTGAAGACTGGCTACAACAATGGCGTTTCCGTCATATGAAAACGGTAGAACGAATTATTGGTCATAAAATGGGAACAGGTGGCTCTTCTGGCGTATCTTATTTAAAGCGAGTGCTTGATCAATGCTTCTTCCCAGAGCTTTGGAACGTTCGAACGAAATTATAAAAATAAACTTGTCAGCTATTAAATGCTGGCAAGTTTATTTTTTGTTTTAATAACAAATATGATTTAATAGAGAGAACGAAATGAATAACAAATATTACATAACCATTTAGATGGAGGAAGATTTCTTGAATTTCGAGCAATTACAAAATAAATTTGAAAAGAAAAAGGTTAATACATTTCTTGTTTATCAAAAGGGGGAATTAACGACTGAGTACTATAAAACGATAGACTGTGCAAATGACTTATTTAAAATTAATTCGATTACAAAAAGTATCGTATCTATATTAATTGGTATCGCAATTGATAAAGGATTTATAAATAATATACATACACCAATCACAACATGGATTCCCAATGTGCCGGAGGAAAAGAAGGAATTAACGCTGTATCATTTATTAACGATGACAACAGGAGAAAATTGGAAAGAGTTCGGAAATGGGGTTGTTTTCCCGAATGATTTTGTGGAATCAGACAATTGGGTGCAATACATTTTAGAAAAGCCGTTCATTGAAGAAATAGGTACGAAAATGAATTATAATTCAGGTTCTTCTCATTTACTTAGTTACATCATTCAAGAAGCAACTGGAATGTCGACGGAGCAGTTCGCGAAAAAGTATTTATTTGAGCCGTTAAACATTACGGAGTATGAGTGGCAACAAGACCCGCAAGGTATATATGTTGGCGGATTCGGTATGAAAATGAAATCTATAGATTTATTAAAGTTAGGAAAAGTATGTTTGAACAATGGATATTGGAAGGGAAATGATATTGTATCATCGAAATGGTTAGAAGAATCAGGTGAGGCTCTATTTGAAACGTATGAACATGTCGGAGCATATGGATATCATTGGTGGGTATTAAATAATGAAAGATTTCACATACCGTATTGTATGTATTTTGCTATGGGATACGGAGGGCAATACATTATTATCATTCCGCAGTTAGAGCTCGTAGCTGTAATTAGTAGCCACATGCCAAAACGTGGCCTCGTACCATTAAAGTTATTTATAGAGCATATAAAAGAGAATTCCAATCATAAATAAGTAGAGAAATGAGGTGTTTTATGAGAAGTGCAAAAATGATAGCGATTTATAGACTGTTATTAAGTCTTCTAGCGTTTAGTGCACTTATTACTCAATTTGTTACAAGGGCACAAGTGAAACCGTTCAATCCAGTTAACTTTTTTAGTTTCTTCACAATTGAAAGTAATATTTTAGTTGCGGTAATTCTACTATTTAGTAGTTTGGGGACAGCCCTATTTGGACGTTCCGAGCAATTTGGAGTTCTTCGCGGTGCAGCTACAGTATACATACTGACAACAGGACTTATTTATTTTTTGTTATTAAGGGGATTAGAAGAGTCACTTCAAACAGCGATACCATGGGTAAATACTGTACTTCATTACATCATGCCATTAGCGATGATTTTAGATTGGGTTATAAATCCACCTACGAAGACCATTACATGGAAACAGGCTGCGAGTTGGCTTGTTTTCCCGCTTTTATATGTTGTCTATAGCTTAATACGCGGGCCATTCGTGAATTGGTACCCATATCCGTTTTTAGATCCGAGAATAGGTGGATATGGGAGAGTATTTTTATATAGTATAGGGATATCTGTTGTTATTGGAGCTATTTGCGGATTAGTAAAAATGTTAGGTAATCGATCTTTGCATATAAAAAATAATCCTCCTTATTAAGGAAGAAGTACATAAAGAAACCTCTGTCTGTATGTAAAGACGGAGTTTTTTTTGTTTTACCGACTTGTCTTCTGAAAGGACATCTTTAAAAATTCCTCTGTTTTCGTATCAAACTCTACATCCACAAAAACACCATACTCTTTTCCACCCTCACGTAGCCATAATTTAAACTTTTCAACTGTTATTTGAACAGTTTTTGGTTGTCTACCTATATGAAGGTAATCGATAATCTCAGCTTTCGGATATTGTTCTTTCGTTTTTTCAACGGCTAGTTTACCCCATTTTGCATATGGCGGCTGTGCGTGAACAATAGATGGGTCGGTATATATATTTGAACATGTTGTTATTAAAAAAAATATAAATGCTGTACGTACGAAGAATCGCTTCATAATAAGCTCCTTTTATTCTTTTTGTATATTGTTTACATATTTCTTCAAGCATATAAGTTTGGATTTTTTTGTCTTCTTTACATAAAAGCGAGGGTTTTACAAAACATAACCATGAAATCATTTCCGTAATTAAGGAGGGAAATACATGCGTCAAAAAGCTGTTTTTAAAATAGCGATTTTGCTTGTCTTTATCGGGCTATCTTTAATGGTAAGTAGTATACAGACCAAAAATGTGGAAGCCTTTTCTAATCAAGTGATTCAAAGAGGGGCATCTGGAGAAGATGTCATTGAACTGCAAACTCGTTTGAAATATAACGGATTTTATACGGGGAAAGTTGATGGTGTTTTCGGATGGGGTACATATTGGGCACTTCGAAACTTTCAGCAAAAATTCGGATTGCCAGTTGATGGTTTAGCGGGTGCTAAAACGAAGCAAATGCTTGTAAAGGCAACGAAGTATGATAAGTCGACCGCTAATAAAGATACTACAACTAATAAAGGGAACAGTGGTGGAGGTAAACAGGAAAATAAGCCGCCAAAAAGTACAGGGACAAATGTTCCAAACGGTTATTCTCAAAATGACATTCAGTTAATGGCAAACGCTGTATACGGAGAATCCCGTGGTGAGCCGTATTTAGGACAAGTTGCAGTAGCTGCGGTTATTTTAAACCGTGTCACAAGTGCATCATTTCCAAATACTGTTTCAGGAGTAATCTTTGAGCCGAGAGCATTTACAGCAGTAGCAGATGGACAAATATATTTAACGCCAAATGAAAATGCGAAAAAAGCCGTATTAGATGCGATCAACGGATGGGACCCAACTGGGAATGCATTATATTATTTCAACCCAGATACTGCGACAAGTAAATGGATTTGGACTCGTCCACAAATTAAAAAAATTGGTAAGCATATTTTCTGTAAATAGAGCGGAGGTGGAAACATGTTACGAGGTATTATCATCGTATTGTTAACAGTAGGTGTAGTCGGAACAGGGTATTGGGGCTATAAAGAGCATCAAGAGAAAAATGCAGTATTAATTCGAGCGGAAAATAGTTATCAGCGTGCGTTTCATGATTTAGCATATGAAGTTGATTTATTACACGATAAAATTGGAACAACACTGGCGATGAATTCACGTTCCTCATTATCGCCAGCTTTAGTAGATGTATGGCGTTTAACATCAGAGGCTCGTTCTGATGTAGGACAATTACCTTTAACATTAATGCCATTTAATAAAACGGAAGAGTTCCTTGCGAATATCGGTGATTTTAGTTATCGTGCAGCGGTTCGTGATTTAGAAAAAGAACCGTTAAATGATCAAGAATATAAAACGTTACAAGGTTTATATTCAAATGCAGCAAATATACAAGATGAACTGAGAAAAGTGCAGCATCTTGTATTGAAAAATAATCTTCGCTGGATGGATGTAGAAATGGCTCTTGCGTCAAACCAAGATCCAGCAGAAAACACAATTATCGATGGATTAAAGACGGTAGAAAAGAATGTAACATCATACTCGTCCACAAACTTTGGACCGACTTTTACAAGTGCACAAAAGAATAAAAAAGGCGGATTTGAAGCAAAAGGAAAGGCGATTTCGAAAGCGGAAGCGGAAAAAATCGCGAAATCATTTTTAAACTTAAAAGGGAATGAAAAAGTAGAAGTTGAGAAAAGTGGAAAAGGTGCAAAAGAATCATTCTACAGTGTGAAAATTCAAGATCCAGCAACGAACAATGAGTATTATATGGATATTACCGGAAAAGGTGGATATCCAATTTGGGTAATGAACAACCGAGAAATTAAAGAGCAAAAAATCAGTTTAAATGATGCAGGAAGTAAAGGATTAACATTTTTAAAGGATCACAAGTTTACAAATATGGAGCTGTTTGATAGTTCTCAATATGATAATATCGGTGTGTTTACGTACGTTGTAAATGAAAATGGAGTGCGTATTTATCCAGAAGCAATCCAAATGAAAATTGCCTTAGATGATGGGTCGATTGTTGGTTTTTCCGCAAAGGAATATTTAGCATCACATCAAAAACGAACGATTCCGAGTGCGAAGCTAACCGCTGCTGAGGCGAGAAAGAAAATTAACCCCGATGTAAAAGTTATGGAAGAACGTAAAGCTGTAGTAGTAAATGACTTGCATAATGAAGTACTTTGTTATGAATATATTGGTACTTTAGGGAAAGATACGTACCAAATTTTCATTAACGCAAATAGCGGTGCAGAAGAAAAAGTGAAGAAGATGCAAGCTGTTGAGAAAATTTATGATTAAACATCAATGATAAAGTGGTGAAAATAATGAAAATCATTATATATATGTTAATGCTTTGTTTCGTTATTACTGGATGTAGCATTGGAAAAAAAGACAATCCTAATGAAAAGCCAGAACAAAAAAATGTCTCGATGAAAAATGTTACGTATACAAATAAATCAAATAAGCCAAATGAAAAAGCAGCTGATCATCTGGCATCTTTAGCTGCAAGTATACCTGGTGTAAACGATGCGACAGCAGTAGTAGTTGGGAAGTATGCTGTTGTAGGTATTGATGTGAAAGCGAAACTTGATCGAACTCGCGTTGAGTCAATTAAGTATTCTGTTGCAGAGAGTTTGAAGAATGACCCAAACGGTGCAAATGCAGTCGTTGTAGCAGATGTTGATACGTATGAAAGACTAAAACAAATAGGCAAGCAAATTAAAAAAGGTAAAACTGGTGAAGGCATACTTGATGAATTAGCAGCAATTGTTGGCCGAGTAATGCCGCAAGTTCCAAATGATATGATTGAAAATAGAGAAACGAATCCGATTAAAGATAATGATAAACAATTACCAAAAGATGAAGAACAAGAACTACGAAAAGAACAAGAAGATCAGTCAAATAACCATTTGAAAAAATAGTGAAAACCCCGTACTAAATTGTACGGGGTTTTTCTTCAAGATTAAATATTCAGTTTATTTTTAAGGGCATATATGGTTTAATAATGAGGGGAGGGACAGCCGTTATGATGAAAAAAAGCGCACTCATATTAGGTAGTTTATGCATAGGTTTTAGTATGACAGCGTGTGACCAGAAGAAAGAAGTGAAGAAGAAAACAGCTATGTCTTCTACTATAACGGAAAATAAAAAGCAAGAGACCATTAATATAAATCATTTCTCAAATATTAATGAAGGAATGACTTATTTAGAAGTGAAAGATTTAATCGGTTTTGAAGGGGATTTACTCATAGAAGAAGGGGAAGAACATTCTACACGAATTAAGCAAATTTTTGCTTGGAAAGGAAACGATCCAAAATCATTTGCTAAAATAACATTTTTGGATGGAAAAGTGCATTCTAAAACACAGCAAGGTTTAAGTTAATAACTTGAAGGAATGGGAGAGTTAAGCATGAACATACATACAGGAGAAATACAATTAGTGCCGTATAAGGAGCAATATAAAGAGATAATACAATCATTTACTTTACCAAGTGAACAAGTTCAATTTACGGCGAATCCAGGTGAATTACTGGAGAAAGCGAAAAATGTAGTTGTTATTTTAGACTATAACGGAGTACCTGTCGGTGTATTTATATTACAAACAGGTGATAGGGTACAGGAGTTTACAGAAAATAAGGATGCCATACTTTTAACTTCTTTTTCCATTAATCACAATAAACAAAATAAGGGATATGCTAAAAAATCATTGGCGTTATTACAAGAATTTGTAAAATATTATTATCCAGTAAAAAATGAAGTGATTCTTGCTGTAAATGAAAAAAACATTCCGGCACAAAAGTTATATGAGAAAGTTGGATTTCAAGATAAAGGGTTTAGAAGAATGGGACCAATTGGACAACAATTCATATTACATTTACCTATAACGAGATAATGAGATAACAAAGCTTACTCTTGAAAAAAATCATGTAGTAAGTTTTTTAATTTGAGATATTTTCCGTACATGATATGTTAGATGTATTAAAGTAAGTATTCGAGAAGCATGAAGGTGCAAAACAATTCGATTGTTAAGCATTTAAATACGTGAGGGGTAATCATATGACAATTTATATTGCACTACTACGGGGAATTAATGTAGGTGGACATAAAGTAATCAAAATGGCAGATTTGAAAATAATGTTTGAATCAATAGGGTTAAAAAGAGTGAAAACATATATTCAAAGTGGAAATGTAGTGTTTGAGTCAGAAGAAGAGATAAGTTTTTTAAAGGAACGAATTGAATGTGAAATTAAGAACGTTTTTGATTTCAATGTTCCAGTCATGTTACGAGCAAATGATGAATTTATTAATATTATTAAAAAGTGTCCTTACGAGACCCATTCGTTATTAGAAGGAGAAAGTGTACATGTGGCCTTTTTAGCTAATCCACTTTCTGAAGAAGACAGTAAGCGGTTACTTATGTACAAAAGTGACATAGAAGATTGCCATATCGAAGGAAGAGTAGTGTATTTATTTTTCAAAAAAAGCATTCGTAATTCTAAACTAATGAACCAGTTTCAAAAATTACATACGCCAGCTACAGTAAGGAACTGGCGGACTGTGAATAAGCTGAAAGCAATAGCAGAAGGTATTTAAACATAAAAAAGTGGTTTTCTGCATTTAGAAAACCACTTTTTTTATTTATATTGTTTGGCGACAATGAGTTCAACAATAGGGAAAATAAGAAAGGAAGAACAGAGTGCAATAAAGAGTGGAAGGTTTTTTACACCATCCAAATTGGAACCCATAGAAAATCCTTCCGAGCAGAGTAATATAAGGAACATAACACCTACAAGCACAAAATACGCGATTTTAAAGCTTTTATATGTAATTTGTTGTCCCATCTCATCTTGACTTTCTTTCGATACTCCGTTTGGATCTCCCCATGTAATATGATTAATTAAATTACTAAGTATTAAAGAAGAAGCGAAAATAGTCCCACCCAAAATTGAACCTTCAGTTATGTATTTGTATGTGCCATGTACAAGTATAGCGATTAAAGATAAAGTTATGATTACAAAAATAATTTTTTTAGTATTCAATATATAATTGCACCTCCACTTTTGTAAAAAACTCTTTACATCCATAGTATAAAATTGGAAAAGTTTTATGTCAAACATTTTTTACATATGAAGTGAATGTTTATGATATTTTGTTTAAAGGATGAAGAAAAAATTACATTACATTTGAATGTAAAAGAATGGGCTCGCATATATTTGGAAGGGATGTCAGATTAATTTAGGGGGTAGTTATGTCTATTCTTTTAAAAGCTGGTGCAGATGCAGGAAATAATGGTTTGAAGTTAATGGTGAAAGGGCAGGAACCTATTTTTATTCCGAGTATTTATTCCTTATATATAGGTGAGTCTACGGGGTTGTTAGATGAGGGTGAAGTTTCATCGTCAGAATTAGAGAATCACATTGATGTGACCATTAGTTCTCCATCGCTAATGTTAAATAATGTACGATACATCGTTGGAGAAAAAGTGATTCAAGATCAATTAAAAGGTACTGAAGTGGAGAAAAAATCAAATAAATCTACTGATGAGTTAATGGTCATTACAATCCTTTCAGGTTTAGCGATAAGTGCTATGCGTCAAAGCCCTACTTCAAGTCATATTAATATTCGTTATGATTTATCTGTTGCTCTTCCAATGCAACTTATTACACAGGAAATTGCTGCTGAAAATGCGAAACGGTATATGGGTAATCACAAGGTCATATTCCATTATCCAAATGGACGCGATGTTACGATTAATGTTTCTATTGAGTTTTGTAAATGTCTACCTGAAGGCGCTTCTGGGACGTGGGGGATTGTATATGATGAGGAAGGAAATGTTGTGAAACATAAAATAGAATGTGAACAAAATCAAGTTTCAGAAATTGATTTTGTAGATAAAACTTTATTGTCTTTTGATATTGGCGCGGGGACAACGGAAGAAGTTGTTTCATTAGGGGTAAATTTCCGTCCGCAATTAAGTAAAGGATTATCGTACGGTGTAAAAGAAACGTTACTACAAATTATTACGAGATGGAATCGGAAATATCCTACGAAAACAATTGATAGCATTACAGAATTTAACCAAATTTATTTAAATGAAAAGCACCCAAGAAATGCATTGTTAGTTGAGGAATCGCAGCCAGCATTTTTAGGTTTAGCAGCACGTGTCGCAACGGATATTATTAACAAAATTGATGATATGAAAGACGATCCATATGTATTTATTTATGGTGGGGGCGCAGTTATTATTAAAAATAGCTTAAAAATGATTTTGAAACAAAAAGGACGCTTGAAAAATGTGATCTTTGTAGATAACCCGTTATTCACCAATGCTCGTGGGTTATTAGTATATACATGCTCGCCAAAATATAGAGAGCATAAGCAAAAAGAGTTAGGGTTTACAAACTTAACGATAAGTTAGTTGGTGGAAGTATGCGATCTAGGCGATATAAACGTGGTGATCGAGTGAAAATTAACATTAATAAATCAGTATCGCCTGAAATGATTGCTTGGCTTAATAAACAATCTAATCCAACTAATTTCTTTTTCTTTGCGGCCCAGCAATTATTTAAACAAGTAGGAGATATTGATGTATCAAAAACCTTGCCAAGTAGCCATGTTTTTTCTTTATATATAGAACCATCATCTCTATTAAAAGTTGAAATGAATCCATTTAAACACGTACCACTAGAAAATAGTAAATCCACCGAAAATGTAAAAAAAAAATCGTGGGAATCTGTTGACCAGTTAGATTGTCCATTTTTTTAAGCATAGAAAAATATAGGTAGAGCCCATCACTATACATACGAATGCAGTGATGGGTTTTTGATATTGTATCGTAATCTTTATAAAGTGAAACTATAATCAGTGGGGGTTTTGTTCATCCCCCACTGATTATTAGTTGAACCAATCGGGCGTTTACGGGCAGTTTATCTCCCACCTAATTTCTTTGCTTCAGCTGAATTTTGAGGTGGGAGTTTTACTGCCCACAAATAGCGGGATAAATAGAAGGGGCAAAACAATTTGTGCCCCTTCTAATAGTTGTTCTTATCTTATACAGGATATATGTTCTGAAACTGCTTTAATAATTTTATCCCAGTCATCGGGATGAATCTCGTGCCCTGTACCTTCAAGGGATAATAGCTTTGAGTTCGGAATTTCATCAATAAGTGCGAGTCCATGTTCAAGTGGAAGAGCTGTATCGTCCGTACCATGAATTACTAAAGTAGGTACTAGTAACGACTTTAGTATACCTTCATAAGAATCATCACCTGTAAGGAGGGCGTGATTAAACATACTTAATAGATTGTTAGCACGTTCTATTTCTTGCTTTACTTGTTTTAAAGTTCTTGCTTCATCAAATATACGCTTTGATCCACAGAGTAGACGTGATCCTGTAATTAAATATTTCGCTATAACATCTTTATTTGTCCAATCTAAATTTGCACCATTAGCATGATGTGTCAAAATTCTTTCATCCATTGGAGGCAAATCACGAGTATTGTTATCAGATCCAATAACGCTTGTTGCTAGTAATGTTAAGGTCAAAATTCTTTCTGGGTGTTTTACTGCAGCAATTTGAGCAATCATACCTCCTAATGACATGCCAAAAAGGTGTGCCTTGTCAATATGATACGCATCGAGTACTCTGATTGCATCTTCAGCCATATCTGCTACAGTGTAATTGGAAGTCCCAGGCTCATATGTAACAGAACGCCCAACATCACGGTTATCATAGCGAATGACAAACCTTCCTGTGCTAGCTAACCTTTCACAAAATTCTTCATCCCAATAAACCATTGAACACGTAGCTCCCATAATTAATAATATTGCTGGGTTATTAGGATTTCCAAAGCTTTCTGTACATATATCAATACCGTTTACTTTGAAAACTTGTTCACTCATAGCACACTCTCCGTTTCATTTAAAGGTCATTAATAAATAAAGAGAAATATAACTTTGGGTGTTTCTTAGGCGTAAATTAGATTGTATTTAAGTGAAATAAATGTTTTTTGCACTCATGATGCTTAATTAGTAGAGTAGCATAAATATCACCTCCTAACATATTTATTGTCATCCAAGGCGGAAAATTTTGAAAAATAATTGTTTGTTATTACAATAAACAACAAGGAGGAGAGGAAATGAAAGCAATTGTTATTAATCAATATGGTAGTGTTGAAGCATTACAAGAAAGACAAGTTCCTAAACCAGTTGTTAAATGTAATGAAGTATTAATACGTATACACGCAACATCTGTCAATCCTGTTGATTGGAAAATAAGAAAGGGAGACTTACAAGAAAAGTTGCGATTTTCATTTCCAATTACATTAGGATTAGATGTTGCTGGAATAGTTGAAGAAGTTGGAGAAGATGTGAATCATTTTAAAATAGGAGATAAAGTGTTTACGAAACCTGAAAATACAGGGAAAGGTTCTTATTCTGAATACATTACAGTGAAATCAAATTTAGTAGCGCAAATGCCTAATAATCTTAATTTTGAAGAAGCAGCATCTATACCTCTTGCAGGACTTACAGCTTGGCAAAGTCTTGTCGATTATGCACAAATAAAAGAAAATGACCGAGTATTAATTCATGCTGGAGCGGGCGGAGTAGGGAGTTTTGCAATTCAAATCGCAAAATCATTTGGGGCTTTTGTCGCAACAACTGCAAGTAGTAAAAATGAAGAGTTTTTAAAGTCTTTAGGTACTGACCTTGTTATTGATTATAAAAAAGATAAATTTGAAGAGCTACTATCAGATTATGATATTGTGTTAGATACAATCGGCGGAGAAGTACAAGAAAAAAGTTTTCAAATTATTAAATCTGGTGGTGTTCTAGTTTCTATCGTTCATGAACCACTTCATGAAGTAAAGGGTATAAGATCAGGATTTTTATGGTTAAAACCAAGTGGAAAGCAATTAGACGAATTAACTAGTTTGATCCAAGCTGAAAAAATCAAACCAATCATTAATAAAGTTGTGCCGTTTAATGAAAAAGGCGTTAGAGAAGCTCATATTTTGAGTGAAAGTCAGCATACTAGAGGGAAAATTGTAATTACGATGGAATGATATTTACATAAATATACGAGTGGTGACTATAAAAAATAAAAATTGTCACCACTCATATAAACTACAATTTTTGCACGACAAAAGTAATCGCATTCGTATTTAATTGAATGTGTTTACCGTTTCGTACAATATCATACGCTAAATTTTTCATTTCAACTTTTACTTCTTTCCATTCGTTATAAACGCCTTTTAGTGTACGTATCATTTCTTCCGTAGAAAGGTTAATTTCAATTAAAGCATCTAATTCTTCTCCTGTTTCTAAATCTATTTCTTAAATGTTAGAGTTAACTATTAAACAATTGATACCGCCACTCTTTGTCCCATTTTTCATAGTGTGAAGCACTTTTTTAAAATCGTCTATTGATCTAACATGTTCTAAACTTGATACTGCAACGATGTATTCATAAGTATTAGGAGCAATATAGTAGTCTTCAATTGCTGCTTGTTCCGTTTTTATGTATTCAAATACACCATATTCTTTTCTATAAACTTGTAACTTCATTAAAGCCGAATCAAGTAGATCAATACAAGTAACAGTGCCGCCACTATTCATAATTTTTTGTGCAATCGGAGTACTGTTTCTACCGACACCAGAGCCAAGGTCCAGTATTTGTAGGTCTTTCTGTTCTTCAAGATAGTTCAGCATGTCCATAACTGTTTTAACAGGTTTATAAAGCCAAGATCCCGCTTCGAATAATTTATATTGTTCATAGCAAAGATCGTGATACTTTTTCTCTTCTTGTCTTATGTAATCGATTCTGTTCATAGTGTTTCAGCTCCAATAGTTTCATGGCGAAATGAATAGGTTGGACAACCTTTAACATTCATTTGAATTCGAAATATACCACCAGCATGTGGGTACTGTTTTAATTCCGCATCAGTCATTCTTGTTCTGGCTGTTGTGATATATAAATCGGTCAAATTAGGTCCTCCAAATGTACACGACGTTACATATAAAGCAGGAATCGGAATACTTAAAATCTGTTCTCCAGTCAAGGGATTCCATCTAGTAATCTTCGAGCCTCCCCAATGTGCAATCCATAAACAACCTTCTACATCAATTGTCATACCATCGGGTAGACCTTCATTTTCAGGGAAGATGATAACATCTGTTGGATTGCTAATTACACCAGTATGTATATCATAATGAAAACGGACTACTTTTTTTGTAGGTGTATCAATAAAATAAAGGTATGTATCGTCAGGAGACCATGCTATGCCGTTTGATGTATTTACATGTGATACCTTTTTCTCTACTTGGAGATTATTATTTAAAGAATACAAGGAACCGGCGCCACTTATACCATATAAGTCAGTAGTGCCTGCCCAAAAGCGGCCAGCCGGATCGCATTTCCCGTCATTAAAACGATTTTCTATTAAATGTGGTTCAGGATCATAAATATGTGTAAGCTCTTCTGTATTTAGATTAAAAGAATAAAACCCTTTTTCTAGAGCTAAAAGTACTACATCATCTAGATATGGAACGACACAGCCGATTTGCTGATTGAGGGCAATCACTCGGTTTGAATTATTAGCGGGGGTATAAATGCATAGTTTTTTCTCCATAATATCAACCCAGTATAAAAGCTGCTTTTTTTCATTCCAACATGGTCCTTCAGCTAAACTTGCTTTAGCATCTAAAACTAATTCTATATTACTGAACAAGATGTTCACCTCGCTTTATAAGATATTTATATAATTCGATAAGAATAGAGGTAAACCTTTTGTGAGAGATTATTAAGATTTGCAATGTCGAAAACAGACCTTTTCAAGTTATTAAAAAAATGTATAAACACTGTGAGGAAAATGCATATGCTGTTTTATGAGATTGTTTGCTTTTCGTGTAAAAATATATTCCGAGTATACGAAGGAAGTGAAAAATATAAGCGATTTAAAGAGAAACCGAAAGGGACATATTGTTGTGATGAGTGTAGCCACAGAATTCAATTAGAAGCGATAAAATGTTTTTTTTAGGTAGTTTTATATTTTTGTTCAGAAAAATTTGACAATATATACGTTATAAATTATCATATGTAAAAACTAATATTCAAAATGGCATTGAAGAGAAGAGTAGTTAAGAAAGAATACGTACAGAGAGCTCTGGTAGCTGAGAAAGAGCGGTATACATCTTAATGAAAAAAGACTTAGAGCTGCGCAAGGAACTAATTCATTTAGGGATGGTGCGACGGGTTCTCCCGTTATAGAGATAGGGTATAAGCATGTTCTGCCGTACCTGAAGAGGTTAATATGGTGACGTATTAACAAACTGAGGTGGTACCGCGAAGTTAATAACTCTCGTCCTCAAGATGAATAATCTTGGGGGTGGGAGTTTTTTTATTGCATAAAACTGAAAATGTGAAAACAAAAATACAATTGAGGTGAGTAACATATGCATTGGGCGTATGAAGTAGCACATGAATTGATTAGAAAAAATCCAAACAAAGAAACTTTTGTTTGTGCAGCTGGAATTAGTCCATCTGGTTCTGTTCATATTGGGAACTTCCGTGAAATAGTAACGACTTATTTCGTTGTAAGGGCTCTGCAAGATTTAGGGAAAAAGACTCGTTTTATCTTTTCATGGGATGATTATGACAGGTTTAGAAAAGTTCCTAAAAATATTGATCCATCTTTTGCAAAATATATTGGTATGCCATACTGTGATATTCCTGATCCGTATGGGTGTCATAACTCGTACGCAGAGCATTTTGAAAAAGAGTTTGAGAAATCGCTCCAAGCATTTGGGATTGAAGTGGAATTCATATATCAACATGCTGAATATAGAAGCGGAAGGTATAACGAAAACATATTAGAGTCTTTGTATAAAAGAAAAGAAAAGAAATATATGATATTTTAATGGGGTTTAAAACAGGAATACACCGAGAAGAAGATAGAGAAAACTTTTATCCCGTTACGTTATATTGTGAGAGCTGTGGGAAAGATACAACAACTATTACACATTTTGATGAAGTATTAAAAACAGTTAGGTATGACTGTGAATGTGGAAATCAAAATAAATTATCCATATTAAATACAAGTCAAATGAAACTGAATTGGAAAATCGATTGGCCGATGAGATGGATGATAGAGGATGTTATTTTCGAACCGGGCGGAAGAGATCATTCATCGGAAACTGGTAGTTATAATGTATCAAAAGAAATTGCAAGAGAAATATTCAATTGTGAAGCCCCTCAATACGTTGCTTATGATTTCATTGGAATTAAAGGGCATCATGAAAAAATGTCCAGTTCTTCAGGGAATAGTATTACACCTAGGGACTTATTAAAAGTGTATGTACCAGATGTGATTCTTTTTATGTTTGCAAAATATAGGCCCGGCGCAGCTTTTCATATTGGACTTGATGAAGATGTGATTCGCAATTATACAGAGTATGAGAGATTGAAGGATAGTTATGAAAATAAAACACTCAAAAATGAAGATTTATTTGATGCAATTAAACTTTCTAGACTTGATAGCCAATTTAAAGAGTATCCAAAGTTTAATCAAGTAGCAGGAACTTTACCGTTATTAAATTTTGATTCATCTATTTTACAAGATATATTAGAGAAAATAGATAGGAGCTATGCATTACCTGAAATGATAGCGATAAGTAATCGTGCTGAGTATTGGATAAGAAACTTTCAATCTAAAAAATTAATTGCGGTAAATAAAGAGAAAAATACGGAGTTTTATAACACATTAGATGAACGGCAGAAAAAATGGCTAGTAGAAGTTTGTAAAATAATTCGTTCTAATAACGATCATTCTAAACTAATGGAGCAATTGTATACGATTTGTCATCATGAAAATATAAAAATAATGAAAGAAAATCAAAAACAATTATTTACCATTTTATATAGGCTCATTATGAATCAATCAAGTGGTCCACGTATACCATTATTAATACATGTGGTAGGCGCTAGAAAATTCGTCACATTATTAGATTTCTAAAATATAGTTAAAAGCAACGCAAGTACTCAATAGAATAAGTACTTGCGTTGCTTAATTTTTACTATCTTGAATACATTTTTGGACATTCATCACCACTTGGTTCGTAAAAGCAATGGCTTTTAAATTGCCCTGCAAACGGCTGATTATACCATTCGGGTGGACAAGCTCCAACTGGACGAAAATACCAAAGAGCCCATCGTGCTGGCCAGCGCCATTCACCTTGTAAAACTTTTCTTGCGATTTCTTTTTCTGATTCACGGGCGCGTTGGTAAAAATATCCGAATTGCACTGCTTCGAATCCGCCAGGGCTTTGATATACTGCATCACGCACAGATCGAAGTTGTTTAAAATCTAAACAATCACAAAACACACGATTTACGACAACACAGCCAACAAGTTGTTCACCTTGTCGTCCTTCACCTTCAGCTTCAGCTCGAATTAAACGAGCTAGTAAATCAACGTCACTTTCGTTGTATGGAATAAGGGGCATTGTAATACCACCTTTCTTTACCTGTTATAGTAAAGAGTGTATGTTTCAAAATGAGCTAAGTGCATTTTTCTTGAAAATAACTACTAATTTTAAAAAGGAGCTTATACAGATAAAAGCTAATTATTATATAGAAGATAAAAACGAAAAAGGAGGGGTACTATGCATCGTATACATAAAGAACATATCATTTACGCAATGTCACCAGAAAATAATCCATGTATTGAAGTAGAAATTGGGAGCCGTCTTGTATTTGAAACATATGATTGCTTTGAAAATCAAATTGATTCTGAAGATGTTGTGTTTCAAGAATTAGATTGGAATCGAATTAATCCAGCGACTGGACCTGTATATATTAAAGGCGCAGAACCTGGCGATATTTTAGTCGTAATGATTGAAAAAATTAAAATTGCAGGGCAAGGCGTTTTAACGACAGGTGCGAACCTTGGTGTAATGGGTGATAAGTTAAATGAAAATACAGTAAAAATTGTCCCAATACATAATGGACATGTTTCATTTTCAAATGAACTGCAAATTCCAATTAATCCAATGATTGGTGTGATTGGTACTGCACCGAAAGAAGAGAGTATTTCATGTGGTACACCGCATGATCATGGCGGGAATATGGATTGTAAAGAGATTAAAGAAGGAACAGCATTATTATTACCTGTAAATGTTCCTGGTGCTCTTTTAGCATTAGGTGATTTACACGCTGCGATGGGTGATGGTGAAATTGGTGTTAGTGGAGTAGAGGTTGCTGGTGAGGTAACTGTAACTGTTCAGACTATAAAAGGAAAGAAATGGCCATTACCATTGGCTATTCAAAAAGAAAAAATAATGACGATTGCTTCAGAGAAATTGCTAGATGATGCAGCGAATCGTGCTGTACGTAATATGGTGACATTTTTACATGAAGAATTAGAAATGTCTAAAGCTTATGCAACTCTTTTATTATCAGCAGCAGGTAATTTAAAAATTTGCCAAGTTGTGGATCCACTAAAAACGGCGCGGATGGAACTAGGAAGGGAATATGTGGAGAAGTTAGGATTTTCTCTAAATGCATTTCATATTAAATAAGAAAAATAGAAAAAGGATACTTTTGTATAAAAGTATCCTTTTTCTATTTTACGGATTTTGTGAAAAGAGGTAGTATTTATTTATATAAGTATATTTGAGATTGTGGATCAAAAAGGAGTTCAGAGATGGTTAAAATTATGATTGTTGAAGATGATATGAAAATTGCGGAGTTATTATCAACATATGTTGCGAAATACGGTTACCAAGGAATTATTGTAACGGATTTTCAAAATGTGTTAGACATATTTTTAGAAGAACAACCGGAGTTAGTTTTATTAGATATTAATTTACCAAGTTTTGATGGTTACTATTGGTGTCGTCAAATTCGCGGGGTTTCCACATGTCCGATTTTATTTATTTCGGCCCGTGAAGGTACGATGGATCAAGTTATGGCGTTAGAAAATGGTGGCGATGATTTTATTCCGAAGCCGTTTCATTATGAAGTTGTAATGGCGAAAATTCGTAGTCATTTAAGACGTGCTTATGGAGACTATGCACCGAAACTAGAAGAACGAATGATTGAGCAACAAGGTCTTAGTTTATATCCCGAAAGACTTGTATTAAAACTTAGGAACCAAGAGATTGATATAACGAGAAACGAAGCCATTTTATTAGAGATGTTAATGAAAAACTATCCGCGTGTTGTGAGTAGGGAAGTATTATTAAATAAATTATGGGATAGTGAATCTTATGTTGATGATAATACATTAAGTGTAAATACAACACGTGTGCGTAAAAAGTTAAAAACGTTACAAATTGAAGGAGCAATTGAAACAATTCGTAGTGTTGGATATAGATTACATATTACTTGGGATAATGGTATGGAAAAATGATAAGGTTATTTATACGTGATCATATACCACTTATTTGTTTTACTGCGATCCAACTACTAGCCATATTCTTAGTTTATTGGTTTGATGGGCATAATCATATTTCAACGGCATTATATGCAATGTTTTTAGGTGCTTTTTTTATGGTAAGTTATTTAGTATTTCGTTATTTTACACATCGTTCTTTTTATGAACGTTTAGCAAATCCGTTGCAATCTTTGGATGAATCTGTTCAAAAATCTGATTTTGCAGTTTTATCTACTGCTCTCCAAGATTTGCTCGAAGTACAATATCGACATTATCAAAATCAGCTCCAGTTACAAGAGAGGAAAAATAATGATCATTTAACCTTTATGAATCAGTGGATTCATCAAATGAAAACACCTTTATCTGTAATAGAATTAATTACACAAGATGAAGTGGATTCACGTTTTGAAAGCATTAATGAGGAAACAGATAGGTTAAAAAAGGGGTTAGAGATGGCACTGTATGTCGCACGTTTAGAAGCATTTACACAAGATTTTTATGTAGAAAGAGTACAACTACATAAAATAGTGAATGATTCCGTGCATGAACATAAACGCTTTTTTATTCGGAATTTTGTATACCCAGAGCTTGAAATTGATAAGAGTATTACTGTAGAAAGTGATGCGAAGTGGTTACAATTTTTAATTGGACAAATAATATCGAATGCGATTAAATATTCATCAGGTAGTAGAGAAAAGATTAAAGTGAAAGCATGTAAGGAAGGTAATACAGTTGTACTTGAAATTACCGATAGTGGCGTAGGGATACCGAAGCAAGATTTACCAAGAGTATTTAAACCTTTCTTTACAGGAGAAAACGGTAGAGATTTTAAAGAATCAACAGGAATGGGATTATATCTTGTATATGAAATTACGAAACAATTAGGACATAGTGTAGGAATCCATTCAGAGGTTGGTAAAGGTACCGTTGTACGAATAATATTTTTTAATGTGTAAAAAGTGATTCAGGCTAAAGAACTTTTAAGATAAGTTTTTTAGCCTTGTTTTGTAATACTGATACAATTTGAGAATGTAAAATTATTTACATAAGAGAAGATAAACTCAACTGAAAAGGAAAAAGAACAACTAGTCATACACATGCTTTTTAGTAATAAAAGTGCTTTTTGGGTAATTGATAATGACTGGGGGATTGAAATGGATATTCGTAAAATGAGGTATTTCATAACAGTGGCAGAAGAATTAAACTTTAGTCGTGCAGCAGAGCGTCTTATGATGGCACAACCTCCTTTAAGTCAAGAAATTCGTAAATTAGAAGAAGAATTAGGAGTTCAACTTTTTCATCGAACAAAAAGAATGGTTGAACTTACGGATGCTGGAAAAATATTTTTAGAAGGTGCGCGGCAAACATTGCTTCAAGTAGATAGAACTATTAAAGAAACACAGCTTGCGGATGAAGGGAAGATAGGACATTTAATAATCGGTTTTGTCGATTCTACAGAAACCGTAATAGACATATTAAAAAAATTTCGAGAACGTTTTCCTAGAATACAGCTTATATTACGCGAGATGACAACAGACCAGCAAATAAAAGCGCTATATGAAAAACAAATTCATATTGGATTTATTCGTTCCAAGCAAAATAATGAAATATTAGTTTCCGAAGTTTGTTCTGAGGAATGTTTAAAATTAGTTTTGCATGAAGAGCATCCTTTAGTTTCGTTACGTAACATTTCAATCAAATCATTAGTTGATGAACCATTTATTTTATTTCCTCGTCATTTCGGTACAAATTTTTATGATTTAATTATTAGTTACTTTTGGGAACATGGAGTAAGTTTGAATATTGTTCAAGAGGCGATCCAAATGCAAACGATTGTGAATTTAGTTGCAGCAGGAATGGGGATTTCTGTCGTTCCATCATCGGTGGAAAGCTATAAAAAATCGGGTGTCATGTATAAAGACATTCAAGAAAATACACCGAAAATAAATTTATATGTTGGATGGAGACAAGATGAAAAGTCTGTCGTGTTAGAGAACTTCTTAACAGTTGTTAGAGAGGTTTATGCGACTTCACAATTTGAATTTGAAAAGTAAAAGCCCATCTTGATAGGATGGGCAGTGGAAATTTGGAAAGGGAAACTTCTATTTTTATTTTAAAGTCACTGATGATTCAACCTGTTTTACTCGGATCGTACTCAACGAAACCTTTTAGTACGCTATCAATTTGATCCATAATTTCAGGTTGCAATTTAACACTAGAAGCAATTACGTTTTCTCTTATTTGCTCCGGATTTGAAGCGCCAATAATTGCAGAGGAAACAGCTGGATTTTGTAGTACCCAAGCAACTGCGAGTTGTGGTAGGGTAAGATTAGTTTCTTGCGCGATGGGATTGAGTTTCTGAATTGCAGTGAGTACATCATCACTCATCCAACGTTGCACGAGTTTGTGGAAAAATGGTTTACCAGCATCTGAATTAGCACGTGATTGAGTCGGCAAGGGTTTACCAGGTTGATATTTTCCTGAGAGAATACCTTGTGCAAGGGGAGACCAAACAACTTGACCAAGCCCCTCACGTTGACATGTTGGTATTACATCAGTTTCAATAACACGCCACAACATCGAATATTGAGGTTGGCTAGCGATAAGTGGAATGTTCAATTCTCGTGCAAGTGCTGCACCGCGGGTAATTTGTTCTGATGTCCATTCACTTACGCCTAAGTAAAGGACTTTACCTTGTCTTACAAGATCAGCAAAAGCTAACATCGTTTCCTCAAGGGGAGTTGTTGAGTCAAATCTATGTGCATAATAGACATCAATGTAGTCTGTCTGCAACCGCTGTAACGATGCATTGCAATTTTCTATAATATGTTTTCTCGATAATCCACGATCATTTTTTCCAGGTCCGGTCGGATGGCATACTTTTGTACATAGTTCTATACTTTCTCGTCGTATACCTTTCAAAGACCGGCCAAGTACTTCCTCGGCTATCGTGTCCGAATAAACATCAGCAGTATCGAACGTTGTAATTCCAACATCCAGTGCGGCTTTCACACAATCATTTGCAATATCTTCATTTACTTTCCCGCCATGGTTTATCCAGTTCCCATATGCAATCTTACTTACTGTTAATCCACTGTTTCCTAGTTTGCTAAATTCCATTGTAGAATCCCTCCTTAAAAATGATAACTTTATTATAAGAACTGAAATGTAGTATGTATAATATATAATTAATCATAAATTTATATAAAAATTATATAAGAGGGAGTACTTAGAAGTTTATTACTAGGGAAATCTAAAGAAATTAGTACAACAAATGTAATTTATGCTTGTTCAATATGAAGTTAAGAAATGATAAATAGACCTAGAAGACAGTAATCTTTATGACAGCACATATAATTGCATTTACTCATACCATACTAGTATGGTACAATATGGTTACTTATGACGGAAAGGATTGATGGGTGGACGATGATTAACTAATCTTATTTTTAAATGTTGAAATTAAATAAATTTCAATTTCTAAAAAATAGGATTAGTCTGCCCAATTTCCATACAACGGTATTGCTATTTATGTTGTACAATAGCTTATTTGGGTATAAATATTTTAATGACTAATCCTGCCAAATTTATTTGGGAGGATTTTTTTATTCTCCCTTAATGAAAGGGATCGGTATTATGAAAGAACTTTTAAAATTAAATGATGTTTATGTTGAAATAAAGGAAAATACTTTGTTAGAGAAAATGAATGTGACAGTTAAACAAGGGGATGTTATCGGATTAATTGGTAAAAACGGTGCCGGTAAATCAACGTTACTTCAATTAATAAATGGGAAGATTGAGCCATCAAAAGGGATTGTTGAATGGCAGCAAATGAATATGACAACGGCATATGTTGAACAAGAAATAGAATCTTTTATTAGTAATGATATGATTGCAAAAGAAGCAGAACTTCTTGCGAAATGGGGCGTGCCAACGAACGATTTTCTTACTTTAAGTGGTGGTGAAAAGCTGAAAGTTCGACTAGCAAAAGGATTTGCCGAAAATCCTAATTTATTAATATTAGATGAACCGACAAATCATTTAGATGAGATGAGTACGGAATTTCTCATTAAGCAAATAAAAAATATGAAGGGTACAGTTATCGTTGTATCGCATGATCGATACTTTTTAGATGTTGTCGCAACTAGAATATGGTCAATTGAGGATAAGAAATTAATTGACCATATCGGTAATTATACGAGTTATATGAAAGCACGTGAGCATAAAAGAATGACGCAGCAGCGTGAATATGAAAAACAACAAAAAAAGATAGAACAAGTAGAAACACATATAAAAGAATTAAGTTCATGGTCACAAAAGGCACACGCACAGTCTACAAAACAAGAAGGAGTTAAAGAGTTTTATCGTGTAAAAGCGAAGCGAATGGATGCGCAAGTGAAGTCAAAACGAAAACGTCTCGAAAAAGAGCTGGAGAAAACGAAAGTAGAACGTCTGAAAGAAGAGTATTCAGTGGAGTTCTCTATTCAAGCGAATAAAAAAGTAGGAAAACGCTTTTTAGAAGTAAAGAAATTAAAAAAAGACTTTCATGGAAAGACATTATTTGAAAACGTTAATTTTACAATCCAGCACGGTGAGAAGGTTGCGATTGTTGGACCAAACGGTTGTGGGAAAACAACATTACTGAAGATGATTATGGGAACGGAAACTGTACAAGGAGAAGTATGGATTTCACCATCTGCAAACATCGGTTATTTAACACAAGAAGTATTTGATTTACCACTAGATAAAACACCAGAAGATTTATTTTTTAAAGAGACATTTGAAGAAAGAGGAAAAGTCCAAAGTTTAATGAAACATTTAGGATTCCAAGCTTCTCAATGGAAAGAGCCGATTGAGCATATGAGTATGGGAGAACGAGTAAAATGCAAGTTAATGGCTTATATTTTAGATGAAAAAGATGTACTTATTTTAGATGAACCGACGAATCACCTTGACCTTCCTTCACGTGAACAGCTTGAAAATACATTAGCTGAGTATAATGGAACACTCGTTATAGTTTCTCACGATCGATATTTTCTGGAGAAAACAACTAACACGAAACTCGTGTTTTTAAATAATACGATACAAAAGCAGCTAGAGGAACTTATTAAAACAAGAGATGATATTGAAGAGCTACGTTTAACATTAGAAACAGAGAGACAAGAAGTATTAGGTAAATTAAGCTTTTTAACTTCTAACGATAAAGAATATAAAGAACTTGATGAACGATTTATAGAACTTACGAAGCAGATTAAGGCGCTTTAATGTAATTAAGGGGGATTAACATGGGAGAAGAGAGTTCGACTAATTTATTTAGAATAGACTGTGGAGATATATACTTGCAAGAGTTTACTATCAAAGATGCGGAGAGTATTTATAAAATATCGAATCAACCGGAAATAGAACAGTTTTTACCAGACTGGAAATCAACGAAAGAACAAAGGATTGACTGGGTTATTAATGATGAAATACCAGCAAATAAAGCATTTCTTAATGCAGTGAAAAATACATGTAACATAGATGATCATATATTAAAGCTAGGAATATTTAATAAAGATACAAATGAATTTATTGGATGGTGCTGCACAAGCATTAAAGAAGAACTCCCTTCACCAAATAGAGAAATAATGTATGCTATTTCAAGCGAGTATCAAAGCAATGGTTACGCTACGAAAGCGACTAAAGGGTTAATTGATTATTTGTTTAAAAATACAAATGTAGATGTCCTCAACGCAATTGCTTTAATTAACAACGTACCATCAAATAAAGTTATTGAAAAATGTGGATTTACTTATTTGAGCAAACAGACGATAGAAAACCAACTATATAATCATTATTTATTAAGCAAATCAGAGTGGATAAAAAATATTGCTCTTTAAAAGGAGTTATAATGGAATGAAATGATTTTAAAAAAGCTTAGAGCTAAAGCTCTAAGCTTTTTTATGTACTATTTACTTTTGGATTATACTTATGAATTATAAGTTATTATTCATCGTTTTGAAGTTCTATAGTGATTCTTTATAATATATTTTATGTTGCTAATAAAGAATACAAGGAATACAGCAACTTTTAATGATGATAATCGTTTCTTAAACCCACTTTTATTTATATATTTAATAGGCTTACAAGGTGTCCTGGCAACTAGAAATAAGTAGCATTGTATTTTATGCTACTATATAGATATTACAAGATGAATAATCGTTAATTATAGTTTGAAAACAGGTTTGTTATCAGTTTTTTTAGAAATCTTACAAGCGTGTAAGATAAATGAAAGATGAATCAATATGTGCTATAAGACAATTCATTTACACTATATTGTGAGAAGTGCAAATGAAGGGAGAATATAAATGGAAATTCTACATGCAAAAAGTATTAGTAAAGTATATAAAGGGAAAGTACCTTTTAAAGCATTGGTAGATATTGATTTATCAATTCAAGAAGGTGAATTTATAGGGATTATGGGGCCATCAGGGAGCGGGAAAACAACGTTATTAAATATGGTATCTACTATCGACTCTCCAACATCGGGAGAAATATTAATAAATGGTACAAATCCTTTCCAGTTGACATCAGATAATTTGGCTTTATTCCGTAGGAAACAATTAGGATTTGTTTTTCAATCATTTAATTTACTTAGCACACTTACAGTAAAGGAAAATATCGTATTGCCGATGACATTAGATGGTGTTTCTGTACAAGAAATGAACAAACGAGTTGTAGAAATTGCAGAGAAATTAAATATTACAGATATATTGAGTAAAAGAACTTTTGAAATTTCAGGGGGGCAAGCTCAAAGAACAGCAATTGCTCGTGCAATTGTTCATAAGCCGCAATTATTACTTGCAGATGAACCAACAGGGAATTTAGACTCTAAATCTTCAAATGATGTAATGGAGATGCTAGATACTTTGAATAAAGAAGAAAAAGCTACGATGATGTTAGTTACACATGATCCGTATGCAGCGAGTTTTTGCAGCAGAGTCATATTTATTAAAGATGGTCAACTATATAACGAAATTTATTGTGGTGAAAGTAGGCAAGCATTTTATCAAAAGATTATGGATGTCCTTTCTTTGTTAGGAGGGAAAAGGCATGACTTTTCGTCAGTTCGCATTTAATAATATTTTTCGTAATAAGCGTACATATGCAGCTCATTTTTTAAGTAGTGCATTTTCTATTATGATTTTCTTTACGTATGCTCTTTTATTATTTCATCCTGATTTACAAGGTGAGTTGAAATCGACAAGTGCAACAATAAGTGCATTTGGTACATTGGGATTTTCAGTTTCGCAAGGCTTGATTTTTGTATTTTCATTTTTCTTCATTCTATATTCAGTTAGTTCATTTTTAAAAACGCGTAAGAAAGAATTTGGGATATTAATGATGCAAGGTATGTCAATGAGACAGCTTAAGAAATTATTATTAATTGAAAATATGTTGATTGGACTTGGCTCAATTTGTATAGGAATTCTAATTGGACTCGTATTTTCTAAACTAGTTTTATTGATAAGCGCAAGTGTATTAATGATTAGTAATGGTTTGCCTTTTTATATACCAGTGCAGGCCGTATTATTAACAGTCATCACATTTCTTTTATTATTTTTAATTGTTTCGCTCGTTACATTTAAAATGATAAAAGTAACAGAACTTGTGGAACTTATACAAGCAGAGGAAAAGCCAAAGCCAGAACCGAAAGCATCAATTTTATTATCGCTACTTTCTTTAATTAGTATAGGGTATGGATATTTTTCAGTATTTCGCTTTATCCCAAGTACTAATTTTATTACGCTTGGAATAGGGGTGCTCCTAGTAATTATAGGAACGTACTTTTTATATACACAGTGTAGCGTTTATATATTGCACCTTGCGAAAAGGAGAGAATCTTTCTTTTTAAAGAGAACAAATATATTAACATTTTCTGAATTAATTTACCGTATGAAAGATAATGCAACGATGTTTTTTATAGTATCTATTGTTTCAGCAGTTGCATTTACAGCGATTGGTACAACAGCTGCAATTGGAAATAGGGATTTGGTAAGGATGACAAATCCCTATACATTTTTGTATGGAAGTTTTGAAAACGACAAAGTATTAAATAAAAATCTTTCTATTATAAAAAAACACCTTTCTGATGCTAATATTCCGTATCGAATGGCTTCATCTTCATATATATACACGGAAAATGGTGTAGATGTAATGAAGTTAAGTGAATATAACGATCTTGCTAAAGCACTAGGCTATCAACAAGAAACAATCGAAAAAGAAGATGAAATTTTATTAATTCCTGGAGTCGTATCACAAAAACAAGAATTTAAAAATGGCGAGTATAAAAAGAATATAGAAGTCATTCAAGGAGATTGGACAAAGACATTTCATGTGAAAAAAGCCGTAGAAAATTTAGTTTTACCACATGATTCTAGAACTATTTATATCGCTGTTAAAGATCAGGTATATGATGGAATACCTCTTACTAGTGACCCAGTTAATAAAGACATTCAATATCGTACTTACGGATTTGTTGTAGACGATTGGATGAAAACGAAGGGAATTTCAAACGAATTAATTAGTAGATTTGAGAAAGATACTAGAGTAGGTAATTTTCAATTTCGGGCTTTAACTATAGATTTGTTAAGTGCAAAGCAAACGAATGGATTATTACTTATGGCAAGTGTTTTAGTCGGAATCGTCTTCTTCACATTCGCTGCTAGTTTTATTTATTTCCGATTATATACTGATTTGGATCGCGATCAACAGCAATATAAAATGATTTCGAAAATGGGATTAAGTAAACGAGAATTAAAGAAAATTGTAACGAGACAGTTATTATTAATGTTCTTCTTACCGATTGTTGTTGCAGTGATTCATACTGTAGTCGCTTATACGGCATTACAGCAATTAGTCGATTTTTCTATAATTAATAGCTCTATCGTTATTTTAATTTCATTTATATGTATACAAGTATTATATTTCTTTATAACCCGTTGGCGTTACCTGCAAAAGCTTTATAAGGTTATGGAGCAATAGAGTTTATTAGCTTTTAAGACTACATTAAAGTATGTGGAAAAAATGAACTGTATGATGAAAGGAAACGCGATGAAAAGAACTTTAACTATTTTTATGTTAACGATACTACTATTAATAAGTTTTAGTGCATGTTCTAAAAAGGAGAATCCATTTCCTGCAAACGGTTTATTAATCATTGGAAATGAAAATAAAATTTCACCAATTATTAATCGTTATCAAGAAATTACGAAAGAAAATGAAGTGTTTTCTGTGAAAACAGGTACTTATGGAAACGGACAGGTATTAATTTTAAATGAGTCTACAGCACAAGCATTGATTAAAGCTAAAGTTTTCCGTAAACGAGATAATGGCTCCAATTTTATGCCTGTAAATACGTTACCGAAATTCCCAAAAGAGGGTTCTCTACTGTTTGCACAAGAAGATGAAAAGACTTTGAAAAGTATTAAATTAGAAGGAAAAGAGGTCCCTGTCATATACAATAGTGACGCTTGGATAGGTAACAAGCGTAATTATCCAACGCAATGGTATGTGATTGTATCCAAAAATAATATATATAAGGAAATAAAAGCAAATGAAACAAAAATGCATCTTCTTCAATTAAAAAAATCTTTAGGTGACGAAAAACCTAAAATGTCGACAGATAATACATTGGTTAATGAAAATGTAAAAGTAAGAAAGCTAATTAAAGATTTTGAGGGAGAAGTATCAGTTCAGTTTTTAACGATTGAAGAAAAATCTTAAAAAAGAGTTCAAGGTTGATAAAGTTTCTATCAACCTTGAACTCTTTTTAGTTATAGACCATTCAGATAACATAGTTTACATGACTTCATTTAATCGAGTCTCGCTCGTTTCTTCAATCGCATTTGAATGTTGAACCGAACCATTTTGAGATTCCTTTTCTTTACGAAATTTCTGTAACATTTCTAAAATCATCCATAAAGGTACACCTTTGTCTTTTAGCATTTTCCATAAGTCTAATTCGCTAAATTTATGATCCGCTTGTTTCATTTCTTGTTCAGATGTACGAATATCAAATTTGATTAGATCATTAGATTTCTTATCTTCATGCTTAGTAGAAGAGATAGTATTATGCTCAAGATTAGATGGGGTTATTTTAGAAGGTTGAGCTAATGTATGAATGTTTAATCCGACTTGCATGCTTTTTTCCTCCTTTTCAAGCAATGAAATTAGTTTTCTTATGATTTTTAAATCCATTTAACATGAGGAAACTATATTTAATTATAAATTCAAATAATCAGATTTACAAGTTGTGTTATGAAAAGTAAATGCTTACTAGAATTAATATTTATCAACATTTGTATATGTTTTCTATATATACAACGTATATAAAATACTTTACATTATGTTTAAGTTAAAAACTGATTGTGTCAATCTTTTTCACAGAAAAATGAAAGCGTTTAATTAGGGGGAGAAAGTATGGGGAATTTATTTTTAAAAGTATGTTTTTTTACATTAGTGACTGTTTGTTCATTCGCAGCGAAAACAACTTACGCTGAAGAGAGACAACAAAATAATTATCCTATCATTTTAGTGAATGGATTTGCTGGATGGGGTAGGGAAGAAATGCTAGGGGTGAAATATTGGGGTGGTGTTCATGATATACAGGAAGACTTAAAAAGAAATGGTTATACAGTTCATACGGCTGCTGTTGGCCCTGTTTCTAGTAATTGGGACCGTGCATGTGAATTATACGCGCAAATTAACGGTGGAACAGTAGATTATGGTGCGGCACATGCTGAGAAACATGGACATAATCGTTTTGGTAGAACATATAGTGGTTTTGCACCGAATTGGAGTGAAACAAATAAAGTTCATTTAGTTGGGCATAGTATGGGAGGACAAACGACGAGAACATTAGTACAGCTATTAAAAGAAGGAAGTTATGAAGAAAAAAATTATATGAAAAATCATCCGAACACAAAGATATCACCACTATTTGAAGGTGGTAAATCGTATGTTCATAGTGTTACAACATTAGCAACTCCTCATAATGGGACAACACTTGCAGACGGGAGTCTTCTATTGCCATTCGTTAAAGATTTTCTCATTACAGCTGCAAGCTTAGGAGGAAACAATAATTTAACATTATATGATTTTAAATTGGATCAATGGGGTATGAAAAAATATGCTGGAGAGTCCTTTTTCCAATATACTGATCGTATTTTAAATAGTTCAATTTGGGAGAATACAAAAGATATTAGTCAATGGGATTTAAGTACTGATGGAGCAAAGGAGTTAAATAATTGGGTAAAGACGCAATCGGATGTATATTACTTATCCTATAGTGGACATGCATCGCAAGCAGCACCTATCACAGGTTTGCATCTACCGCATATAACAATGAATAAAGTGCTAATGGGGAATGCATTCTTCTTAGGCTCTTATGCAAGATATGAAGAAAACCGACCATTAATAGATACTTCTTGGTGGCAAAACGATGGTGTAGTAAATACAAATTCTATGATTGCGCCTGCGTCTAATACTTTTGTAAATAATAATGAGTCTTTACAAATTGGAAAATGGAATCATATTGAAACGAAAGCAAATTGGGACCATCTTGATATGGTAGGGCTTAGTGTTTCAGACACGTTAGGTTTTTCTAACATTCAAGAGTTTTATAGAACAATTGTTGGAAAATTATCACGTCTACCGAAATAGATAATATAAAGCGCTCTCGATGGAATTCGAGGGCGCTTTATATTATATTGAAAGAGGGATTTGGTATAAAAATATGGGGGGATATTATGAAAATTCAAATTGTATTATCAGGATATGGGACAGTAGGAAGAGAGTTTATAAAATTATTAAATGAAAAATATTTATATATAAATGAAACATATGGAATTGACTTAGTTGTTATTGGAGTGATAGGAAGAAATATTGCAATACATAACGGGAAAGGTTTGCAGATTAATGATTTATTGACGTATGGTGATGGTTCTGCTGCAATTGAAAAATATATCGAACATTATCCAGAGGAACGCGGAACGATTAATATAAATGGTACTGTATTGGTTGAATCAACTGCTACAAATCTTAAAAATGGAAATCCAGGGAAACAGTATATGAAACAAGCTATTGAAAATCAAATGGATATAGTAGCTATTTCAAAAGGTGCACTTGTTACAGCTTGGAGTGAACTGAATACAGCAGCACGTATTTCAGGCTCACGCATTCGATATAGCGGTGCAACTGCCGCGGCGTTACCGACATTAGACATTGGACAACTAAGTTTAGCAGGTTGCCATATTGAAAAAATAGAAGGAATATTGAACGGGACAACAAATTATATTCTTACAAAGATGCATGAAGAATATAAGACGTTTGAAGAAGCATTGCAAGAAGCACAAAATAAAGGAATTGCGGAGACTAACCCGTTATTAGATATAAGCGGGATGGATAGCGCTTGTAAATTATTACTTTTGACGAATAGTTTAATGGGAAACGATTATTCACTCAAAGATATAAAAATAAACGGAATAGAGCACGTTACAACGCAACAAATTCAAAATGCAAAGGAACAAAATAAATCAATTAAATTAATTGCATCAGCATATAAAGATGATAATGGAAAAGTAAACCTTAGTGTACAACCTTGTAATTTAGAGAAAGAACATCCGTTAGCAAATATAAATGGCACGGAAAAAGGAATTACGTTCTTTACAGATACAATGGGACAAGTCACTACAATTGGTGGAGCTTCTAATCCACGCGGAGCTGCAGCAGCTGCTTTAAAAGATGTAATCAATTTATATCGAAATGATTTATAGGCTTTATAACCGTACCGCTATTAATAAAAAATACATATGTAGTGGACCTTTTGAGAATGAAATAAATATGCAAAAATAATTGCAGGGGGTAAGAAATTGTTTAAAGATTTTAAAGTTGTAAAAGATCGTCCCGTTTATATTCAATTAAAGGATTATTTAAAAAAGATGATTATGAAAGGGCATTTGTTGGGGGACCAAAAAATCCCATCAACAAGGGAACTGAGTGAATTATTATCAGTGAGCAGAAATACAGTACTCTCTGCATATGCGGATTTAGAACAAGAAGGACTCATTTATGCAGTTAAAGGAAAAGGAAATTTCGTTGCGAAGGTGGATATAAGTAACACCTCGTCTGTTGAAATAGATTGGAAAAATAAACTTAATACAGTTACCATATTAGCGGATGAATTAGACTTAATGAAGCATGGAGTTCGCTGGGAAAAAGGAATGATTGTTTTTAATAGTATAGCCCCGGACGAAAAGCTATTTGATGTTGAAAATTTCAAAAGAGCTTTTCTTACTCGTATGTCCATTGAAGGGGATATCGTATTGAACTACGGATATGCAAAAGGTTATAGACCGTTAATGAATTATTTACTTCATTACATGGAAATGAAAGGTGTAGATATTTCGAACAAAGATATTCTAATTACAAATGGATTTACAGAAGGATTAGATATTGTGTTATCTTCTTTATCGAAGAAATCAGGGCGTGTTATTTGTGAGAACCCAACTCACCATGCTGCATTGAAGCTTTTTCGTTTACATGGACTTGAAGTTCATGGAATTAATATGAATGATGATGGTATTGATACGAATGAAGTAGAAAAAAGTTTGCGTGAAAAGGATTTTGATTTCGCGTATTTAATCCCTTCTTATCATAATCCAACTGGTATTGTTACGAGTTCGGAGAAAAGAACGGAATTGATGAGGTTATTTTCAAAATACAAGATCCCTATTATAGAGGATGGGTTTAATGAAGAATTACGTTATTCGGGTTCACATTTATCGCCATTATTAACTTTTGCAGGGGCTGGTAATAATGTGATTTATATTAGTAGCTTTTCAAAGGTACTTTTCCCTGGTTTACGTGTAGGTTGGATCATTGCAGATAAAGAACTGATACATTATTTAGAAAGTGTTAAAAGAGCCAGAACCATTCACACATCTACGTTAGATCAAGCTGTTCTGTTTCAATATTTACATGAAGGATATTTTGAAAAATATTTAAAAAAAGCAAGATCTGTTTATAAGAAAAAATATGAGTTAGCTGTTGGGGCGTGTAATCAGTACATTCCGTTTAAAAGAATGACTGGAGACGGTGGACTTCATTTGTTTATAGAGTTGGAAGAAAAAATTCAAGCCCGCACACTTTTACAAAAGTGTTATGAGAAAAGAGTTACGTTTTCTCCTGGAGATGTTTTTTACTCTGATGGAGGAGGAGCGAACACATTCCGATTAGGATTTTCACGTTTGAAAGAACAGGAAATTGTTAGCGGGATTCAAATAATTGGTGAAACTTTAAAAAATGAAACTTGGAGTTGAGAAAATGAGAATTGGCGTTATTATGGGAGGAGTATCCTCTGAAAAACAAGTATCAATTATGACTGGGAATGAAATGATTGCACATTTAGATAAGAGTAAATATGAAATCGTTCCAATTACGTTAAATGAAAAAATGGATTTAATTGAAAAAGCGAAAGACATTGATTTTGCATTGCTAGCATTACACGGAAAGTACGGAGAAGATGGTACAGTTCAAGGGACGCTAGAGAGTTTAGGTATTCCTTATAGCGGTAGCAATATGTTATCTAGCGGTATATGTATGGACAAAAATATTTCGAAAAAGATTTTGCGTTATGAAGGAGTAGAAACACCAGATTGGATTGAACTTACAAAAATGGAGGATCTAAAGCTTGAGGAGTTAGATAAATTAGGATTTCCGTTAGTGGTAAAACCAAACTCTGGCGGCTCAAGTGTTGGAGTTAAGATTGTCTATGATAAAAATGAATTAACCTCTATGCTGGAAACTGTATTCGAATGGGATTCTGAAGTAGTAATTGAGAAGTATATAAAAGGTGACGAGATTACATGTTCAATTTTTGATGGGCAACAGTTACCTATCATTTCGATTCGACATGCTGCTGTGTTCTTTGACTACAATGCAAAATATGATGATACTAGTACAGTTGAAGAAGTTATCGAACTTCCAGCTGAAATAAAGGAACGTGTAAATAAAGCGTCACTGGCTTGTTATAAAGCATTAAAATGTAGTGTTTATGCAAGGGTTGATATGATGGTGAAGGAAGGAATTCCATATGTAATGGAAGTTAATACATTACCAGGGATGACACAATCAAGTTTACTGCCAAAAAGTGCGGAAGCAGCGGGAATTAATTATAGCAAACTATTAGATATGATAATTGAAACTTCATTAAAAGTAAGGAAAGAAGAAGGTTTTTAAGGTAGTTATGTAATTAATTCTTTTGACAGTTCCACGAATTATGCTATGATAATTACAATACGACAACTAAATATTTGTCCACTAGGGGGGCCTTTTATAGGCTGAGATCAGATGAAATTTTGAGACTCTTAGTACCTGATCTGGTTAATGCCAGCGTAGGGAAGTGGGAAAGACGTTGCTATTTAACGAATAAATACTGTCAATTTCACTTTCTTTACGCCTGTAAAGAAAGTTTTTTTATTTTACAGCTTTAATAATTGTGGATAAATACGTATATTTTTTACATTATTTGGAGGGGATTAAATGACTTTTTCACAATCATTACGTAAAGAAGTAGATTCAATTTGGGAAGCAAGTTTTAACCATCCTTTTGTAAAAAAACTAGGCGAAGGAACATTAGATTTAGCTAGTTTTCGATATTATGTGCTTCAAGATTCTTATTATTTGAGTCATTTTGCTAGAGTACAAACGTTAGGTGCTGCAAAGGCTCTTGAATTAGAAACGACAGCTCGTATGGCACACCATGCACAAAATACGTATGAAGCTGAGTTATCATTACATGAGAATTTCGCAAAGAAATTAGGGATTACAAAAGAAGAAAAAGATAATTTTATTCCTGCGCCAACTGCATATGCATATACATCTCATATGTATCGTGCAGCTTATGAAGGGCATTTAGGAGATATTATTGCGGCTATTTTACCTTGTTATTGGTTATATTATGAAATCGGTGAACGATTAAAAGAATGTCAACCAGAAGAGCCAATTTATCAAGAATGGATTTCTGCATATGGATCTGATTGGTTCCGTACTCTAGTAGAAGAGCAAATCACACGATTAGATACGATCGCTGAAAAAGTAACAGAGGCAGACCGTAATCGTATGAGACAACATTTTATTTTTAGTAGTCAATATGAATATTCATTTTGGGAAATGGCATATACATTAGAAAAATGGCCGGTGAATGAAGAAGTTAAAGGTGTTATTTAATTAAGAGTGTATAAAGGGTATCGCTATATAAAGAGGCGATACCTTTTATTATATTTAGTTTCTGTAATTTTTTTGTAAATCATAGATAAAAAATATAATAATTCATTATAATGATTTTATAATATAAAGTCCCATAAGGAGGTAGTTATATGTTAATAGTTACTTTATATTAATTTGATTTTAATAATGTTTTATTTGTATAACCAAATGTAATTTAGCTATTTCCTTTAATGTGCTTGGTTAAAAATTGATTCGTTAATGCTTAAAAAATTGGTATCTTTTCTAGTATTACTCATGATCAATATAAATTAAGAGAGGAAGTATTAATAATATGGAAAAATTACAGTTATTAGCATTTAAAAATATAGTAGAACCCCTCTATAATGAGAAAGTATCGTATATTTATTTTCCTATTGAATGGCTTGAGATTGTAGAGATACATTATAGAACATTTTTATTAACGAGCAAATTAAAACTTGTAAATGAAAGATTGTATGAAATGTTTTCTGATATATTATTCATTCAGCATAATCCATATATATTAAAGGAAGATACGCCCTGGATTGTAGCAAAAGAACCAATGAAACAAGAACAGTTAGACTATATTTTCCAAAGCTGGTATGAGGTTATTCATGATTGGAAACCTAATAAATTAATAGATCCACCACATTTAGAATGGCAGTATGATTTAATTAGTAATTTACCAGCATTACATGATAAAAAAACGTTTTCTAAATGGGTACCAGCTCTAATTACTCATATTTTTTGCGAACAGCCTTTACGTATGGAAAATAAAAATGAGGAAGAAATATATTTTTCACCACTGCGATCACAACATGTTTCTGAAGCGATGTCTGAGCCAATTAAAGATGAAGAAACACATGATTATTTCTCTTATGTATATCGGTTTGAATACGTAACTCGTGGAGGTGAGAATATTCCGCTATTAAAAGTATCTGTAGGGATTAGGAGGTTTTATCAACAATATAATCATAAAGATATCCCTATACTTTTAGGGCGAAAGCGGAGCCAAATACTGATTTCAACTCCTGAATTTGAATCAAATAATAAAAAGCAAAGATTTGTAAAGTTAAAAGTACAACAAGCTGTAAAAGGAATAAAGTGGATTAAACGTTTTAGAAATTTAAAAGATGATTATAGGATAGGGGGAGAAGTTAAATTAGAGAACATTCTCCAATGTCCGAAAGAGTATATTAGAGGAACAAAGATAAGAGTGCTTCTTCCATATAACGAAAATATATATAAAGTTCAAGGAACAAAAATAAAATTTGGTATAAAAGTAAGAGAAAAAGAGGAACTTTTTAATGAATTCCAACGAATATGCCCATATTTCACGTTACTTCCAGAATGTGAAAATGTATTAACTAATAATGAGAATGAGTTATTACCTTTATTTGCCCCAAAGGGATTAGACTCAATTACGTTAGAAGTATGGTCAGATGATATAGTAATAGAGATAGAACAAGCGTTATTAGATAGCAAAATAGTTTTAGCTCAAAACGGAGATTCCTCCTATGTATTAAATGCAGACAATCCGGTGTTGTTAAAAATAGTAAGATATAACATTAGGAAATTGTTACAAAATCCATATAGAATGCAATATAGCCATAAAAACAAAAAGAAACTAGTAGACGATGTCGTAAAAGCTGTACATGCTACGGCAGGTGAGCAAAATGAAATGAAATTAGCATTAATTGCAATAAAAAATTGTGATGGTCGCGAAAAAATTAATCCAAAGCAAATTATTCGGGAAGGATTCGCTCAAACGGAACGTATTTCAGCATTTATTAATTTATTTATCGGACAAAGTGTATCTAAAAAAGAAATTATTAATGCCATTCTTAGTTTGTTAGAACAAAAGGGGTTCTTAAAGTGTAGTTGGAATAAGATAAAATTACCGGGGATAATTGTAAATTTATCAATTGAGAAAATGTCTAAATATGATTTCTTACCTATTTTTTCAAAAATAAATGGGAGAGAAATATTATATAAATTATATGGTCAAGAAGAATGGGGCACAATTGATCATACTTTATTAAATATAGGTAATAATAAAGTGTTTTTACCACAACCATCAAAAAGGAATGATATAGGAGTCAGTTTTAAACAATTTATGTCAGAAACATTAGTTGAAATTTCACAAGATGCACATAAACAAAATAAAGAAGTTTATTTTATTGTAGATGCCAATATGAGGAAATATTGGATAGAGGAATTGCAAAATAAAAGCGTTAATATTGAGGGTTCACCTGAAATAATCTCAAATTTAAAAGAGGATATAAACATAATTAGAATTAATACTAACTCAGATGTACCGAACTATATTGTTAGAGACCAAGAACATGTTATGAATGAAACGAGATTATTTGTAGATCAAATGGGAATTTACTATAGCACGGCTGCATACGAATTAGATTGTAATGAGATAGTACAGCAGTACATACTCGAAGTTATCCCGCTTGGTGTAAAATCTGAAGAGAGAGAAGAAATCGCCAAAATGATACATTACATGTGCTGTAAATCAACCTTGCTCTCAGAACAAAATACTCATAATACGTATGTAATGCATATGGTTAAATTAATTAAAAATTATACTACCGATATTGATTCAAGGGAGTTTAAAGAATTCAATGACGAATTAGATGAAGATGTAATAATTTTAGAAAAAGAAGATACATTGATATTAATATAAATAATAGTGTACAAATCCTGCTAGTAATAATGAGCAGGATTTGTCATTTTTTCATGTAAATAAGGCTATCCTTTGTCATGTATCTTTTCTTTTACGTATTTACTTTATTTACATACAGGATTAAGATGTTTTTTAGAAATACAAAAACTACATCATATGGAAAAGCGATTTTTATTAATTGAAAAGAAAATTTGAAAGGAATGGGGAATTGTGAAGAAATTAGATGTATTATTAATGCTACTGAGCGGCCTCTTTCCAATTGCAGGAATGTTAAAGCAAATCCCTCTTGAACAATCTTTATTTATTGGAGGACTTTTATTTTTTACTAGTTTCGGTAGTTACTTTGCGAAAAAGATATATTCACGTATATGTAGCTGGATAGCGTATGCACCATTTATAACATTACTGTTAGTCATTTGGAATCAGGATATTTCAATAAGTTCAATAATAGCGAACGCGAAAATCGCCGCTTGCATTGCGTTAATTCCGTGTTTATTCCGGTTTCGTACATACGGGCTTACTTTGGGCTTATTCTCATTATGGACCGCCTTACTATGGGATATAAAAGAAGTACAGTCGTTAGTCATACTTGAGCGTATGACTAGTTTAATGACAAGCCATTACTTATATATTCTCCTTTTAGTTGGAGGACTTATATTAGGTGGATTACTTGCGATGTTATTACATCGAAAAGAAAAAGATAATAAAGTTGAAAATACAAATATATTTAAACAAAAAAAGAAACGCAACAAACCAACATTTAAAATTCGTATTCCTAGATTACCAAAGTTTAAGATAAAATTATTAAAGTTTGGTGGGAAATCTTCTAAACGAAAAACACCAGAAACAATTTATGAGCGTAATTATGATGAACCGGCTCAATCAAATCAAATGATAGAGCAAGAACCGCAATATAAAGTAGAAGCTATCCAAGGACAAACAAGGATGGAACGTCGAAGAAATAGGCATAATGCATAGTAAAATTAGTTAACCCCTTAATGATTTATCGTAGAATTGATAAATCATTAAGGGGTTTTATATATTCCTCTGTGTGCTTTTTTATCTCTCACATGTTTATTAGCAATTATCCAGTGAAATATATAAACTACTAGTAGTTACATAATACATTTTAGTAATGAGAAGAAATTAATACTTAACAAATCTTTATGGCGGTTTCTGGGTAATCAGAAACTGCCTATTTTATATGGTTGCAAACATCGACTATTTGGAAAATCCCTTTGTTTTATTTGATGGAGATATAGTACCGCATATTGGTCATTCTTATTTAGGGCTATTTATTTCGATGAAGAGGATAGAGTGATTCGAAGCAGTCAAAAAAGAGCGTATGAAATATAAATAAAAAAGGACAAGCAGTCGTACCTACTGTCCATTAAAGGAGAAAAACATTTTGGTTTAGAACTACGAATAAACAGAAAATCTGCTTGTAATTATTGTTAACCTAAGTGTATTTATCTATACAATAAAAAAGGGATAAGTAAAATATACTTATCCCAAGAAAGGAAATTCAAAACACCAAAATGGCTCGTATTGGTCTACAGGTTCAAAACTAGTATATGTAAAATATAAAATCTCATACACAAAGCAGACAGCAATTTTAGTTGTCTGCCAGTTAGTCGAATGAGTTAGTCAATTGTGATAATTTGCTTTCCCATTACAAGAAGAGTGAAGTTGATAGTTCAAACAGCTTGTAGGTAGTGTTTACGATGTTTTTAAAAATATACAGAGAAAGCAGATAAGTGAAGAACCTATCTGCTTCGCTGTAACAAAAGAAAGAAGTACCAGCCGTGGATACAGCGGCTTGAAAATAGTATGTATTGTTTTTTTGAAAAGTATTCAAGGAGTGAAGTCTGGTGGAATATATTCTATATGGTGTATATGAAATCACTTAGTTAATCAGTGAAGCAAAGGGGAAAAAATAATGAATATCACACAATTACGTGGAATATAAAAGAGGCTAACTAATCGAAAGCACTAAATATGGCGATCAAGGTAGCCTTGTAGATGAATGATATGAGACTAATAAAAGAATAACGAACTCAAGTCACATACGAAATTGACGATATCATCGAGCGAAAAGATAGACGTTGTTATTACAGTCATTCAGCTAATGAATAAAGCGTGCCCAACTGGTGAAGAGTTACACCAGTTGGATAGATCCCTTGATATACAACCGAAAAAAAGAGGTGGACAAGAAAAAATACCGATTTGGGAAGATAAAGAAGAAGTGGACAAGTGAAGGGAAACGGTATGAGAGAAATTAAATAGGATGAAGAAAATGCCTGAAACCGTTGACGTGAAAGTTATGTCGGATGATGAGTTTCTAAAGAAATATAAGGGCATATTTAAAAAGGAAAGACACCAATTCAAAAACTACTATAAAGATTGCAAGCAGAAACATAACGGTTTGTTATAGAAATTTCATTTTGGTCAGATAGATTTTTGTTTGGAGTTTTAAGACTGTTGCATTTTTTTTATTTTTTTTGTTCCCAAAACACAACTAATAATTGCAAGTAATGCACTTGAGGAGATGAAATTTACGGTCCAATAAATTCCTGTTCCAGTAATTAAGTCGATAATTACAAATTTTTTAATTGCCGAACTTTTTATTGTATGAAAAACAAATTGATTGTTATTGTTATCCAATGTTGTCACGTCCCTTATCTTTTTTAAAACATATGACAAGGTATGCTTGTTCTAGTCATTTAATCTCAAGAGAATGATAAAGAACCATAAAAAGAACAGCTAGCAAAAGCTAGCTGTTTCATAAATCAAAAACAAAAAATCAGATTGGTTTTGAAAAATGATTGAGACGAATTATTTAAAATGTTGTAGAGAATTTAGTAAGTCATTATGGATACGTAATAAGATTTGGATATCTTCTTCAGACAGTTGTTCTAGTGCTAGTTCCATTGCTTTATAAGAAGTAGAGTTTTCAATGGATCTCTTAGATATTTCTTGTCCTTTTGTTGTTACTTTTAATTGTATTTCTCTACGATCTTCATGTGATTGTTTTCGCTCAATTAATCCTAAATTAACTAACTCATCTACATTTACACTCATTGTGCTTTTAGGAACTGAAAGGCGTTCTGAGATATCTTTAAGAGTAGTATTAGGAGTTGCATAAATTGAATTTAAGATGCCCATTTGTTGAACTGTTAATCCTAACGTAGAAGCGTTTTGATGAGTAAACTTTATAATTTCTTTGTTTATTTTTACAAATGAATGGACAATTTCACTGGCTTGTTTGATACCTTGTTTATGTAGAATCAAAGTAATAACTTCCTTTCATTTTAAAATAATTCAACTCGAAATTGTTCATTGCTGAACTATTTTATTTTGAATCAAATTGTAGGGAAAGTCAATAAACGATATTGATAAAAAACCTAATAAAAAATTCATTTTGTAGAAATAAAAAAAGGTGATGAACGTCGCATCACCTTTTGATAAAGCAGAGCACTTTCAAAAATAAAGTATTCAAAATTAAAACAGAAGTTATCATAAATTTCTTTAATCTTTGACTTGAAACTTATCTTTAATATTAATAAATAATAAAAATAATATTATGGCAGATATTAAATTAGACAAGTAGAAATCTTGGTGGAACAGTAGTTCAAAGATGACATCGAAAGTGTATAATAAAGCAACAGCAGGTAATATGCAAATGAACATAAATCTCCAATTTTTTAAATAATGTTTGTAATAAGTATGTACTTTCTCCATAGATATTGCTCCTGTAATTTTTATTTTCTATATAAATATACATTTAAATAAAAGAATTTACAAAGCGTTTTAAAAATAAATAAAAAATATCGTGAAAGTGATGTGTAATAGAAGAAGTGTACTGAAATGTTAACATCTATACGAAATAAACATAAATTAACGCTAATATATCACTGTACTAATATGAAATTATAATTAGATATAATCTATAAAAAACTTTAAAACACCGTTACTAAAATGATACACTATAATCTACGTTATTTTAGTAAGGAATAGAGGGATTTACATGATAGATAAAATCAAAAATGTTGTAGAGGATATGTACGAAGATGAAGCAAAACATTTACTGCAAAGCATTCTTATACAATTAGATTTATTAGAAGAGAACTATAGTGAAGATACGATTAAACACTTGATAAGTATACCTAAGCAACTAACGAGTAATACATCTTATAAAAAGAATGTAAAAGAAAGTACACACATTCATATCGCTTTTGATGATTCAACAACTGGGTGTTTAAAATATATGTTAAGTCAAGAAGAACTATTTGAGGAGAGTGTTGTTGCATTCTCTGAATTCTTTTCAATTGGACCGATTAATCAATTACATACGAATAAAGGGCAACTCGCAAGACAGCAATGGTTATTAAACAACTTAACTTCTTATGATAGTTATTTTGAAGAAGAATATTTACCAAAATTTATGGAAACTTTAGAAGAGCTACATTCTATTCCTAATGAAACACCGATTACCATTTGGAAGGCAGATAACGCACATGAACATGTAGGCCTTTGTTTTGTAATGGCGCAATTAAAAGGCAAGAAAAATATTCGAATCATTAATACATCTGAAATGAGTAGAGAAATATTAAACCAAGAGTATGATATACGTGGAACGGGAGAATTATCGCCCGAAAGTTTAGCTACTTTCCAAAATAGTTTTGCAGAATCACCGTTTTTAACTAAAAAAAGTAGAGTGAATCTTGAACACGAGTGGGATAGTTTATCGAATAGCATGGAATTTTTAAGAGTTTGGAAAGACAATGAAGTGCATTCTGTACAAGAAGAATATTTTGACCAATTCATTATTGAGTGTGCGAAAAAAGTAGGTGCTGATAAAGACTTCCTTAAAGCTCCGAGAGTAATTGGTGAAGCGCTTGGCCTTGTAGAGCAATTAGTTGGGGATACTTTCTTAGAGTATCGCTTGAAAGTATTAATTAAACAAGAGGTATTTGAATTTGAAGGTTTATTAGAGGAAATGCGTTTTTATAGTGTGAAGTTGAAAAAATAATAATATATTCCGTTTATAAAAAAGCTCGTATTTTTGAAAAAAAGATACGAGCTTTATTTTTTTAGTTTAATTTGGGCTATACATAAGCTTCCGATAGGTGTCATATCACATATGAATGTTAAAGGTAATGAATGAAAAGAAGGTGATTTGTTAATATGTATAACGAACAAAATTATCCATATGATCAAACGATGTATTATAATCCACAACAATACGGATATGAACCTGATATCGAAGTTAGAGAGGTTGAACTAGAAGATTATAGACCAGATGATGCGGAAGATGCTCCAACGTCACCACCACCGTCACAAGCTCCGTCTTTACCATCCACATTTGCTTCTCCAGCACAAGCAGGGAATATGAAATCATGGATGTGTAACTGTCTAGGAAGATGGGGCTATTTACGTTTGCATCGTCCTGGACCTTTCGGAAGAGACTTATGGTTTTTTCCGACAGAAGTAAGAAGAAGTGGGGTATCCGGCTACACTTGGCAAGCTGGTCGCCGCCGTAAAGTAAGTTATCGATATCAACAAATTAGTAATTTTATGTGCTTTGCATAATGGGAAGTGAGAGGGTAGAATGATTTTACTCTCTCACTTTTTTATTTTTCAATATTAGAAGTAAGATTTTAATTGAAAATTTACAATTTTTCAGTTCTTATTGAAGTATAATTCAAATATTGGGTTGATTTTTAAAAATAATTGAGAGTGAGGGAATGTAATGTCAATTAAAAATAAGGTTGGCCGAAAAATAGAAGATGGCATTAATTTAGCTTCTGCTCAGTTTAAAGAAGATGCATATGAAATTTATAAAGAGTCACGAAAAATGCAACCTATATTATTTGTAAATGAAGTTGAAATCGGTAAAGAATGGCTCATTACAAGATATGAAGATGCTCTGCCACTTTTAAAAGATAATCGTTTAAAAAAAGATATGGCAAATGTGTTTTCTCAAGATACAAAGAACATGTATCTTTCTGTTGACAATAGTGATCATTTAACAACGCACATGTTAAATTCAGATCCACCTAATCACAGTCGTTTACGATCTTTAGTTCAAAAAGCTTTTACACCAAAGATGATTTCACAATTAGACGGAAGAATTCAGAGAGTAGCGGATGATTTAATAAATGAGATAGAGCGAAAAGGTACATTAAATCTTGTGGATGATTATTCATTCCCATTACCGATTATTGTAATAAGTGAGATGCTTGGAATTCCAAAAGAGGATCAAGCGAAATTTAGAATTTGGTCTCATGCTGTCATTGCATCGCCAGAAACACCTGAAGAAATAAAAGAAACCGAAAAACAACTATCTGAGTTTATTACATATCTCCAATATATAGTTGATGTAAAACGAAAAAATCCAAAAGAAGATTTGGTTAGTGCGCTAATACTTGCAGAAAATGAAGGGCATAAACTTAGTGCTCGAGAGCTATATTCAATGATCATGTTATTAATTGTAGCAGGACATGAGACGACAGTGAATTTAATAACAAATACGGTATTAGCACTTCTTGAAAATCCGAAGCAATTACAGTTATTAAAAGAGAATCCGGAATTAATTGATTCAGCTATTGAGGAAGGATTGCGTTATTATTCTCCAGTTGAGGTGACAACTGCAAGATGGGCGGCTGAGCCGTTTCAAATTCATGACCAAACAATCCAAAAAGGAGATATGGTTATTATCGCATTAGCTTCAGCAAACCGTGATGAAACAGTATTTGAAAACCCAGAAGTATTTGATATTACACGAGAAAATAACCGTCATATTGCCTTTGGGCATGGTAGCCATTTCTGCTTAGGCGCTCCACTTGCTAGGTTGGAAGCAAAGATTGCTATTACTACTTTGTTTAAACGGATGCCATCGTTACAAATAAAAGGTGAGCGTGAAAAAATTAATTGGCAAGGTAATTATTTAATGCGTTCTTTAGAGGAATTACCATTGTCTTTTTAGAATAGTTATATTGAGACATGCATACATGACAAATGATTAACATAGAGTATGTATGTGTTATTTAAATTCGAAACGGAAGGGTGAAAACATCCCAATGATCAACTAATTCTATTTGTAAGAGATCTTCGTTAAAAAACGAAATATTCTTCTGAATAGGATTAGTATGTGCATGTATAGAAAAGGGATGTGTTTCGCACTGCGAATATATAGTCTTTTCATATGATTTGTGCTGCCTCCTGTTCAGAACACGAAATAGGAGGATTTTTTATGTCGACGACTGCAGAAACGAAACAAAATCATGGGGTATCACAAGTATTAAAAAATCGATTTGTGCAAGGGATTCTAGCATCAGCATTATTTTTACAAGTTGGTATTTGGGTTCGTAACTTTGCGATATTACTTTATGTTATGGAAATGACGAAAGGTGATGCTTTTGCTATTTCGATGATTTCGGTTGCTGAATTTGCTCCCATTTTTATTTTCTCATTCATTGGTGGAACTTTTGCTGATAGGTGGAAGCCAAAGAAGACAATGATATGGTGTGAGACGTTAAGTTCTATTTCCGTATTCGCTGTATTAATTACTCTTATGTTTGGAACGTGGAAAATCGTGTTTTTTGTGACGCTTATTTCTGCAATCCTTTCGCAGTTTTCTCAACCATCTGGTATGAAGTTGTTTAAACAGCATTTATCAACGGAACAAATTCAATTAGCGATGTCTATATATCAAACAATATTTGCGATTTTTATGGTGTTAGGACCGATTCTTGGAACATTTATTTTTCATAGTTTTGGAATTTATACTTCAATCATCATAACAGGTATCGCTTTTTTACTTGCAGCAGCTGTGTTGTTATTTCTTCCGAAAGATCTTGAGAATGATAATGAGAAGAAAGAAATTACGCTGTTACAGGAAATGCTGGATGGTATTAAATATGTAAAAAAGAAAAAAGCATTAACTTTGCTAGGGTTTTGTTTTATGGCAGCTGGACTAGGTATAGGTTTAATTCAGCCACTAGGCATTTTTATTGTGACTGAGCAGTTAGGGTTATCAAAAGAGAGTTTACAATGGTTACTAACAGTAAATGGTGCGGGAATGATTGTTGGCGGGGCTTTAGCGATGGTATTTGCGAAAAACGTTGCTCCCCAAAAGATGTTAATTGTAGGGATGCTCGGTCAGGCAATTGGAATTGGTATTATAGGCTACTCCACAAATTTATGGGTGACACTTACGGCACAACTTTTTAGTGGTTTAGCTCTTCCATGTATCCAAATTGGTATTAATACGCTCATTATTCAAAATAGCGATACCGATTTTATTGGTCGCGTGAACGGCATTTTAAGTCCACTATTCACCGGTTCAATGGTAGTAACGATGAGTATAGCTGGTTCCTTAAAGGAGATGTTTTCATTAGGTACGATGTACGAGGGGACGGCTCTACTATTTATAATTGGATTATTGTTTATTTTACCTATATACAATTTAAAGCCAGTAATAGCAGTAGAAAGTGAAATGAATGGTAAAGGAAGTGCTGTGCAACATGAATCCTAATCCAAATGTTAAATATCCTATTGAAGGAAATCAAAACGTTCATTTTATAAAAAATACAATAACGAAATCTAATATATTTGTTGGTGACTATTCTTATTATGATGCGAAAGATGGAGAAACATTTGAAGATCGAGTATTATATCATTATGAATTTATTGGGGATAGGCTTACCATTGGAAAGTTTTGTTGTATTGCAAATGGAGTTACCTTTATTATGAACGGAGCGAATCACCGGATGGATGGATTTTCGGCATATCCATTTAATATATTTGGAAATGGGTGGGAGAAATATACACCTAGTTTGTCTGATTTACCTTACAAAGGTGATACAGTTATAGGAAATGACGTTTGGATTGGTATGGATACAACTATTATGCCCGGAATAAAAATAGGGGATGGTGCAATCATTGCAGCTAAATCTGTTGTGACTAGAGATGTCGTACCATATACAATTGTTGGCGGAAACCCTGCAAATAAAATAAAGGAACGATTCACAAATACAATAATAGAAGAATTATTGCAAATTCAATGGTGGCATTTTGACATTGAAAAAATAACCGAAAATATAGATGCTATTGTACAAGGAGATATTGAACCATTAAGAAAGTTAAAAAGGTAATAAAAAATGCATGACAAAGAGTATCATACCTCCGAATTTTGTTAATGATAATAGAACAAGGAGGTGTGATACTATGGCACAAGACGTTTTATGTGAAGTAAACAACTGTAAATTTTGGGCTAACGGCAATAAATGTAGTGCAGATGCAATTTATGTAGTAAGTCATAAAGGTAAACATGCATCTACAACTGAAGAAACAGATTGCAAAACTTTTGATCCAGAAGTATAAATTTTTGAAGGGTAGCCAAATCGTGGTTGCCCTTTTATTAATTATAGTATTGATAATAAATCTCATTTTCATTCATTGTTTTTAACTTTTCTTTTTATTTTTTCATATTTTCTTCATAAGTGATGCAATCCAGAGCAATTCATGTTCAATACGTGATTTACTAAATTCAATGACTTCTGTAATAAAAGATGAGCTAACATGTAAAGATTGAATAGCAGTAAGTTGTTTATGTAGTACGTCTTGGCGTATTGTTAAAATTTCTTTTCTAGCTTCGTAATCAAGTTTTTCAAATAGCGCGATACGCACAAGGAACTCAGCGTTATTTGTCGCAATCTTTTCGGGAAACTCTCTTAACATTTCAGAAAAAATTTCTTCTCCTGTTTCAGTTATGTCGTACATATTTCGATTCGGCTTTCCGACTTGTTTATGTATTTGTTTAATTATAGCCCCCATATTTTCGAAGCGCCGAAGAGCGGGATACAGTGTATTATGGGGTTCAGCCGAGATACGTGTAAAAATGGGTCATAAGCTGCAATATATTTCCATTATTGGTTTTTTAGTTAAAAATATCTACCTCATGATTAACAAAAAGCTGATTACCTATGCGCTATAAATGAACTGCCCCCAATTGTTAAACAAAACCTAGCAATTGGGGGCAGTTCATAGTTATCATTTGACTCTTCTAGTGACTTTCTCAAGTAAAGCACCCTTTGGTTGAATAAGATTTATTTATTCATTCCCATCAATCGCTTAATTGTTCTTATTTGTCCACGATGATTAATTTCGTCTTCCATAACGTGAAACCACAAGTAGTAATTATTATAAGGCACACCATTATCCCACTTGTTTTCCTCGAATAACCAGCTATCTTGTTTTGATTTCAGATATGTTAGTGTATTTTCTCTAACTTGTGATAATTCATTCAAATAATAATCTAAAGATTGCTTTTTTATTCCTTCCCTTGCTTTGTCTCCAAGTTCTAAAAAAATTCGCCACTTTAGATATTCACTTTCAGTTAAATCTCTTTTTTCAAACGAGATAACTTGATGAACAAACTCCATCGCTGCAATATGTGATAAGAGAGAACCAATAGTGTTTGAACTACCGTTTGGTAAGAAATCTAAATCACTTTGGTTTAAATTGGAGATTTCGCTCAATGTAACATCTCTTGTATGTTCAAGCATTGTTACAAGCTCTCCAATCTTATTTGAATAGTTTTCTTTTGAAATTATTCTATAATCTATCATATATATCCCTCCAATTCATGCTAAGCATAAGTTTACCAATAAAATAAAAAAAATAAAGTCTGAAAATTCATGTAAAATAATGATATAATTTAATTGAATATAAAGAAAAAGGAAACCTGTTTTTATCAGTGTTACCTTATCCAAGACTAAATTTTACCCATACATCATTTTTTTGATGTAGCTCTTGAAGATAAAAACTATTTAATTTTCAAGGAACAGTTATTAACTTAAAACTTATTATACGAGGAGGGTGTATCATGAAAAAAATATGCTTTGTATTAATTGTCGACGCTGGTATAAATTATGGTTCAATATTTTCTCTACCATTTTTAAGGAATCAGGATGATTTGAAGGAATATTTTTCTAAGTATTATGATGTTTCAATTAATTATATTAGGGATAAAAACTCAGTTGACTATTTGGTAGTTCCCAAACCGTGTCCACCTTTTGATAATGAAAATAATCTTCCAATAATTGAAGTACCAGCAATCTTATTTATGGAAAAGGATTTTGAAAAAATAAAGACTTATATAGACAATTATTTTTCTAATAACTCATAAAGAAAATAAAAGTACAGTAAAAAGAAGTCCGATAAAAAACGAGTGGCGTAGAATATTTCTATTAATCATTCGTTTTTTATTATATTTACATATCAGTCTATCGCAAATGAACTTGTACAAAATATCGGAAAATATAGTGAGGTTAATATCGTTGAAGAGTTTGCTGCACCTTTACCTGTTACCGTCATATCCGATTTATTAGGAGTGCCAACAACGGATCGTAAAAAGATTAAAGAATGGTCTGATATTTTATTTATGCCATATAGTAAAGAAAAATTTAACGATTTGGATGTAGAAAAAGGAATTGCGTTAAATGAATTTAAAACGTACCTGCTTCCAATTGTTCAAGAGAAAAGATATCATTTAACCGACGATATTATTTCAGATTTAATACGAGCTGAATATGAAGGTGAAAGATTAACCGATGAAGAAATAGTTACTTTTTCTTTAGGTTTATTAGCGGCAGGTAATGAAACAACTACAAATTTAATTATTAACAGCTTTTATTGCTTTTTAGTAGATTCACCTGGAATATATAAAGAGTTAAGAAAAGAACCTACGTTAATTTCAAAAGCGATTGAGGAAGTTTTACGCTATCGCTTTCCCATAACATTAGCTAGGAGGATTACAGCGGACACAAATATATTTGGACCTTTTATGAAAAAGGATCAAATGATTGTTACGTGGGTTAGTGCAGCAAATTCAGATGAGAAAAAGTTCTTACAAGCTTCTAAATTTAATTTACACAGAATAGGAAATGAAAAGCATTTAACCTTTGGTAAAGGTCCTCATTTTTGCTTAGGGGCGCCACTTGCACGTTTAGAAGCTGAGATTGCATTAACTACCTTTATAAATGCCTTTGAAAAAATAGAGTTATCTCCATCGTTCAATTTAGAAAAATGTATATTAGAAAATGAACAAACATTAAAATACTTACCTATTCTTTTGAAAACTAGGTAAAACGTTCAGCAAGGTACAAAATTACTGTACCTTGTTTTTTTATTTCTCAATTGTAAATTTTTAGTGGTCTATTTAGTATGGAAGTGTGTGAAAGAAGAGTGGAGGAGGATGCTTATGTTAACGTGTAATGGAAGTAAAACGTTTCAAACATTTATTAAAGCTGTAACGGATTTAATTGATAGTAATTTATTAGAAGATCAAATTGTTTGTGCGATTGAAAAATTACTAGAAGAACTTTTAGAAAAAAAAACATGGCTTCCGCTAGAAAAACAGAAGGCGAATTCGGCTCAATATGCACGACACTTGTTATATGAAGATCCTTTAAAGCGATTTGAAGTATTAGCTCTTGTATGGAAAGATGGACAATCTACACCTTTACATGATCATGATGGTACATGGGGAGTAGAAGGCGTTTTTTCAGGAAGGATAATGGTGCAGAACTTTATACAAACTAAGCAGCTTGAAAATTCACTTGTTTATTTAACCCATACAGGAAATCTTTATTTGGGAGAAGGAGAAACAGATAAAGTCATTCCACCAGCTGATTGTCATATTCTTAAAATAGCTGAATGCGAAAGCGTTGTCACGATTCATATTTACGGAAAACGTTTAGAAAAGTTTGAAGTATATTTCCCAACTGAAGAAAAGAATGTGTATATGTGTGAGACAAAATATATTAGTTATAGTTCATAGTTTAAAATCAAAAGCTTTTCTTTAAAGAGAAAAGCTTTTGATTTTATTTTTAATTATTTCTTGACCTGAAACGCTTTTCATAAATTATAAATAAGAAGTACTTAACGAGCTCAATATGAAAACGATACCTTTTCGTTAAATAAATCTCGTGTATTTATAGAAAGTGGTGAAGAAATAATGAAATTAATAGCAATTGACTTAGATGGAACCCTTCTTTCCGGTAATAAAATGATAAGTAAAGAAAATGCAGAAGCAATTCGAAAATGTCAGGAAGCAGGCCATGTTGTAGCTATTTGTACAGGGCGTTCTATCGTTGATATTGAACGATTATTGTTAGAAGTTAATTTAGAGTGTCCAATTATTGCGGAAAATGGTGCCCTTATTTATAAAGATAAGAAAATGATGAAGAGATATCCAATTCAAAATATGCAGGCACTTGAGATTGTAGAATATCTTGAAGAGAATGGCTTGTATTATCAGCTTTATACTAATAAAGGTGTGTATGTACCGGATTATGGCGTAGAGAGTGTACGAAATGAAATCGAGTATGTAAAGAATTCAAAAGAAAATTTCAACTTGAAAGAGTTAGAAACGATTGCTGCATTATACCTTGAGCATACAGCATTTCATAGTACAGAAAGTTGTAAACCAATTGTAGAAATGGATATACATGTGCATAAACTTTTACCGTTTTCTTATGACATAGAGAAATTAAAAAAATTAAAAGAAACATTTCTGCATAATACGGATTTAGCTATTACATCTTCCTATTGGCATAATTTAGAGATTAATCATCGAGATGCTCAAAAAGGAAATGGATTATATACTTTAGCAGAACATCTTAATATTCCAGTTGAAAACACTGTAGCAATAGGCGATGGCTTAAACGATGTTTCTATGATGGAGAAAGCAAATATATCAATTGCAATGGGAAATGCAGTTGAAGAAATAAAAGTGATGTGTCAATACGAAACGTTAACAAATGAAGAACATGGTGTCGCACATGCTTTATATAAATATGTAATGTAATAAAAAAAGAAAAAAAGAATCCAAATAGATTCTTTTTTTCTTTTTATTAGGGGTAAGGTATTCTATGAGATTCATAGAAGCCTTATTACAACTCATTGTATAGAATATATTGGAATAAATGTTTATATTTTTCATGAAAGTTGTGAAACTTTTGTGAATTTTACGGTTATTGTATTTTTATACTGCTACTAGCAGCGCGTAACAATCCCATATTATTTTCTGTTTTTAATTGAAAAATAGAATTTGTTTGAATAATTATTCGACAGCTATATACCTAGGGGCACTTTCTTCGTATAATGAAGAAGTATGAATTTTTAATTTGTATAAATTTTACATATCGAGGTGAAAAAGGAATGAATGCGCGGCTAATGGAACTTATTGATGTGAGTACAATAGAAACCATGGCAGAACAATTTTATAAATTAACCAACATATCACATCAACTTCTTGATGCTGAAAACGAATGTATATTTTCATTTGGAATTAATGAAATGAAAGTATGTAAACTTCCCAAAATCGAAATCCCCCTTTTCTTATACAATCAATATTTAGGATCTTTTGTTGTATGGTCCAAACGAAGCGAAATTTTCAATTGCCAAAAATATTTTGAAATGCTTTCTAACCTCATTATAGCTGGGGTGAAAAAAGCAGTTCAAAGTAAAAATACATCGTTACTTTCTCGAAAAGAGGAAGAACTACATACGATCTTACAAAACATGCCTGTTATGGTTGATGCGCTTGACTATAATGGAGATTTTGTTTTGTGGAATCGAGAATGCGAGATTGTAACAGGTTATACTGCTGAAGAAATAATTGGGAATCCAAACGCTCTTCAATTACTGTATCCTGACCATAATTATCGCCATCAAATACAAAATAAATTTTTGACTCGTGGAAAAAATTTTAGAGATTGGGAAATGAGTTTAACATGTAAAAATGGTGAAATTAAAACGATAATGTGGTCCAATATATCTGAGCAGTTTCCTGTAACAGGATTTAGTTACTGGGCTGTTGGGGTAGATATTACACATTTAAAAACGATAGAAGGGCAATTAAAACAACAAACCTCTGAATTAGAATTAATTTTTAAAGCTTTACCAGATTTATGTTTTTTAACAGAAGACGATGGGACAATTATAGATTATAAAGCAGGATCTCCTACAAAATTTTACGTACCCGCAGAAGCTTTTATGGGAAAAAAGTTTTACGAAATATTACCGTCTCCAGTAGCACAGCAATTTCAAGAAGCAATTCGCCAATTGAAAGAAGAAGGAAAGAATGTAATTGTAGAATATCCTCTAACAATTAATGGAAGTATCGATTTCTTTGAAGCTAGATGTTTACCATTATTACAAGATAAAATTATGATCATTGTCCGCGATATTACAGAGCGGAAAAAGGCAGAAGAATTGCTAAATAAATCAGATACACTTGCGGCAATTGGTCAATTAGCAGCCGGTGTAGCTCATGAAGTGAGAAACCCATTAACGGTAATTAAAGGATTTATACAGTTATTCCAAATTAATAAAGAAGATCAAGAAAAATATTTTGACCTTATGCTTTCCGAAATAGAAAGAATAGAAGCAATCCTCCAAGAGTTTTTGTCGATTGCTAAAACTGATGAAATAAATACAGAAAAGAAAAATATTTATCAAATTTTTAAAAATGTCGTATCATTAATTAATACAAAAGCAATCATGACAAATATTCAAGTTGAACTATTTACAGATTCCAAAGAGATAATCATTGAATGCTCAGAAAATCAATTGAAACAAGTATTTATTAATATTTTGCAAAATTCAATTGAAGCAATGCTAAATGGGGGGGGAATTTCAATCCATATAAAAGAAATACATAAAAATGGTGTCGTTATTAGTGTAATAGATGAAGGAATAGGAATACCTGAAGAAAGAATTAAAAGATTAGGTGAACCTTTTTATAGTACGAAAGAAAAAGGTACCGGTATTGGATTGATGTTAAGTTATAAAATTATTGAAAGTCATCAAGGAACAATAAGTATAATGAGTGAGGTTGGTGTCGGGACAACTGTAACGATGTACTTGCCGAAAATTCAGAGTAAACAATCTCTATCAAATTGTGATGATAGATGTATTTCAATACGTTCTAATATTAATTCCTAAAATACCTAATACCCAATAACAAAGCTAAGCTTTTGTTATTGGGTATTTTTATATTTAATTTAGTAAACTTTACTTTTTCTTTATATTTGTTTTAATTTCTATTAAGTTTTAAACGTTATATTAATATACGTACAAAGTAATGTGTGGAAATTGTACATTACTTTTAATATAGAGAGCTAAAAAATATTTAAAATGTTGTAAGGAGGAGATTATGACAAGGTGAAAAAGAAAGAGAAAAAGAGTGGTAGAGCACTACCTATACGGTTAAATATTTTATTCTTTTGCGTATTTTTATTATTTTCTGGAATTATAATCCAGTTAGGTAAAGTACAAATTTTCGATGGAGAAACATATAAGAATGAAGTAGAAAAAAGAGAGAATGCAACTGTTAGTCTTACAGTACCACGCGGCAAAATTTATGACCGTGAAGGGAATCCAGTAGTGGACAATAAGTCTTTACGTACGATTACATATACAAAGGTGAAAGGTGTAAAATCAGAAGAAATGCTAAAAACTGCAAGACAACTTGCAGAAATAATTGAAATGCCGCAAGAAGATATAGATAAGTTAACCGAGACGGATAAGAAAGATTTTTGGATGCAGTTAAATCCAAAACTTACTCAAGATTTAGTATCTAAAAAGGAAATAGATAAGTTTAGAGAAAAGGATATTAACGGAAAAGAGTTAGACAGAAAAATAGAAGAGTTAAAAAGAAAGCGAGTTACAGAAAAAAATCTTCAAGAATTAACAGCAAAAGACATAGAAGTGTTAGCTATTAAAAGTAAAATGACTTCAGGTTATCAAATGGCACCTCAAATTATTAAAAAAGATGTTAGTGAAAAGGAATATACTGTGATTAGTGAAAATTTAGCAAATCTCCCAGGTGTAGACGCATCAGTTGATTGGGAAAGGCTCTATGTAAATGATGGCTTATTCCGTTCAGTTCTTGGAAATGTTTCGAATGCTGATGAAGGATTACCACGTGAACGATTAGATTATTATTTAGTGCGTGAGTATAGCCGGAATGATCGTGTTGGGAAAAGTTACATCGAACAGCAATACGAAGATGTACTTCATGGTACGAAAAAAGAAGTAAGAAGTATTGCTGATAAACAAGGTGATACAATTAGAACAGAAACAGTTTCTGAAGGGAAAAGCGGCAAGAATTTAACGTTAACAATTGATATGGAATTACAGAAAAAAGTAGAAGAGAGCATAGAAAAAATATTAAAGGCCTATAAAGGTTCAGAATCGATGTTGGACCGTGCTTTTGTTGTAATGATGAATCCGAAAAACGGCCAAGTATTATCGATGGCTGGGAAAAGACTTGTAGAAAAAGACGGAAAAATGGAAGTAGAAGATTACGCTTTAGGTACGCTGACAAGTTCATATGAGCTTGGATCAACTGTTAAAGGTGCTACAGTATTAACCGGATTTGAAACAAAAGCTATAACACCGGGAACACATTTTTATGATGCACCTATGAAGTTTAAAGGAACTAAGGAGAAAAAGTCATGGAAAGATTTTGGAGATATAGATGACCTAAGAGCTTTACAAGTTTCCTCTAACGTTTATATGTTTAACACAGCATTAAAAATTGCTGGTGTGGATTATGTAAAGAACAGTTCACTAGATATTAAACAAGAATACTTTGATAAGATGAGATATTATTTCAGACAATTTGGTTTAGGTGTTCCAACAGGCATTGATTTACCGAATGAAACAGCGGGGCAAATTGGGAGAAAAGATAATCAGCCAGGTTTCTTATTAGACTTTTCCATTGGCCAGTATGATACGTATACACCACTTCAGCTTGCACAATATATTTCAACTATTGCAAATGGCGGGTATCGTATGAAACCACAAATTCTTCAAGAAATTAGAGAACAAACCGTTCAAAAAGATGAGGTCGGTAAAGTAGTACAATCAATAGAACCCGTTGTTTTAAATAGAATTGATATGAAAGAAGAATATATCAATCAAGTAAAAGAAGGCTTTAGGAAAGTATTCCAAGAAGGGGATGGAACGGGAGTAAAGGCGTTCCAAAAAGCACCCTATAAACCAGCTGGAAAAACAGGAACTGCACAGACTGTATACGGTGGAGAAAGTGATATTGGGAGAAATGAGAAAGGCGATCGTAGAGAATGCTATAATTTAACATTAGCAGGATATGCGCCATATGACGATCCAGAAGTAGCATTTTCTGTTGTTGTGCCATGGGTTATAAATGATAAATCAGGTATTAACTCTGATATTGGAAAAGATGTTTTAGATGCTTATTTTGATTTGAAAAATAAGCGATTAACTGGCGAAGCACCAAAAATAGATGACTCTAAAGAGAATTAAAATATACGAAACGTCTCTAGCAATTATATGAACTAGAGACGTTTTTTACATACGAATAGATTAGAAATGAGGTATCTATGAAGCAATTGATTCTAAAAGATTGGAGAAAAATATGTAGCTATATTTTAATTATAATAGGAATTATTTTTATTAATAAGTTATTTTTATTTTGTATGGTAGAAGGAATTTCGATGCAACCTACTTTGAATGAGAATAATCGCATACTAGTTAATAGGGCTAGCATCTATTTTTCTTCTTTTCATCATGGTGATGTTGTAATAATAAAAAAAGAAGACTCGCCTACATACTACGTGATACGAATTATTGGATTACCAGGGAATAACATACAATTAAGAGACGATGAGGTATATATTAACGGTAAAAAGCGTGATGAGTCGTATATACAGTTAGATATGTCACAAGTATCAAATCGTTTTTCAAACTGTAGAGAAATGAAAGTTCCCACGCATAAATTATTTGTGTTAGGTGATAATCGAAATCATAGTAAAGATGGTAGGAATACGCTTGGACTAATTGATGAGTCAAATATAATAGGTAAAGTGAAAATGGTATATTATCCATTTGATCAAATAAAATGGATAATATAATTCTATTAGATTTGCACGTTTTATAAAATAAATCATATATTGATAGCATAGGACAAGCAGAAAAGCTTATCCTAACCTCACAGAACACTCCTTATCACAGTTAGGCATCTACATTTTATGTAGATGCCTTTTTCAATGTCTGATAATTATTTATCAACCTAAAGTAGTAAGTATATTGGGACTATTAAGGGAAGGTTGCTTGTAATAATAACAGTACGATTAATAAGAAGATTGAATTGTAAGGAGTGAGAAATAAGTGATGAATATTTTAATAGTTAATTTCCCTGCAGAGGGACATGTAAATCCTACATTAAGTTTAGTAAAGGCCTTTACTGAAAGAGGTGATAACGTACACTATATTACAACGGAAAGCTTTAAGGAAAGGCTTGAAGTTTTGGGAGCCATTGTACATACTCATCCGGATTTATTAAAGGAGATTTCTATTGATAATGAAACTTCATATGGATTAAAATCTTTCTTTCATGTACATGTTCAAACTTCTTTATACATATTAGAAATTACGAAACGATTATGTAAAAGCATTAATTTTGATTTCGTAGTTTATGATATATTTGGTGCTGGAGAGTTAGTAAAGGAATATTTACAAGTTCCAGGCATAGTTTCCTCTCCTATATTTTTAATTCCACCAGTATTATTGGAAACCTTGCCTTTTCATCCAAATGCAGAAATACAATTCCAACCCGATGAACTCTCTGAAAAGTTACTGTATCAAATGGAACATGAATTTGGAGTAAAGCCCAAAAATAATCTTCAATTTATGCATAATAAGGGAGATATTAGTCTCGTGTATACAAGTCGTTATTTTCAACCTAATAGCGATTCGTTCGGAGAAAACAATGTTTTTATTGGACCGAGTATTATAAAGCGCAAAACAAATGTAAAGTTTCCACTTGAATTGCTTTCAAAAAAGAAAGTTATTTATATTTCAATGGGAACACTTCTCGAAGGGCTCGAACCATTTTTTAATACTTGTATTGACGCTTTTTCAAATTTCGAAGGGATTGTAGTAATGGCGATTGGTGATAGAAATGATATTTCAAAAATTAAGCAAGCGCCAGACAACTTTATTATAACCCCTTACGTACCTCAATCAGAAATATTAAGTGAAGCAGATGTTTTTATTACACATGGTGGAATGAATAGTGTGCACGATGCAATCCATTATAATGTCCCATTTGTGATAATACCGCATGATAAAGATCAACCTATGATAGCGCAAAGATTAACTGAGCTTGAGGCAGCACATAGATTATTGAAAGAGCATGTTAATGTGCAAACTTTAAAAAAGGCGGTAACAGACGTTCTTTCAAATGAAAAGTATAAACATGGCATTCGAAAACTGAATGAAAGTTTTTTAGAGTGTGGTGGTTCCAAAAGAGCCATTGCAGTTATTGATGCTCTTTTAAATAAATAGTTCGGATAATATAAAAGCATAGAGGCTCTACCTGTATGCTTTTATATTATTATCCAGCAAATTGTACAGCAGTATTCGCATGTAAATAAGCAGTATCAAAAACAGGAACAGATAGATCATTTTGGGAAATGAGCAAAGGAATTTCCGTACAGCCAAGTAGAATTCCTTCAGCCCCATTATTAATTAATGAATTGGTAATTTGTATTAGTTTTTCTTTTGATGTTTCTGAAATAATTCCTCTACTTAATTCATTTAATATGACGTGATGGATAAAAGTTCTTTCTTCGTCATTTGGGATAATTGTCTCAATGTTATATTTTGCTAGTCGTGATGTATAAAAATCTTCTTCCATTGTTTGTTTCGTTCCTAATAATCCGATCCGTTTTATATTCTGTTCTACCATTTCTTTAGCACTTACATCACCGATATGAAGAAGTGGGATTGATATTGCTTGTTCTACTTCCTCAGCAAATAGATGTACAGTATTAGAACACATTAGTAAACATTCAGCTCCAGAGTGTTCTACTTTTTTTGCTACTGCGACTAATTCATTTTTCACTTCTTCATATTGATGATTTTGTAATAATGTAGTTACTTCACCAAAGTCCATACTATATAAAACAAGCTTCGCATTTTGATCATATTGAGAGAGAGTTAGTGTATTAATATGTTTATAATATAACGATGTTGATTCCCAACTTAGTCCGCCAATTAAGCCAATTACTTTCATCATGCATTCCTCCCGTAACAATTTTGAATTTATTATTTCATAATTCCGATAAGAATACAATGATTTAGTTGAACTATTTATCGAAAAATAAAAATAGTAAGAAAAGTATTGAAATTATTTATTGTTAGTGCCATAATACAGATTACAAATACATACTTATCCAGAGAGGTAGAGGGAACGGCCCTTTGAAACCTCAGCAACCCCTATGTAATTACATAGGAAGGTGCTAATTCCGCAGAGGACACTATGTGTCTTTTGAAAGATAAGGGGATTCTTGTACGTGAAAGAAAATGACCTCTTATTAAAGAGGTCATTTTTTGTTGTATAGAAAGGAAGTGTCGATGCATAATTCATTTTCAAAATAAATATAGAGTATTAAAAGTTGAATAATACGAGAGGGGAATTGTAATGAACAAATTAACGACAAAGCTAGTAGTAGCTATTGGAATTGGAGCAGCTCTATACGGGGTATTAGGGCTTTGGGGATTTTCTATCGCACCGAATACATTTATTAAACCCGCATTGGCTATTTTAACAGTTTTTGGAGCGTTATTTGGCCCGGTAGCAGGGCTTTTAATAGGACTCATCGGTCATACCGTTACAGATACGATCGCTGGTTGGGGTATTTGGTGGGGATGGGTTATTAGTTCGGGTATTATTGGTTTTGCAATGGGACTCATACAAAAAAGATTTGGTTTTAGTGTAAAACATGGAACGTATAATAACCGTGATATTTCTTATTTTGCAATTGCAGGGTTAATTGGTATTGTCATAGCTATTATATTTGCTGGAGCATTCGATATTATTGTGATGGGAGAACCGTTTGACAAAATAGTTATACAAGTACTAGGCGCAACAATTGCAGACGTTATCGTATTTTTAGTTCTTGGCTTACCAATCACGATCGGCTTAGCGAAATCAAATAAGAAACATACACATTTAAAAATTGAAAAGTAGGGATGAATACATGCAACCAATTATTTCTTTTGAACAATTTACCTTTCAATATAGGCATGCTACGCAGCCTACTTTGAAAAATATTACATTTCAAATATATCCTGGGGAAAAGGTACTTATCGCTGGACGAAGTGGTTCAGGTAAGTCAACATTAGCTCATTGTATAAATGGGCTAATCCCATTTTCTTACGAAGGGATAAGTACCGGTAACATTTTAATAGCTGGAAAGGATCCGAGAAAAGGTAGTGTTTTTGAACAGAGTAAACACGTAGGGACAATATTACAAGATCAAGATGCACAATTTATAGGCCTTACTGTCGAAGAGGATGTAGCATTTGCATTAGAAAACGATTGTGTAAATCAAATAGAAATGAGAAAGATTGTTACGGATTCTTTAAAAAAGGTAAGCATGCAGGACTTTCATACACAAAGTCCGCATGAATTATCAGGAGGTCAAAAACAGACAGTCTCTCTTGCAGGTCTGCTAACGACAAATGCAGATATATTATTATTTGATGAACCGTTAGCTAATTTGGATCCTGCATGTAGTTTGAATACAATAGAACTCATTAAAAATATACATGAGAAATATAATAAAACAATTGTAATTATTGAACATCGAATAGAAGAAATTTTAAACCTTGATTTAGATAAAATTATTTTAATAGATGAGGGAGAAGTTATTGCCGTTGGTTCACCGGATAGTATTTTAAATTCTGATATATTACCAAATATCGGACTAAGAGAACCTATTTATATAGAGGCGCTAAAGAAATTAAATTTTGATAGTAATAATGTTAAGGTATTTCCAATTGAAAATCTTCGTAATGCAGGCGTTCATATCCTATTAAAGAACTGGATGCATAAGCAAGTTTCATCAAAAAACAAATATATTAAAAAAGCTTTATGCAAGATAGAAAATTTATCATTTACGTACAATAACAAACATACAGCCTTAGAAGATATCAACCTTTCAATAGGAGAGGGAGAAATAGTAGCGTTATTGGGTCATAATGGAGCAGGGAAATCGACATTAGCTCATACTCTTATAGGAATAAATAAAACAAAGAATGGGAGAATAACATTCGATGGAGAAAATATAAATTCTTGGTCTATTCGTAAACGCGGGGAAGTTATTTCTTATGTTATGCAAAACCCAAATCAAATGATTACACAGCCTACTGTTTTAGAAGAGGTTTCATATTCATTAAAATTAAAAAAAGTTTCTAAAGATGAGATTGAGACAAGAGTCGAAAAAGCTTTAAGAATTTGTGGATTATATCCATTTCGTAACTGGCCAATTCAGGCATTAAGCTATGGACAAAAAAAGAGGCTTACTATTGCATCTGTACTTATAACAAACCCAAAACTTATTGTATTAGATGAACCGACAGCTGGACAAGATTATTACCATTACAAACAGTTTATGTCGTTTATTAGAAAACTGGCTGAAAGGGGCATATCCTTTATTATTATCACACACGATATGAATCTTGCTTTAGAATATGCAGATCGAGCGGTAGTTCTGCATGAAGGGAAAATTATTGCGGACAATACTGTATCTGCTGTTTTAGGGGATCAAGGAACGTTACAAAGAGCTAATCTACGGGAGATTTCATTAATAAAACTAGCTAAATTAAGCGGAATTCCAACTCCAGAAACATTTGTGAAACTTTATATTGAAGCTAATAGGAGGGAGGAATATGCATAATACGTATTTTTATCGTATGGATGGTGCAATTAAATTATCTTTATTTATATTTTGTATGACACTTACTTTTTTATTTTTTGATTTTCGTATATTGCTAATTTTATTTATTGTTGGATGTATCGGCCTCTTAATTGCAAAAATTCAATTGCGTAAAATTATAGTTATTTTCAGCGTTATATTTACATTTAGTTTATTAAATTCCGTTATGATTCTTTTCATTACGCCCACCCATGGATCGGAATTAACGGGATCGTATACCTCTTTTTTTTATATAGGTTATGCAACAATTACATATGAAACTTTATTTTATGCAGCTACACTTTCATTGAAATATTTTACGTTATTACCATTTACACTTCTTTTTATTTATACAACTCATCCAAGTGAATTTGTATGCAGCTTAAATAAATTTGCTGTTCCTTATAAAATTACATATGCAATAAATATTGCACTGCGTTATATACCAAGCATTCAATCTGAATATATAATCATTAGACACGCGCAGGAAGCAAGAGGCGTACCTTTTGAAAAAGGAGAAGCGAGCTTGTGGATTCGTATGAAAAACCGTGTTTTAATTTTTTGGCCACTTATTATTCATTCATTAGAAAGGATTGATACTGTTTCAAATGCAATGGATTTAAGAGGTTTTGGAAAAAAGGATATACGAACGTGGTACTATGCAAAAGACGCACAAAAGGAGGATTACATCACACTTTTTGTTGGTATTATTATTTTGATTATTGCAGTTTACTTAAAGCTGAATGTATTCCAAAGCTTCTGGTACCCATTTTAAAGCACTCTCAATAGAGTGCTTTTACTAATTTTTATGAAGACATGCTCAAAAAAGGGAGATATACATACTGTATAATACGAACCAGTTAAAATGATCAACTACCTATTAGTTTTCAAACCAAAAGGAGGAGAAAATATGAGTTTCGGCGGTTCTTGTGGTTTTGGTGGAGGTTTCGCTTTATTAGTTGTGTTATTTATTTTATTAATTATTGTTGGATGTAGCTGTTGGAGCTAAGGGTACTAATTTCTAATTAGTCTCTTCTAAATGTAAATTAAAAAAACATAGCAGATACTTTTTGTATCGAAATAAAAAAGGAGCCATTATGCTCCTTTTTTATTTATTATGCAACGTGCTCTCATTATTATATTTTGGGAATGTAATAGTTAAAGTAGTTCCTTTATTAACGATACTTCGGATTTTTAAACTGCCTCGCATCGTTTCAATAATTTTAACAGCAACCATCGTTCCTAAACCCGTACCTTTCGTTTTTGTACTAAAATATGGTTCGCCAAATCGATTAATTTGCTCTTGCGACATTCCAATTCCACTATCTTGAATCCGTATTATAACTTTATTATTACTAACAGATGCAGAAATAATAAGATCACCGCCACATGGCATTGCTTCTATACTGTTTTTTATTAAATTTAAAAAACATTGATGGAAGTGCTGTGTATTACCAATAATTGTTCCCTCTGAGAACTCTTTTGTAATATTAATATTATTCATGTTACAAAAAGGTAACATCATATTAATAACTCGATTTAACTCGTGCTCCACTGAAATATGATCTAGTTTTTCTGAAGCCGGTTTGGCAAAAGTTAAGTAATCATCAATAATTGCTTGTGCACGATTTAACTCTTCAAGAATATGTTCAATATACTCATCTTTGGATTGTTGAGTTATATTGGGTGTTTTTAAAAGTTGTGTAAATCCTTTTACAACAGTCAATGGATTCCTTACTTCATGTGAAATACTTGCAGCGAGTTGGCTGACAATCTCCATTTTTTCGACTTTTATTAATTTTGATCGCATAAATATTGCATCTTTTAAAACCTCATTAAAATAGACCATAAATAATATTAAAATAGTTGGTAATAGAATGAAATAAATAATGTACAAATTATTCACTTCAAAATCTGATAGAGTTAAAACAATTACTGTTGTAAATATTGCAAGGAAAAAAGTTAAAAACATAGATGAAGTTACTTTTATTTTCCTATTGTATGTATTAAATTTTGATGATGCGAATGCTGTAATTATTAACATCGTTCCATAAACAATGATTGTTAACAGGCTAAAACCATAAAACATAAAACGTATTATTAATAAAATCATGAGTAATGCAATACCGACTGGAAATCCACCATAAAGTGTACCAATTAAAAAGGGGATTTGTCTTAAATCGTGAATATAATTTTCATCCATATAGATGGGATACCGCATACATAAAATTAGTGGGATACTCGTACAAAGAATGATAAGTAGTTTCTTATATTTCTTCCCGAAGTACCCACTATCATAAATAAAATAAAAAACAAATATACTGCTTAAAATATAAAGAAGATTATTTAAAACATTTTGATTAATGTAAACAAAGTTCATAATACATGCCCCGTTATCCTGAATTTCAATCCCATATGTATTATACATTATAAAAGTACAAGTTTTACATGTACTTTTACAATGTATGTAGTTTTTATAGATTTTCAGTATTATAGGCTTTTAACCATGCATTATTAAACTCTTCCATTGACGCATAGCGCTCACTACGATTTTCATTTACAGCACGGTATGCTACTTCATATAATCCTTCACTAGCTTCCCATTTCATAAAGGAACGATCTTGGCCGCCACCTAGTAGTGCAAAAGCCATAGCCCCCATATTAAATACATTTGTTTTTCCGTCTATTATAGAGTTAAGTTGAAACTCTTCAGGTGACATAAAACGAGATGATCCCCACATTCGTCCCATCTTATTTACATACGGTTTGTTACTGTATAAATCAATATCACAAATTTTTGTTTCATTAGTTTTAAAGTTGTACAAAATACTACCGTCATAAAAATCAATAGCTACATAGTTTTTGTGTTCAACGTAAGTATGGAAATTAAAAATAGAATTTAATGAAATTAGCCTATTTTTAACGGATAATTTCTTATATTTATAAAATGGTGAGTTAGGATCATTGTATTTTGCTGGGGGTGGGAAACTCCAGTGCGGGTGAAGACATTCACCGTCAAACCAATCGAAAATTAAAACATATCCATGTTGTACAGGGGAGTGATCAATTAAACTGATAAGAGAAACGTGTTTTAATTCATTGTATATAGTAACTGAGCTTTTTAATCTTTGTATTGCTTCATTTGTAGAAGCATTATATGCGAGTGTTTGTGCCCCTGCATATTTTATAAAGTTCTTTTTCCCATTCTTTTCAACACCAAAACTTATATTACCGGAATCTTGTTGGTCAAAAACCGCAAATACTGTACCTAGTTTTGTAAGCCAATCAAAATTATGATGTTTTTTTAGTTGGAATGTTATAGTATCTAACTGAATTTTAACTGGAATATCTTTCATAATTCACCTCAAATTTAATATAATTAAGTTGTCCATTACAGTATTCGACATATTTTGTGAAATCCCTATATTTATAAACTTAAATTTTATAAATATAATAATATACAGTTATAAGGAGGAAAGCAAATGGATGGAAAAATCATAATTAAACCGTACCAACAATATTGGCATACAGAGTTTTTAAATGAAAAAAATAAAATTGTGCCGTTACTCCATGAAGAAATTATTGCTATTGAACATATCGGAAGCACAGCCGTAGAAGGGTTAGGGGCTAAACCTCTTATTGATATGATGATCGGCGTTACAAATTTACAAATTACCGAAAATTGGAGGGAAGCCCTAGAAGAAATTGGCTATGAATATGTTCCTAAAAAAACACCTAATTGGCGTTTTTTTAGAAAAGGTAAATGGAGAGCTGGTACCCACCATTTACATGTTTATATTTATAATAGCGAAGAATGGAGGAACAACCTTTTATTTCGAGACTTTCTAATAAATCATGAGTGGGCACGTGAAGAATATAGAAAATTAAAAGAGATGCTTGCTGCTACCTATCCTTTTGATCGTGTTTCATATACAAATGCAAAAGCACCGTTTATTCAAAATATATTAGAAATGGCTAAAAAAGAAAATTAACTTACTATAAGTGGTTTACAAATTTTCATTTTATTTTAATCTTTCTTTCATGTTCCTTTCTTTTTCACTTGATACACTGCTGATTATAGAGCTTTTGAGTCAAAAGGAGATTATATAAAATGGAGAAAATACTTAGAAATAAATATTTCCATATATATGTTAAAATAATTGGTATTACTATTATTGTTTGTAGTGTAGAATTGCTATTTATTAATGTTTTGTACGGGAATGTATTAAATGTACAATGGCTAAATAAGAAATTAGGTTCTTTAGGTGAATACGGGGTAATTATAGCTGCATCATTATGGTTCTTACGTCATATATGGTTATTTTTAAAGAAGAAACATATTCACGGATTTAAAATAATTAAAGAGCTATATCTTTTTATAAAACATTTTCACGTATTAATTGGATACGCTGTAATAGCTGTTGCGACTACTCACGGTGTTTACTTTTTAATAAAAGGAAGTCGTCATATAATACTAATATACAGTGGTATATTTTCTCTTTTAACCTTAATAACATTAGGGGTTGCGGGATTTGTTTTACAGAAATCTAATCAGAAAACAAAATTGAAGATGTATCGAAAAACACATCAAATTATTGCAGTCATATTCGGAATAGGATTACTTATTCATTTAATCGTATAGGAGGAAGTATCGTTGCAACATATACTAATTATTGAGGATGAGGAAAGCTTAGCAGATTTTTTAGAATTAGAATTAAAGTATGAAGGATATATAGTAGATATACAACTTGATGGAAGAAAGGGATTAGAAGCAGCACTTGAAAAGAATTACGATCTCATTTTACTTGATTTAATGTTACCAGGATTAAACGGACTGGAAGTATGTCGTCGACTAAGAGCAACTAAAAGTACACCTATTATTATGTTGACTGCTCGTGATAGTATTATGGACCGTGTGACAGGGTTAGATAGTGGAGCAGATGATTATCTTCCAAAACCGTTTGCAATTGAAGAACTTTTAGCACGTATGAGAGTGATTTTTAGGAGAGAAGAAAATACAGAGCAAAAGCACGCATCATTTCTTTCGTTTAAAGATCTACAGCTTCAGATTGAATCTCGAACTATAACTAAAGGAAATGAAGAAATTGAACTTACAAATAAAGAATTCGAGCTACTGCTTATGTTTATGAAAAATATTAATCGAGTTCTTACCCGTGATATTTTACTGGACCAAGTATGGGGTTATGATGCAATGGTTGAGACGAATATAGTCGATGTATATGTTCGTTATTTACGTAATAAGTTACATAGTGTGGATAAGGAGGAGTATATCCAAACAGTCCGCGGTGCTGGATATATAATGAAATGATAAAAAACATTGTGTACCGAATTCGAAATTTACCTATAAAGTGGAAATTAACACTTTGGTCCACTACACTAGTATTCATTTTGTTTATTTTGTATAGCACGTTACAATTCATTGTAATTAATAAGTGGACTATAGATTATGAACAGAAACAAATAAACAGACAATTGACAGAAATAGCGGCATATTTTCAAGATAAAAACGAAACGCTCTCGAGCAAAACATTTGAAAATAGTAAAGAATTTCTAAATAATATGATTGATAAACATCAAATGATTCGTATTATCGGAAATGATGGAAAGCCCATTGTTACTGTTTCTCGAGGTTTTAATGAAGCTTGGATAAAACCAAAACAGGTTACCCAAGATGAATCCTTAATAAAAAGACATATAGAAGATCGAATATTAGTTGAGCGCATACCAATTCAAACAAAAAAATTCACGGGAACTATTGAACTTACGAAAAACTTAGAGACATTTGATCATTTATTAAAAATTATCTTAGTGGTAATGGTCTTTGCAGGGATATGTGGATTAGTGTTTAGTTTTTTAGGCGGAATACTTATAACGAAAAAGCTTTTATCAAGTGTTCAAAACATAACGGATACGATGAAGCGTATTAAGAAAAACGGACTAAATGAAAGAGTTCCAGTACGAGAAAATAATGATGAACTCGCAAAATTATCGATTCTTTTTAATGAAATGATGGATGAAGTGGAAACTTCTTTTACACAGCAAAAACAGTTTGTAGAAGACGCATCGCATGAATTAAGAACACCATTAACAATTATTCAAGGGCACTTATCAATGCTGAATCGATGGGGGAAAAATGATCCAGCTATATTGGATAAATCTCTTCAATCCAGTTTAAAAGAAGTAGATCGATTAAATAAATTAGTTTCAGAATTGCTAGAGCTATCAAGGGCTGAATCAGAACAGATATATCCAATAGCAGCTGAACGAGTCCATGTTAATAGCGTATTAAAACAAATTACACAAAACTTTGCAATACTGCAAACTGACTTTCAATTTGATATGAAATTGGATGCAGATGAAGCGTATGTTTCAATACCATCATCTTACTTAGAACAAATAATTATTATTGTAATGGATAATGCAGTGAAATATACAAAAGAAGCTAATAAGTATATTTGCATTGAATCAAGTATACGGTCAGGAAAAATTAAAATCCGAATAATAGATCATGGGGCAGGAATACCTGAAGCAGATTTACCATTTGTTCTTAACCGTTTTTATAGAATTGATAAAGCGAGAAGCCGAAAACAAGGTGGAAATGGGCTAGGTTTATCAATTGCAAAAAGGCTTGTAGAAAAATATAACGGAGCTATTCAATTAGAGAGTAAAGAAAACGAAGGAACAATTGTTGCAATTACATTTCCGGATACTACACATGAATAGTTAAAGGTAAAAAATTCTTTTTGAAAATACTATTTAAAAGGAGGAATACATTTTGTATTTCCTCCTTTTTGATGCTTAGTAATCAAATTATTTTATTTATTTCGATATTTAAAGTACATTGAAAGGATTAAGGGGGAATAATTAATGAAAGCTATTGTACATCAACATAAAAAAGGATTAGAAGGTTTAGAATATAAATTATCACCTGAGATAACTCCTAACATTGGAGAGGTTAAAGTGAAATTAAAAGCAGCAGGTTTAAATCATCGTGATTTATTTATAATGAATAATAGAAAAGAAATGGAACTACCATTAGTTTTAGGGTCAGATGGTGCAGGTATTGTTATAGAACTAGGAGAAGGAGTTTCAAATATTTCACTACATACCGAGGTTATTATTAACCCTAGTATTGGATGGAATAATACTCATGAAATACCAGAGTTACCTGAAGTACTAGGTGGACCAGCAGATGGAACATTTGCTGAATATGTTATTGTACCAGCAGAAAATGTAGTGGAAAAGCCATCATATCTTACGTGGGAAGAATCTGGCGTTTTATCTTTATCGGCATTAACTGCATATAGAGCGCTTTTTACAAAAGGTAGATTAAAACCTGAAGAACATGTCCTAATTCCGGGAATCGGCGGTGGTGTAGCTACTTATGCTATGTTATTTGCTAAAGCAATTGGAGCAAAGGTGAGTGTTACTTCAAGGATAGAGGACAAAAGAAAGGCTGCTGAAAAATATGGAGCAGACTTTTCTTTTAATAGTTCTGGTAATTGGGACGAGTGCCTACATGGAGAAAAAGTGGATTTAATTATAGATAGTATAGGTCCGGCGACTTTCTTAAAATATTTTGATATATTAAAACCAAATGGAAGAATCGTTAACTTTGGTGCAAGTTCAGGAGATAAAATCGAATTACCGTTACGAGCATTATTTTATAATCAAATTGATATTATGGGAACATCAATGGGAAGCCGTGAAGAATTTAATGAGATGGCTCATTTTATAGAGAAACATAATATTAAACCAATTATTGATAAAGTATATCCATTAGAAGAAGCAATCCAAGCTTTAAATCGAATGAAGCAAGGAGAACAATTCGGTAATATTGCCCTTCGTATGGAATAAGAATATGATTTCGTAACTAATATATTTAAATGAATATGTTATGTATTATATCCATGCATAGAGTGTTCACCATACTATTTAAAATGGTTTACAACCTTTATACATATTTAGCTCGTGTAAATAGTTACACCATTGTCAAATGAATAGTAGCAAAATGAGAATTTGATGAGAAAAGTTTAAACCCATTTTCATATTGATGTTGTATACTGTGTAAATCAAGAACGCTTGTATCTTTATTTAAAGTACAATGAGAAAAAATAAGGAGAGAGTAATATGAATTACACAGTATTTCAATGGATTAATAACTTTGCTGGATCATCCAAGCTATTAGATACGCTAATGATCGCTATTACAAATAGTGCTGCATATGTAGCTATTCTATTTATGCTTATCCTATGGTTCAATAATGGAAAGAAAGAGAATGCAATTAGAAAACAATATACAGTGTTATATACGACACTTTCAGTTAGTATTGCATTATTAGTAAATGTTCTTATACATGCGGTATATTACCATCCGCGTCCTTTTATAACACATCATGTCAATCAATTAGTACCGCATGCAGCAGATTCATCATTTGTAAGTGATCATTCTGTACTCGTATTTTCGATTGCTTTCGTATTTATTCTTAGAGGAGAAAAACTTAAATATATCGCGTTAATATGGGCAATATTAGTCGGTGTATCACGCATGTACGTAGGCGTTCATTATCCTCTAGATATACTTGGTGCTGCGTTCTTAACATTTATTACAAGTGGATTAGTAATGCAAAGTGCACGTATATTTGAACCGTTAGTTCGTTTTATTTTCAAAATGTATGCACTAGTAGCAAAACGAGTTCCTTTTTTAGCGAAATATAACCATATAGCTTAATAAAAAGAACCTACAAAAAGTAGGTTCTTTTTATTTGAAAATTCTTAAATTTCACTTACCGTATTTTATGTTAAAAAACATAGAATTAATAAAAAACAAGTAGCAACAGAACTGGTTTTCTTATTGTTATAGAGGAATTAGTAAAAAAACTTCGAAAAATATAGTATCTACTATATTAAAGAACATATTTAGTAGCGCATCTTCGCATTAATGCATTGTAAAGGAAAGGAGATTAGTATGCATAAACTTCAAACGAATAAAGGCGCTCGATATATGATGATTGCTTTTATTGTTTTGTTTCTTACTATGCTTTTACGTATGTTTTATATTCAAGCGGTAGGAGTCGTGCATAATGTTAATGTAAAGGATCTTGCGAAGGAACAACAAAACAAAAATGGAGTTTTAGAGGCAAATCGCGGGACAATTTATGATCAAAACGGTAAAGTATTAGTCCAAGACTCAACGACATATCGCATCGTTGTAAACCTAAAAGGAAAAGATAAATTAAAAGATAAAGAAGATACCGCACAACGTTTAGCAGATGCGCTTGAAGTTGATAAAGAGGAGATCATGAAAAATTTTCACGAAGGACGTACGCAAGTTGAAATTGGTAAAATTGGACGTAACTTATCTAGAGAAGCGAAGGAAGAGATTAATAATTTGAAAATACCAGGTGTATCTTTCACAACAGAAAAAGCCAGAGTATACCCAAATGAAGATTTCGCCTCGTATATACTTGGTTTTGCAAGACCAGACGATAAAGGTAATGCGGTGGGGAAGTTTGGGCTTGAAGAAAGTTTGGATAAATATTTGCGCTCTACAAATGGTAATGTTTCATATGTAGGTTCAAGAAAAGGAATCCCACTTACAAATGATATAGGAAAAGTAGAACCTGCTAAAAATGGAAATAACGTATATCTTACGCTTGATAAACAAATTAATAGTTTTTTAGAAGACGCGATGAATAAAGCGGCGCAACACTATGATCCTTCTATGTTAGTAGGTATTATTGCGGATCCAAAAACAGGTAAGATTTTAGCAATGTCTAGTAAGCCTAGTTATAATCCTAACAAAGGAGACATTGAATATTTTTTAAACGATCCAATTGCGAATGCATTCGAACCAGGGTCTACAATGAAAGTTTTTACATTAGCTGCTGCAATTGATGAAGGTGTATATAACGGGAAAGAATATTTCCAATCAGGAAAATATGCAGTTGGTTCAGCAGAGATTAAAGATCATAATGGCGGCTATGGATGGGGTTCAATTACATTTGATGAAGGGTTTGAACGGTCATCGAACGTTGCTTTTTCTATTTTAGAAGATCAGTTACTGAAACCAAATAAATTCAAGCAATATATGAATTTATTTGGTTTCAATCAAAAAACAGGGATAGATTTGCCTGGAGAAAGTAAAAATACATTATTGTTAAATACTCAAATTCAACAAGTTACTACATCTTTCGGCCAAGGCTCAACTGTAACTCCTATTCAAATAGTACAAGCGGCCACAGCTATAGCAAATGACGGGAAAATGATGCAACCTTATATTGTTGATAAGGTTGTAAATCCAACAAATAAACAAGTTATTATGGAAAATCAACCTAAAGAAATAGGGAATCCGATTAAAAAAGAAACCGCAGATAAGGTAAGGAACTTAATGGAGCGTGTTATAACATCATCTAAAGGAACGGGAACGATGTATAAAATTGATGGTTATCCGATTGGTGGTAAAACAGGGACAGCGCAAATTCCGAATCCTGAAAATGGACGATATATGGAAGGGAAAGATAATTATATTTTTTCATTCTTAGGAATGGCTCCAATTGATGATCCGCAATTAGTCGTATATTTAGCCATTAAGCAACCTAAATTAAAGGGGAATGAATACGGTGCTCAGCCTCTTGCTGAAATTTTTAAACCAGTTATGAAAAATAGTCTAGAATATTTAAAAGTGAAACCATATACAGAAAAGAAAATGGCAGATGCAACAAAGCAATCTGAAATAAAAGTACAAAATTATGTAAATCAAACAATGGATACTGTAAAAAATATTGCAGAAAAAGAGAAACTTCAGCCGGTATTATTAGGAGAAGGAAAGATAATAAAACAATATCCACAGACTGGCGAGGTAATGAGTGAAGGAGATTGCATATTTCTAGTAGGAAGTAATGTGAAAATGCCTAACCTAAAAGGTTGGTCAATGCGTGATGTTATGTATTTCTCTAAGTTGTTGAAATTAGATTTAAAAACAACAGGTACAGGGTATGTAACGAGTCAAAGCATTGAAAAGGGAGAATATATACAAGAAGGTGATACTTTAAAACTAGATTTGGAACCGCCTCTAGAACCATTAGCAGAAGCGAGTACAAATTAATATCGAATTTTGTAAGAGTCTATAGTATAATAGGCTCTTTTTTTTTAGAGTTACAAGCAATTTCACGCACCGTATTTTTTAATAAATAAAAAATCAAGTTACAAAATTATAAAGGATGCTCACTTTTAAAAAAACTGATTATTCTTTTTAATTATTTACAATATAAAACCTATGTGATAATATGGAAAAAACCAAATGCAGTGAAGAGAAGAGTAAATAAAATGAATTTTTCACAGAGAGCTCTATTTAGCTGAAAAGGAGCAAAAATTCTTTATTGAACCAAGCCTCTGAGCAGCACATCGGAACCTTTTAAAAGTGGATGGTGTGACGGGAGCTCCCGTTATAGAGATAAGGTATAAGCATGAAAATAGTGCAGTACCTGATAAGGTTAATATGGTGACATATTAACAAACTAGGGTGGCACCGCGATGATAAATCTCGTCCCTAAGACTAAAAGTCTTGGGGGTGAGATTTTTTTATTGTTTTAAAACAATTTAGAAAGCGGGTGCCTAAAGTGAAAAAATTACTTGAAGATTGGAAATATCCTTTATTACTATTGTCCGGAGTTGGTATTGCGAATTTAGGTGCATGGATTTATTTAATCGCACTGAATGTACTTGTCTATAATATGGGTGGCTCAGCCTTAGCTGTCGCTACTTTATATGTGATAAAACCATTAGCCACTTTATTTACAAACGCTTGGTCAGGAAGTATGATAGATCGTTTAAATAAACGAAAATTAATGATTCACCTCGATATATATCGAGCAGTATTTATCGCTATTTTACCCTTGGTTCCATCCCTTTGGATTGTCTATCTCTTAGTATTTTTTATAAGCATGGCCAGTGCGATTTATGAACCAACTGCTATGACATATATGACGAAATTAATTCCAGTAGAGCAAAGACAACGTTTCAACTCACTACGTAGTTTAATAGGATCTGGTGCATTTTTAATTGGTCCAGCAGTAGCGGGGATATTATTAATAACTGGTACACCAGAGTTTGCTATATATATGAATGCTATAGCATTTTTGCTATCAGGGTTCATTACATTACTTTTACCTAATCTTGATAAAAAAGACGATTCTAATACATCCAATGATAAATTATCACTAACTGTATTAAAGAAAGATTGGAACATAGTTTTAAATTTTAGTAAAAAATCTATGTATATTGTTTGTGTTTACTTCTTATTTCAAGGGATGATGGTATTAGCTACCGCTATTGATTCACTTGAATTATCATTTGCGAAAGAAGTTTTATTGTTAACAGATAGTGAGTATGGCTTCCTAGTTAGTATCGCTGGAGCGGGTTTTATTTTAGGAGCCATAACAAATACAATTTTATCAAAAAAATTAGCACCTTCATTTCTAATTGGGATAGGATCATTATTCATTGCAATCGGATATTTGATTTATGCTTTTTCAAGTGAGTTTTTAATAGCTGCTATCGGATTCTTTGTTTTATCTTTCTCTATGGCATATGCAAATACGGGATTTTACACATTTTATCAAAATAACGTTCCGGTTCATATGATGGGACGAATCGGGAGTATATACGGGCTCGTTATAGCTGTTTTTACAATTTTTATAACGATTCTGTTCGGCGTTGCAACTCAATTCACTTCTATACAACTTGTAGTCATTGTAGGAGTATTGGTAATGCTACTTATTACTATCATATTGTGCGTGTTTACTTTATTACCATCGCGGTCTAAGGTATATTCCGCTGAATCAATAAATTCAAAATAGTTCCCTTGGTTTTTATTTGAAAATTAGGGGGTTGAATAGGAGGTTTCTTTCCCCTATATATGGAAAAATAATAAGAGGAAAGAACAATACCAATAAATAAGGGTGGTTATTATGATAAAAACAAAAGATCAAATAGAGAAAATTGTAAAAGAAATACATCGGAATATAGATTTTTCTGGGGTAGTCTTAATAAAAAAAGATGATGATATTATTTATGAAAATTCATTTGGATATGCTAACCGAAGTGAATGTATAAACAATACACTACAAACAAGATTTGGAATTGCCTCAGGATGCAAATTATTTACTGCTATCAGTATCTGTCAACTTGTTGAAAGAGGTGTAATTACTTTTCATACAAAGTTAAAAGATTGTCTACATATTAAATTCCCAAACTTTAATGAAGATATTACAGTACATCAACTTTTAACGCATAGTTCGGGTATTCCAGATTATTTTGATGAAAGTATCATGGATAACTTTGAAGACCTTTGGAAAAAAACTCCTATGTATCTATTAAAAAGTTTAAAAGACTTTTTACCATTATTCCAAAACAGTAATATGATGTTTACACCAGGAAGTAAGTTTTACTATAATAATGCAGGTTTTATTATACTTGGATTAATTATAGAACAGCAGACAGGACTTGAATTTACGGAATATATAGAAAGAAACATATTTGTTCCAGTTGGTATGAATGATTCAGGCTATTTCTCTTTAGATAATTTACCAAAACATACTGCTCTCGGATATATAAAGGATGTAAATAGTCAAAAATGGAGAACAAATGCATACTCTATACCCATAAAAGGAGGTTCTGATGGCGGTGCTTACATTACTGCACCAGATATGGTGAAATTTTGGGAAGCTCTATTTAACAACGAAATATTAAGCTGCGAATATACGAAGTTACTTTTAACTCCTCATATTTTGGTGAATAATAGCCAGTCTTACGGCTATGGAATATGGATTGAGAAAAGACAAGAAAATATTTTTAAATATCATGTAATGGGATATGATCCAGGCGTGAGTTTTCGCTCGGCCGTATACCCGGAATTAGGAATTACATTAGTTATTCCATCAAATAAAGGGGCAGGACCTGAAAAACTAATGGTGGAAATAGAAGGAGCTTTTTAATTACATGGATATAAAAATTAGAGCATATAAAAAAGAAGACGAAATAGGCTAGGTACGTTGCCGTGTGTTATCTTTTTTAGATACAGCATATTATGACAATGTACTTAGAGGGAAAGAAAAATATGAAAATCCCGCAATTGAACTAGTTGCTATACATGAAGAACAAGTAGTAGGAGACGTACGAGTAAAAAGTACGTCTTTTTACTTTTATAAATAATGCTTAAGGCTGATGGGAAATCACATTCCATATTATACAAATTAAAGTAGCTATCGTATTTCAAACAGAGACGAATATAATTTTCAAAGGTAAACAAGTATATAGGAGGACTCTAAATGGATATTCTATTTGTTATTCTACTTGTTATTCTTATAATTGTATTAATTCAAGGTAAGGAATACAAAGTGAATATTAATCGTATTTGGCTCATTCCGGCTTTGCTGTGCTTTGTAACAATCCAGTCCATTATTCATATGGGACAATTAAAGATATTGCACGTACTACTATTCGTTGCAATGCTCGGAATGGGATTGGGTCTAGGAGTTATTAGGGGAAAAGCTTTAACATTTCGATTAGATAGTGAAACAGGTCATGTATTACGAAAAGGAAATTGGTTAAGTACAATTATTCTCCTTGTTATTTTAGGTGCAAAGGTTTTGATTAAGCAAAGTATGTTTCCTGGCAGTACTCACCACACATTAATGGTTGTAACAAATGCCTTTTTATGTATCACATTAGGTACCGTAATTAGTAGACGCTATTATATTTGGAAAAAATATAATGAATTAACACAAAAAGCGTAAATACATTCGTCCCTTGTTTAACAACGTTGTGAACGGTAATACTAAATAATATTGAACTTTTACAACAAGGGATGATAATATGATATTCATTTACACAGATTTCGGTGGAACGCATACAACCTCGCTAGCTGCAGCTTATCATTTGAATAAATTACCAACGGATCGGAAGTTAACGAAAGAAGAAATTTTAAATGTAGAGTACTTTAATAAACTGAAAACAGAAGATATGGGGAAAATTATTTTTCATGGACAAGATGAATATGGGAATCCAGTATATACAATTGGATGCGGGGCATCAAAGGTCGTTGTACCTGCCATGAAGCATTTAGGAGAGATTCTGCAAAAACATTATCAAAACAATGATAAGATTATTTTTTCTAATACATCACCAACAGTTCCATTGCCAATGACTTTAGGCGGTTTGTTTTCTAGAAGATTTCATATTGATTTTATTGGTGTACCGTTACTCGTATGGGGAGCAAAAATTTGCTGTGATAACATCCAGCGGCTTGTCAGTTATACGAAAGAAGCGGGGCAAATGACGAATGATTATGTTGTTATTTTAGATAACGAAACATTTAAGTAATGTAATGTTAAAAGAAGGCCGGAAAATTTTGTGGTTTTCTTTTTTTTTGATAAATAGACAAAAAACATTCACATTTATTATACATCTACTATAGCCAAAATAATAAAGTCCTGTTACTATTACAGGGGATATTCTCTTTTCGTAAGATAAATATATAGAAAAGTCAGAAAAGAGGAACAGAATAAGGGAGGAACAACATGAAGCGTGTTGCTTGGTTTACTGATAGTACAACTGCGAGTTTTACAACAGATGGTGATAACTTTGTTATCCCAATTGAAGTTATTATTGATGGAGTGTCTTATAAGGATTGTGAAGAAGGAGTTCATAAACGTCTTTATGAAGCGTTAAATGATGGAAGAACCGTTACTACTTCGCAACCTAACATAGGGGAAATGGTAGAATTATTTACTAAATGCAAAGAAGAATATGAAGAAGGCTTTGCAGTTGCTATTAGCGGAAAAGTAAGTGGGACCTATCAAAATATGAAGTTAGCTGCTGATATGGCAGGTTTCCCTTTAACTGTATTAGATAGTGAAACGACAAGTTATCCAATGGATGAACTTCTGAGAAAAGCTAAAACGTTATACAATGATGGTATGACTTTACAAGATATACATAAAACATTAGTAGATGAAAAAAGAAGGCCTTTTTATGTATTTCCAAAAAGCTTAAAAGGTTTATATGCAAGTGGTCGAGTAAAGGGAGTTCAATTTTTACTTGGAAGTTTATTAAGTGTCAACTTAATCTTAGAAGTAAAAGGCGGAGAACTTTTACTTGAAAAGAAAGTGCGTAAAATCCAAAAATGTAGAGAATACATTAAAAATGAGCTTGAAAAAGAATTACCAAAAGTACTTCATATGTTCTATGCTAACGATAAAGATGGAGCTGAAGAATGGATTTCAGATATTAAACAAGCATTCCCTGAAATGGATTTCAAGCTTTATCCATTGCCAATTTCATTTGCTGTACATGCAGGTGAAGGTACAATAGCAATTAGTTATTAAGAGAAAAACCCGTGAATAATTCGCGGGTTTTTTATTTTTTTCTACAACAAATATGAAGTATCCATTGAATCTACCCCATACTAGATAATTATGTATAGATAAAAGGATTTCCTACTATTAGAAAAGAAGTATTTATAAACAAATACTAAAATGGTAGTGATATTATGAAAATCGGTAAATTTGGAGAAAAAAATAATTTAAGTATAGATGCGATTAGACATTATATGGATCTCGGGCTAATTATCCCCGAAAAGAAGGGTGGCCATTATTTATTTGATGAGTATTGTCAAAAAGATGTAGAGCTTATATTAGAGTACAAATGGCTAGGATTTAGTTTGAATGAAATTAAAGAACTTTTTCTTTATAAAAGTTTAGCAAAATCTATAAATTATGAAAAAGATACTTTTTACCAATCTTTATTTAAATTGAAATATGAAAAGGTAGAACATGAAATAAAAAATTTAAAGGAAAGAAGAGATAAATTAAAGGCAGCGTTAAATGATTTATCTATAACAACTCAGATTTCTAATTCAATTTTAGGGATAGATTTAAGGGTACTTAATTTTCTTACATGTTTTAAGTGTAGCGGGAATTTAATTCTTCAAGATGGAATTATTAATAGCAATCAAATTACGGAGGGGAAATTAACTTGTAATTGCGGCGAAGAGTATGTTATTAATTCAGGGATTTTAACAGCAGGTAAATCGTTTGAAACGTCTGACAGGGCTTCTTTTGAAGATCCTATTTCAAATTATATCCATGAAACTGATTCTTCTTATTTGGAGAATATACATAGAGTAGGAGAATGGGCGAAAAAGAAACTAAAACAACTAGATTTAAATGACAAGGTAATACTTGATATAGGATCAGGTCTTGGATTCTTTTTACGAAATATTTATGAAGAGCTGCCAGAGGATTGCTTATATATTGCTGTTGATCGAGATTTGAATAAACTTCTATTTTTAAAAGATGTAATTGAAAGAAGAAATTCCAAAAGAAACATTCTTTTTATTTGCGCTGATTTTTTAAGTATACCTATTCAGAATCATTCTGTTGATATTGTAATTGATCAGTCTGGTACAAGTAATTACAGTTTTGAGCATGAAAATTTTTTATTACATGAATTAAATTCCCTTTTAAAACCTGATTGTTATTTATTAAGTTCATTTATTTTATTTAAAAATTTCAGCATAAATAGCCAAATTACAACTAGATTTCGAGATAATTTTACGTCTTCAAAAGTGAAGAGAGAAATCCAAAAGCTACAGTTTAATTCCATAGATGAAAGAACTTCAGAATATATAGAACGAGGAGGAAAATACGAGGATTTCTTTGTTCAAGGAGAAGAAATTTATACATATTCATTTTTCGGAAAAAGATGGGGTTAACCCCATCTTTTTTAATTTTTCTTTTAAAAGTTTTTAATACTAGCATATTGATATTGGGTTGACCCGAGAACTTACACTATACGTAATACAAAGTTAAGTGGGAGGGAAAAGTTATGGAGAGTTTACGAATACATTTACAAAATGAAAAAAGCAATCAAGAACTAAGAAATATTTGTCTCTATGTAATTGGGAAAACAGTATCAATATTTGGTAGCTCTATTTATAGTTTTGCATTAGGATTATATGTTTTACAAATAACCGGATCAGCATTAAATTTCGCAATTACACTCATTTTAGGAACGATTCCAATGATTGTTATGAATCCATTTGCCGGCGTAATCGCAGATAAGGTTGATAAAAAGAAGCTGGTTATTTGTATGGATCTACTAAATGGATGCTTATTAATTGCTGTTTATATAGTAAGCAGCAATTATGGATTAAACTTATTCATCATTTATGCTACTACCTTTCTTATGTCGGTATTTACAACATTCTTCGGAATAGGATTAGAAGCCGCAAAACCAAATATCGTCTCTAAAGAGAAGCTAATGAGTATTAACTCTATAAGTAAAATTATCGATTCTGTATCTTTGATTCTCGGTCCTATGTTAGGTGGCATCATTTTTGCTGTATTAGATATAAAAACTTTTATAATTATAAATGGTATTTCATTTATTCTTTCGGGCATATCCATATTGTTTATTCACTTTAAATTGTTCGAGTACAACATAAAAGATGGATGTTCAAAAAGAGAAATTAATTTTATTAAAGATATAAAAGAGGGGTTTTCTTACTTAATTGAAAGGGAAAGCTTAAAAAATACGTTTCGTATTTTAACTGTACTTAATTTCTTCCTAGGTTTTGCTGTAATCGTCCCATTACCATACATAATAAACACAGTTCTCAATCTTAGTTCGAAGCAATTTGGCATGATTCATGGGACTTTTCCAGTAGGAATGATAGTTGGTGCAATATTAGTAAAAAAGATAACTGATCGTTTTTCTTATTCCTATCTTTTAAAAAAATCAAGTTTTATGTTGGCAATTTTTATGATAATTTCAGGGATTCCAATTTCATTCAAAAGTATTGAAGTAGATAATTTTGTATACGTTACTACGTATTGCATTATTATGTTCTTTTTAGGGCTAATGATAGCACTAATTGATATTCCTTTAACTTATTTCATGCAAAAAGAGATTCCCGATGAATATAGGGGAAGAGTGCTCAGTATTGGATTAAGTATAGGTAAAATGATGCAGCCAATAGCACTAGCATTATCGGGTCTATTATTAAATTATATTCCAGCCTACATGCTTCCAATTGCAGGAGGGATAGTATTTCTTATTTTAAATAAAGCTTACTCAAATAAGTTGAATTTAGAAATTCATTCAAAAGATTATAGTGTTTTGCGTAGCTAAGTGATATTGTTAAATGTTTAAAAAGCACAGGAACATCATCCTGTGCTTTTCTATCGTAATTCAGCTGTCTTTCTAATGACAATCTTATCAATATCATCTTCTTCTTCACCAATAAATAACCCGCGCTCTTTTAAATATGTTTCAAAGTATAAATCTGCTTCTGCACGTTCATCATATGGCTTTACAGATAGAACGAAACCTAATTTATTTTGCTCCTCTAAATGAGAAGTGGAGATGTAAGCCGGTACATTGTGGCGTAAAAAGAGCTCTTTAACAGGAATGATCATATCTTTCATTAACTTCGTTAACATACCCATTTCAAACTCAAAATTAAAGCGATCTATACTAGATAAATCCGCGAATACTACACCAATAAAACCTGTATTAAATACTTCTTGATATTCTACTTCTTCGTTACCGTAAAAATTCTTTTCGATTAAATAATTTATAAAGTAAGCAACGCCATCACTTTGTTCAAACGGTTTTGTTGAAAGAACAAAGCCGATTTTCTTTTGTTTATGTAAATACACACATGACATGTGTGCGGATATATTATGTTCTTTAAATAATGCACTCGTTGCCCCAGATAGACCATCTAGTACGTGATGAACAATTTGAAGTTTTTTACGAGCGAAATAATAGGATTTCTTTTGTAACTCCAATGTATCAATAAAGACAGAGCCGATAAAGCCTGTATTTGAAATAATAGGTGTTTGCTTTTTTCTTCCTCTGCGCTTTGCTTGAGTCATTGTTGAAATCATCCCTTCATGTACAAATAAATTAAAAGAACGTTTGTTCGTATATTTATATTTTACTATTAAAACGCACTAAAGTAAAGGGTTTTTGACGAAAAAACAATAAAAAAGACACCTATAAAAGGTGCCTTAAACGTTGCAGGGAAGAGGTTTCATCCCATTATTTATATTAAGATACAGATACAATCTCTTCTGTATCTTCTACATCTAAATGACAGTCCATAGTACGAACATCTTGATCTTCATGACTTCCGAAATAAATAGTAATTTTCATATGTATCGCTCCTTTATTCTAGGAATACCTAAAATAATTACTAGTAATGTTAATATTTATTATATACCACTTTTTTCATTCCGACAACGTTATATCATTTTTAATTCTTTTAGGGCGCAAAGAGTGATTTATAGAGATATTTTTATAGAAATAGGTACATTTCTTATATGATATATTTAATACTGAAGGATTCGAATACGAATTTTTATGAAAGGAGCAAAATGAATGAATTATAAACAGTTACTAATAGACAATTTTACATATAAAACCTCATATATTGCGCGGCAGGTAAATGGAATGGATGTAAAAGAAACGAAGGATTACATTACTGTCGACTGCGGATTACCTGCAGATACATTTAATATTATCACACTACTAAATAGTAATGTAACGGAAGGAATCGAGAAATTATATAAGGAGGTAGAATACTATAATCAAAAGAAATTTCCAATGAGTGTTTGGTTTTGGGATGATAAGCAAGAACAGACTATAAAAAGCGAATTAATCAAACTTGGTTTAAAAGAAGCTGAAAAGAATATCGCGATGGTAGCAGAATTAAAAACAATTCATCCAAGAATAAACATGCCAGTAGGTTTTACGATACAAAAAGCATCTTCTTCAGGACAAATCAAAAAGTTTGGAGAAACGTTAGCTAATCTATTTGGTACATCAGAGGAAGGTAAAAATGTACAAGCATACTATAATCAAATTTCTTCTTTAAGTTTATGGAATAGCGATAACATGAAACTATACTTAGGTCTTTATAAAGGTGAGGTAGTATCTGTTGGCTCTTTAGTATGTACGAAAGATAGTGTCGGTATTTATGATATAGCGACTAAAGAAGAAATGAGAGGACAAGGATTCGGCTCTACTATGTTTAATTTCTTGCTGCAAGAAGCTGAACAACTAAAAAATACGTATTGCGTATTACAAGCTTCACCTGATGGAATAAATATTTATAAAAAATCCGGCTTTCAAGTTGTAGGACAAATGACTGTTTTTGAAAATCGGCATTTATTTGAGTAAATCATCCAAGTCAAATTGTTTTAAATATAGGAGTTAACATACCGTTATGAAAAAAACAACTATAATTACAATCATTTGTTTCTTCATAGTAATAAGCATCTTTGTTTTTCAACAAGTAAATGAACATAATTATATAAAAGCTACTAATCAATCAAATCATATAAAAAACATTGCGCATAGAGGTGCTTCTGCATATGCACCAGAACATACAATAGTTGCTTATACATTAGGACAACAATTAAAAGGTGACTATATAGAAATAGATCTCCAAATGACAAAAGATGGACATTTAATAGCTATGCATGATGAAACATTAAACCGTACAACAAACGGTGCGGGCTTAGTAAAAGAGCATACATTAGAAGAAATAAAGAAACTAAATGCAGGATCTTTTTTCAATAAAAAGCATTCTAATTTAGCAAAGAAAGAATTTGAAGATGCTACAGTTCCAACAATAGAAGAAATTATTGAAACGTTTGGACATAATGCTAACTATTATATCGAAACAAAATCGCCAGATAAATATCCTGGAATGGAAGAAAAACTATTAGAAATTATTAATCATTACCAAATAAATGATAAAGTTATTATTCAATCATTTAGTGAAGAAAGTCTGCGAAAGATTCATAATTTAAATGCCAATATACCGCTAGTACAATTATTATCACATAAAAAAGCAGTTCAATTAACAGAATCAGAAATAGAAAAGTATAAAACATACTGCATAGGTCTTGGTATGAATTACAAATATATTGATGCAACCTACGTAAAAAAAATAAAGAATTATGGATTAGAAGTTCATCCATTTACAGTAGATAATGAAAAAGATATGAAAAAGTTACTAGTATGGGGTGTAGACGGCATGTTTACTAATTATCCGGATCGTTTACATTCAATATTGGATTTGAAAAATCATAAATAAATAGAATTACCCGATAGGAAATGATGTACGGCTGTTTTCCTGATGGCAACATAATTGAATACATTGAGCCGAAGTTTAAATAACTATGCAAAAGAGAAAACAAAAAGAATCCAATAAAAATATTGGATTCTTTTTATTTAGTTCTATGCACCCATCGTGAAACAATAGGATAATGAAATTCTTTATTTTGTAATTCATATAAAATCCCTTTAAGTGGTCCTAAAATTACGGCGGCTAAAAGTATTATATATAGTGGAATTGTTCCAAAAATAACAAATAAGGAATTTGTACTCAAGTCAATGTGTAATAAGGAAAGCATGATCGTACGGATTACTACGAAGTTCCAAAGAAATACAGCGAGCCATACTCCAAATTGGAAAAGGGCTGATTCTAGATTCATCTCTTTTATACTTTGTGATTTGAAAACGAAATAAAGTATGAGCGGTATAAAGAAAAGTGTATTACCAAAGAGGAAAAAGGCCAAGAAAGATAATAAAGTAATTGCATGTATCACTAGTTTAATGTTTTTATCTTGTGATAGTATCATTAAAATCCTCCTATATTTAATTTAGATGGTAAAAAACAATATAACCCATTATATCATAGGAAACATGAAATCTAAATAATCATACTATTCTCTGTATTGAGCATAATTTTTCATAAGATTACTCAGAAAGTAATCAAAATGCAACTAATTTTCCCTCTGTTTTTTATATTTTTTTGATACACTGGCTACGAGAGGAATGCCAATTAAGGTAGGTAAAAACCAAAACCATATAGGCGGCAGTAAATTAATAATTGGAATATGAATTCCGACGTTTACTAAAAGTGCGGTTACGGCACCGATATAGGAGCCTAACATACCTCTAATATGGTGATGAACCCAATTTTTCCAACGCTTTTTTCCTGCAAGATAGCCATAAATCGCAAATGAATAAGAGAAAATTGCTACATAAAATAAATATGCGATTTTATCCCAGTTTATAATGGACAATATAATTGCAGTAAGAGTTATTACAACGTAAGATGCATGATATATTTCTCCCCATTCTGTATGTTTCCCTTTCTTTTTTTGAGCAAGCATCGCTACAATTCCCGTAATTAAACATATGGTTCCAAATAATATGTGAATGGTCAAAAGGATATTGAAAATGCTCATATTAATTTCTCCTTTTTATTCTTATAGTATTGCAGTATAGGAGAAAAGTTGAATAATATTGTTAGTTCGACTTAATATATTGAAATAAGGGTATCCGCTAAAGATTGACGGTGATTCTTATGAAGAACTCATTTTATTAGGAAACGAAATGCGATTGTGGTAAATAAGATATAACAAAAATCCTCTTTACATTAAAGAGGATTTTTGTTATTCCATCAACCCACGGATCAATTCACTTAATATATAAATTCCTCGATTGATTTCTTCAGGGGAAGCATATCCATACGATAAACGTATATATTGATCTGATTCTTCTTCATAAATACGTCCTGGATTTAAAAGAATGCCCTTCGATAATGCTTCTGAAAATAGTTTTTTCATCGAAATGTTAGGCACTACCCTTAGCCATATAAAAAATCCACCTCTAGGAATATCCCATGTAGTAATGTCAGCACAGTACATATTTAATGCTTGTATCATTATTTGTCTTCGTTCTTTTAGATGAATCCTTACATTGGCTACGTGCTCCTCATAAAAACCTCTACTCAACCATTCTGCAGCAACTCTTTGAGATAAAGAACTTGACCCATAGTCAGTTTGCATTTTTATGTCTGATAATCTCTCAATAACAGGCTCTGGTCCGATAATCCAACCAATCCTAAGTCCTGGGCTAAGTGTTTTAGATAGACTACCGATATATAAAACATGTCCATATTTATCCATCGACTTTAAAGGAGGGGGCGGTAGTTCATCCATCCATAACTCACGGTAAATATCATCTTCAATGATAGGCAATTGTTCTTTTTCGCATATTCTTAGTATTTCTTTTCGTCGATTCTTGGACATTAATACACCCGTCGGATTTTGAAAACAAGGAATCGAATATAAAATTTTTTTCTTTTGACTATAATTAATTCTTCTTAACAAATCATTAGGGATAATTCCATGTTGATCCATCTGTATTCCAGAAAGGTGAATATTAGCCGATTGAAATACGTGAAGAGAATATAAGTAAGAAGGTCGTTCAAGTAAAACAGTTGACTCTCTATGTAAAAGACCGATTGATATTAATTGTAATGCCTGTAATGCACCAGAGACTATTAATATAGAGCTTGGTGATGTATTTATTCCAAATGATTTTACATAATTACTTATTGCTTCACGTAAAGGGAGATATCCTTTTTGTTCTTCATATCCGAAATAATCTAGTTCCTCACATACGTTACGCATAATGAATTGCATAGTTTCTAACGGGAAAAGATGAGGTGCAAGTTCTCCTTTACTAAGATGAATCAATTTTTTATTTGCTTCTGCTTCATTTATTTCTCGTACCATTAACTTGCTTGGTTTATGAATACCAGCCTTTACATATTCACTCCAATCGGGCGGGGGATTGGTGGCTAATAATGACCATGTATTATTCGTTACAATTGTTCCTGACCCGATTTTCCCTTGAATTAAGCCATCTGCCATAAGTTCTTCTAGTGCAATTATTACAGTACTACGATTTACATGAAATAATTTCGCTAACTGCCGCTGGCTAGGAACCTTACTTCCAATCGGCCATTCTCCGTATTCAATTTTTTCTTTCATATAGTCTATTATCTGCCGATATTTAGGCAGTTTTTTATCAGTAGACATATTAAAAACTCCCTCATTCATTTTAAAAATGCAAAGTGGTTGGTTTTTTCGAGGATTAACTGGTTGAAGACATTGTATCAACTATTAAATATGATGAAAAGAAATAATTGGTAATTAGAAAATGGCTGGTTTATTGGAGAGGGAGAGAATATATGCATAATAAAAAATGGGATTTTCGTATTGTATGTGCTCACGCTTTTACGATTCTTATATGGGGAACAGCTTTTCCAGGAATTCGGATGGGGCTTGAAGCTTACACCCCTGAACACCTTACTTTGCTACGATTATTAATCGCTTCTTTGATTCTTTTTCTGTTTTCACTTATATACAAGTTACGTTTACCTGATTTAAAAGATATTCCAGTAATTTTTATATTTGGTGCTCTTGGATTTACAATTTATCATATTGCACTGAACTACGGTGAAAAGAGTGTGAATGCTGGACCTGCTAGTTTAATTGTATCAGTAACACCTATATTAACGGCAATTCTTGCTTCTGTTTTTTTGAATGAAAGAATGAAATTAAATGGTTGGATCGGTGGTGTAATTAGTTTTGTAGGAATTGCTTTTTTATCGTTAAGTCAAGGAGATTCCATTCAATTGAATAGTGGGGGATTACTAATATTATTGGCGGCAATTTCAGAAAGTCTATTTTTCGTTTTTCAAAGGCCATACTTAAAAAAGTACGGTTTCTTGCCATTTACAATATATACAATTTGGTCTGGTACTGTATTTATGCTTATTTTTTTGCCAGGGATTTATCAAGAAATCGTAACAGCTCCTATAGAAATTACTTTGAGTGTTATATATTTAGGTGTGTTCCCGACAGTACTGCCGTATATTGCATTAGCATATATTACATCCCATGCCAGTGCTTCTGAGGCAACAAGTTCTCTATATTTAACACCAGTAACTGCATGTATTATCGCTTGGATATGGTTAGGTGAGGTGCCAACCTTTGTTTCGATAATTGGAGGGGGAATTACTATACTTGGAGTTGTGATTGCTCATTTAACATTTAATAAAGATGATTATAAGCAAATTGAGAGTGAAAAGGTATGGTAAGACATCCCTACGAGTATTTGCAATTTTATCTGCAAAAGAACTAGCATAATGCTAGTTCTTTTTTATCAATACATTACTCACCATTAATATTTGCTTAGAACTGTATAGATTTAATTTTTTTCCACATATACATAATTATCTTACCTATGAAAGGAGTGCATTTCTTGGAGAAGGTTTTATTTTTTGGAGACCCAGGTATTGATGATTCGTTTGCAATTATGTATGGCTTACTGCATCCTGAAATTGAAATTGTTGGTATCGTAACTGGATATGGAAATGTTGAACATATACATGCCGCTCATAATGCCGCATATATTTTACAGTTAGCAAACAGACAAGATATTCCTGTAATTAGCGGTGCAACAGGCCCACTTACAAATGAAATTACAACGTATTACCCTGAAATCCATGGACCAGAAGGATTAGGGCCCATCCATGTACCGGAAAGTGTGTTATCTATTCCTATATACAATTTCGGTAGTATTGCTGCGATTCTTGTAAAGTATGGAGAAGATTTAACAATTGTCGATGTAGGAAGATCTACCTCGTTAGCGATTGCTTTTAATTTATGGAACGAATTGATGTTAAATATAAAAGGAATTTATTTTATGGGTGGTGTCTTTTTAGAAGCAGGGAATGTTACTCCATTAGCAGAGGCAAACGTGTACGGAGATCCTATAGCAAGTCAAATTGTATTTCAGCAAGCGAAAAATATAACGTTATTCCCTTTAAATGTAACAAATAAAACGGTTTTAACCCCAAGTGTATTTACTTACATTTTAGTTAATACACAAAATCCATTTAAGTCGATTATGAAACCCATGTACGATTATTATTTATCAGCATACCAAAAACTCAATCCATCTATTGAAGGGCCATTATTACACGATGTACTTGCTATAAGCGGTTTAGTGAATCCTACATTTTTAAATTATACATCCCGAAAAGTGACTGTGGATATATGTGGCGAAACGAAGGGACAAACTTTTGCTGATTTTCGCCCACACTCTAAATCTGAAGGGGCGCGTATAGCGTTACAATTAGATGAGGAAAAATTTATTCAGGATTTTATGAAAATCATGTTATAAGTTGATGTCGAAAAAGGGAATCATTTCACTCCGTTGAATATAAAAGATAAATTCTCTTTTTAAAGGAGCTTAAAATAGTGAACGTTCAATTAAAAATTGTTACGAGAGAAAATTGGGAAGACGCATTAAAGTTACGAGTTAAAGAAAATCAAATCCATCTTGTTCCCGCAGTGGCAGTATCACTTGCTAAAGTATACATAAAACCAGATGGTGAAAATGTCGAATATATTCCATTCGCTATATATGATGGTGACCTTATAGTTGGTTTTATTATGCATGCTTTTGTACGAGAGTCAACAGATATGTATTGGATTAACGGATTTATCATTGATGAAAAAGAGCAAGGAAAAGGATATGGAAAAGCAGCATTACAGGAAATCATTAACTTAATAAAAAATAACTTTAAAGAGTGTGAGGAAATTAGATTAACTGTCCATAAAGATAATATTTCTGCAAAGAAACTATATGAATGTTATGATTTTAAACCATTAGGAAATGTATATGACGGTGAGGAAGTATATCGCTTATTGTTGTTGAAATAAAGATGTACTGTTTTGAAACAATAAGTTGTTCCGTTAAAGGGTCATATTGCGGAGAATTGGTTGTACTAATTCATATAAATTATCGCAAACTCAATTCACGCAATTATTTAAACATTTTATTATAAAACAGTATTTATATATACTTAAACTATCATTAATAAAAACATCAATGGAGGAACTAATATGAAAGAAAGCAATAAAAAAGAGTTGTCACTAGAGCAACGTGAAGAATTACTACAAACATTGAAAGATCGTTTTGAGAATAATATGAACCGTCATAAAGGTTTAGAATGGGCTAATGTTCAAGAAAGGCTGGATGCTAATACTGAAAAGTTGTGGTCGCTCAACGAAATGGAACGAACTGGTGGCGAACCTGATGTTGTTGATTTTGGTAAAGAAAAAGGCGAATATATTTTTTATGATTGTTCAGCAGAAAGTCCTAAAGGTCGTAGAAGTGTTTGTTACGATCTTGAAGCGCTAGAATCAAGAAAGAAACATAAACCAGAAAATAACGCTATTGATATGGCAACTGCCATGGGTATTGAACTATTAACGGAAGAAGAATATCGTACATTACATAATCTTGAAAATTTCGATATGAAGACGTCGAGTTGGGTGCAAACACCTTCTGATATTAGAGAACTTGGCGGTGCCCTTTTTTGCGATTATCGCTTTGGACATGTCTTTGTGTATCACAATGGAGCAGAATCCTACTATGCCGCAAGAGGTTTTCGTGGTTCGTTAAGAGTCTAAAATTTGTACAGGCAGGTAAATTTGAAGTAGAGAATAGATTTGCTTAGGGAATAGTAGTGATTGCATACTTTAGCTACGGCTTCGATTTTGAGGCCGCAAAGAATAGGGCTAATCAAACCTTATTGTAAAAGAATGAATCAACTAAAAATATTAAGAGTATGTTTTGATAATTTTCTTCATAAACATACTCTTTTTTAGAATCATTTATCAAAATTATTAGTTTTAATTAACGTATAAACGAGAACTTGTAAAAGGTACTCTTGCAATTATCAATGAAATTCACCCATATGAAACACCTATGATTTATATTATCCCGCTTTTAAATGAAAATTTTCGAGCAAGTATAAAGTGAATGATTAGGAGGAATACAAAATGAAAAGTAAATTCCATCATATTGTACGAGCTATCATGATAAAAGATGAAAAATTACTAGTTGCTGAATACATAGGCCATCACTATTTTTTACCCGGTGGTCATGTTGAAATTGGGGAATCAGCAGAGAATGCACTAATAAGAGAGTTACGATAAGAACTTGGAGTAACTTACAGTATAAAACAATTTTTAGGCGTCATAGAAAATCAATGGCAAGCCAAAGAAACCCTCCACCATGAAATTAACCACATTTTTGAAATAGATTCAAATGAGTTAAAATCCGATTTCACTCCAATATCTAAAGAGTCCCATTTAGCATTTCACTGGATTGATTTTAATAAAGAAAATATAAATTCCTATACAATAATGCCGACACCTTCAGTAAAAGAATTACTAGAAAAAAATTAAGTGATGAACTATTAACTTGCTGGATTAGTAATTTTTAATTGTCTCTATTTATATTAATTCCGTCCACTAAAAGAATATAAAGAAAATAGGCTCATAAACAAGGTACATCACCTAGTGTAAAGTCATATTTTGTTGATGTACGCATTTAGTCTATAGCCTTATTTCTACTTTATTTTTAAAAGTAAATAAACTCGAAAATTTGGACGGAATTTACATTTGTAAATGGAGGGTTTCATAATGAATGAGTTTCAACAAGAACTACAAGCGTTAAACCTTAATGCTTATCAACCTGGTAATGTTGTGTATTGGGATCAGCAACAAAATCAATATCCATATTACTACATTCAAGACGATGCACGTCGTTGTGGCGGATGCGGTGGCGGCGGACGTTGTGGCGGTTGTGGTGGTCGCTGTGGTGGTTGTGGCGGCGGACGTTGTGGCGGTTGCGTAGGTTGTGTAGGCTGTGTTGGTTGTTTCAGCTGTTCTAATTGCTGGAACTGGTGGTTTATTTAAGTATTATAGATCTATAATATTTCACATGAAAGAAAAGTGCAGATGCAAAGTTATAATGTATTGAAACTTTTCTTTCATGCTGTTATTTTTATATGTTTTAGGGGGATATTTATTTGTACAAATATGAAAAATTAATTTCATGGGTAGAAAGCATTAAAGAGACCAATCAAAGTTCTGCGGCAGCACTTTGTATTATTAAAGATAATAAGATTGTACTAGAGCATTATAGTGGAACGCATTCAAATACTCCTACTAGTAAAAAAGTAACTATATCTTCACAATTCAATGTCGCTTCCGCAAGAAAAAGCTATTTAGGATTAATGGTAGCTTATGCAGTTTATGAGGGGAAAATAAAATCTCTTGATGACGAGGCTGTAAATTATTTTAAAGAATATGATCCTTCATTACTTGGAAAGACAACGATAAGACATTTAGTAACTCATTCACACGGTTTAAATGAAACCGATGATGGGACAGCTTTTCGTGAATTTGAGCCGGGACAAGCTTGGGCGTACAGAGATATTAATGTAAGAATGGTGACGCAGCTTATTTATCAACTGTATAATAAGAGTTTTCCTGAACTATTAAAGGAGCGTGTATTCACACCTGCTGATTTCAAAAAAACTGGATGGAGAATAAAACAAGATGATAATTTAGTTAAGGTTGTTGTAAACCCAGATGAAGATGCAATAAGTAGTGTTGGTGCAGTAGATGACGGCTCCGAGAAAAATCTTTTTGTCTCTGCGAGAGAATTTGCATTTTGGGGTAACCTTCATTTAAATAAAGGGTTTTTAAATGGTAAACAAATTGTGCCAAAAGAAGTTATAGCACTTGCTACGAGCTTACAAAGTCCAGAGTATACAAATAAAGAACTACCTCAAAACGGGTTGTTTTGGTTCGTTCAAAATGAACCTGCTTTATTTAGCGAACTTGGTGAGCGAGTTCCTAAAGGTTCCTATCAAATATTAGGAATTACAGGACCAACAATATTAGTCATTCCAGAATATAATGTCGTCGTTGCTAAAATGTACAATAAAAGATACAACTATGGTGGGGATAATTATTTATATTATTTACGTGAATTTAGCAATTTAGTCGCTGATACATTTAGTAGCAGTAAAAATACTATGGTTAGGGTATAACTACTCCTATAATAAAAAGGAGTGAACTTTAATGAAAAATGAAGTGAATAAAAATAAAAAGCAAAATATAAAGGATGTAAACACAGAACAAAACGCGATTTATAGCGATCCGAAAGATGCAGCTAATATGCAAACTGTACCGCAGCCGAAAGACTTTGAGGAAATTGAATATTAATTTTCTCTCCGACTTATTTATGAAAGAAAAATACGTCTTAAGTCTCATCACTTTCAGCAAATTATTTGATAACATATATACATAAGCATTCGAAAATGTCTTATCTTAACAAAGCTTTCTTTAAATGCTGTATATAACCTACAAAAAGGCACTTCTTGATGAAGTGTCTTTTTGTGTAAGCTAACTCAATTTCCATTTTCCGTACAGTATCTTGCAATTTATCATGGGTATACTAACTGTGAAAATTCATGTCATGATAAAAGAAGGGGACAGTTAGCATGAAACAAACATCTATAAATCCATTGCTAATTGTTCTAGGTACAATCATTGTTCAAATTGGCCTAGGAACAATTTACACATGGAGTTTATTTAATCAACCCCTTGTAAGTAAGTTTGGATGGAACCTCAATTCAGTCGCGATCACGTTCTCAATTACGAGTTTTTCTTTATCATTCTCAACTCTATTTGCAGGAAAGCTACAACAAAAATTTGGACTTCGTAAACTTATCGCTACTGCAGGAATTGTTTTAGGACTCGGTTTAATACTTAGTTCACAAGTTTCCTCATTACCATTACTTTATTTATTAGCCGGTGTTGTCGTTGGATACGCTGATGGAACAGCATATATTACATCACTATCTAATTTAATTAAATGGTTTCCAAACCGTAAAGGACTTATTTCTGGTATATCTGTTTCGGCATATGGAATGGGAAGCTTAATCTTTAGATATATAAACGGAAATCTTATCAACAGTCTTGGAGTATCACAAGCATTTTTATATTGGGGTATTATCGTCTTACTATTAGTGTTGATAGGATCATTCTTCTTACGTGAAGCAATTGTAAGTAACACTGTAACTGAAACATTACACAATGATTATACGCCGCGTGAAATGATGAAAACAAAACAAGTATATCTCTTATTTTTCATGTTATTCACATCATGTATGGGCGGACTGTATTTAATCGGTATGGTAAAAGACATCGGGGTGCAGCTCGTTGGTCTTAGTGCAGCGACGGCCGCTAATGCCGTCGCAATGATTGCAATCTTTAATACAATAGGTAGAATTATTCTTGGAACGTTATCAGATAAAATAGGTCGATTAAAAATCGTCTCGGCTACATTTATTATTATTGGATTATCCGTCTTCACTTTAAGTTTTATTCCACTAAATTACGGAATTTATTTTGCTTGTGTAGCAAGTGTTGCCTTTTGCTTTGGTGGTAACATCACTATCTTCCCAGCAATTGTGGGAGACTTCTTCGGATTAAAAAATCATAGTACAAACTACGGGATTGTTTACCAAGGTTTCGGATTTGGTGCACTTGCAGGATCATTCATTGGAGCACTACTTGGCGGATTTCAGCCAACCTTCATTACAATCGGTGTTCTATGTGTTATATCTTTCGTTATCTCTATAGTAATCCGCCCTCCAAATGCAGAAAAGAAGAAGGAAATCAAATCGTTAAATCGAAAAATAGCTTAATGCTAAGAAAGAGTCCTTATACTAGGGCTCTTTTGCTTTACAAAAAAATGTATAAACAATGAATGACATTCAAAAAATCTAATTTTTTCCCTGTACTTATTTCATAATCTAACATTAAAGAAGATAGGAAATTCCGATTATTAAATTGAATAAATAATGTAAAGGGGCGTGATAGTTAAAATGCAAATAGTAAAGCAATGGGTACAAGAAGATAGTGATTACATAAGAGAAAAAGTAATTGAATATAACCAAAAACAACTTTCAAATGAAGAAAAAACACCTTCAGAAAAGATTAGTTTTATAGTGAAGAATGAAAAAGAAGAAATAGTAGGAGGGATAACGGCAATCACATTTTGGCACCATGTATATGTTGACTTCCTATGGGTTTCTGAAGAATACAGGCATGAAGGTTATGGAAGCAATTTAATGAATCTTATTGAAGAATTTGCAATAAAAAAAGAATGTAGGCTAATCCAATTAGATACTTTTAGTTTCCAAGCCCCTAATTTTTATAAGAAGCATGGATATAAAGTGATAGGGGTAAGTGAAGATTATCCTAAAGGGCATAATCATTACTATTTAGAAAAAAGGTTATAAATGAATCATTAAAGAGTGTATTATGATTAATCTTTTTCAAAATATGCTCTTTTCTTTTGTGTGTCTATGAACACGATATCGTTTCGTATTAGTTATTTACTCAAATTACTTTTTATGAATCAAAACAATTTAATGATAGAATAAAATAAAGACAGAAAATTTTCACCATTCAAGGGGGTTACATATGAAAAAAGTAAATGTTACATACGCACTTCTATATGATGAAACTCATGAAAAGCTATTAATGGTTAAAAACAAAGGGGAAAATGGTTCTTATTACACTTTACCAGGTGGAGCAGTTAAATTCGGGGAAACGTTAGAAGAGGCAGCAATTCGTGAAGTGAAAGAAGAAACAGGGCTAGACATATCCGTAAAAGGGGTTTGTTCCATTAGTGAAGCCTTTTTTGAGGAGAGAGGACATCATGCAATCTTCTTTAATTTTTTAGGAGAAATAACCGGAGGGGAAATCTGTATATCACGGCCAAAAGAGATTGAGGAGATTACCTGGATGGAATTAGATTCAGCAGAACCTTATTTACGTATACCAGAACACTTAAAAAGCCTTTTACAAAAGAAAGAAACAGTTCCTTATATTTTTAATGGAACTATTATTCATCAATCTTCATAAAGATAGTATTTCATTTAAGGTGGGGGAAAAATGGAGTTTATCGTTAATCACAAACAATTTACACAAGCTCTTTCAGAAGTAAGTAAAGCTATCTCAACAAAAACTTTAATTCCTATATTATCCGGAATAAAGATAACAGCAGATCAATCTGGAATTACTTTAATCGCAAGTAATTCGAATATTTTCATTGAAAAATTTATACCTATTTCAATTGAAGACGAACAAATTACAACTATTTTAAAAGCAGGAAGTATTGTTGTACCAGCAAAGTATTTCATTGAAATTATTAAGAAAATGCCAAGTGAGATTTTAATAAAAAGTATGAATGAGCAGTTGATTACAATTCAATCAGATGAAATTACTTTAAACTTAAATGGACTCTCGGCAAATGAATTTCCTAATGTACCATTTTTAGACTCACATACAGAAATACAAGTAGAAACGGAACAGCTGATTGAGGTATTCAAACAAACTGTCTTTGCAACTGCTAAAAATGAATCTAGACCAGTTCTTACTGGCGTACATTTCGTTATTGATCATAACAAATTAATTTGTGCTGCTACTGATTCGCACAGACTGGCTTTACGTGAAATACCCATTTCTTCACATGCGAAATTAAATTGCATTGTACCAAGTTCCACTATTAGTGAACTACTAAAATTAATGAGCAGTAATTCAAATTTAGTATACATATATCTTTCAGAGAGTCACATTATTTTTAAATTCGGTACAATTACGTTGTATTCAAGGCTTATTGAAGGGAAATATCCTAATATATCCGGCCTAATTCCAAATGAATCCCAAACGATTATTAATATAGATAGAAAAAAGATTTTACAAGGTGTAGATCGGTCAAGTTTATTGGCTAGTGAATGGGCAAACAACAACGTTAACTTAGAAATCATCGACGAATGCACAATACAAATTTCTTCCAACGCTTCTCAAATTGGTAAAATATCCGAGACACAACAAATAGATGCGATTCACGGTGAAAAGCAATTAAATATATCTTTCGACGGACGATATATGGTCGATACTTTAAAAGCAATAAAAGAAGATAGAGTTACTTTAAGTTTTGGCGGTTCCATGAGACCGATATTAATTGAAGCAGGTGAACAATCTGCAGCAGTATATTTAATATCGCCTGTTAGAACTTATTGAGAACAAAGGAAGGAATTAAATTATGTACAAGCACACTTTATGTTTTATAAAAAGAAATGAAGAAATACTTATGCTAAATAGAGAATATGATCCTGTAAAAGGATTATGGAATGGTGTAGGAGGGAAGATAGAAAAAGGAGAAACACCGTTAGAAAATGCAATTCGTGAAATAAAAGAAGAAACAAATATAGATGTTGAACAAAATCAAATTCAATTTAAAGGCATTATTAAATGGGAGGATTCCTCATATTCTGGTGGCATGTATGTCTATTTAGTAAAGCTACTTAATGAATTTACATATCACACTCCAAAAAAAGTCTCAGAAGGAATTCTAGATTGGAAAGAGGTATCTTGGATTCTAAGTGACTATAATTACGGCGTAGGAGAGATGATACCTAAATTTTTAACTGAAGTACTTTATAATGAATTAATATTAGAGCACTCTTGCGTTTTATCAAATCATAAATTAGTAGAGTATAAGAATAAAGAATTAGCTAAGCAGACCAGCCCAATAGATTCAATACATAAATTAGTGTAAGCAGTAACAGAAAATAGCTAATGTAGTCGAAGTGAAACTAAAGATAAAATTTAACGTGAGGGAGAGTATTTTAAATAGCAGGAAAGCAAATATAGTAAAGTAGTAATTAGGGGAGATTAGTATGTAATAGAAGGAGGAGCTCATGAAAAAAGGAAATCAATTATTTTGGATATATATAACTAGTATTACTATTATAATACCTTTAATTATTTACTTAGCATTGGCAGCCTCTAGCGAAAAATATACCCTTACTCAAGTGAAAAAAGCTCCCAATATCCCATCAGCTATTCAAGATTCAAACGATATGGAAGACCCTACAGGATATTGGACAACAGAAAAGATGAAAAATGCAATTCCAGTAGATAAAACAAAGAATTTTAATAGATGAGTCATAAATGAATAAAAAGCGAACCATCAATATTAAATTGGTTCGCTTTTTATTATACTTACACTTCTCGCCACCAAGCAGCCGTAGGATAATCTTTAGATTGTAACGTAATAGCTTCACCGATTTGTGGCGTTGCAATATTAACCCCTAAACGATTTGCTTCTTTCGTAACACGTTCAATTGGATCACTCCATTCATGTAATGCTAACGTAAAAGCACCCCAATGAATAGGAACAAGCAATTCTCCTTTAACGTCAATATGAGCTTGTACTGTTTCTTCTGGCAACATATGAATAGCAGACCATCTCGTATCGTACTGCCCGCATTCCATTAAAGTAAGATCGAATGGACCATATTTCTCACCAATTTCCTTAAAGTGAGGCGCATAACCGCTATCACCGCTAAAGAAGACTTTAGTTTCTTGACCAAGAATAAGCCATGAACACCATAAAGAACGATCTTTATCTGTCATACTTCGTCCAGAGAAATGCCTTGCAGGAGCGCAAACTAACTTAATATTATCAAACGTAATTTCATCCCACCAATTATGTTCACTAATTTTATTAGGTGAAACACCCCATTTAATAAGATAACGCGCAACTCCAATCGGGACATAAAAATGCTTCGCATAATCTTTTAACCGCATAATACTTTTGTAATTTAAATGATCATAGTGATTATGAGAAATGATAATCGCATCAATTTCTTGAAGTTCATCATGTTCTAAAGAAAAAGCACCACTATACCGCTTACTATTAAACACAGGAAATGGGGAAGAGGCATCTCCAAACATAGGGTCTAATAACAATTTTTTACCTTCTATTTTCAAAAGAGAAGCAGAGTGCCCAAACCATGTCACACTCTCTAAAGATTCATTATTTTTATTCGATAAAACAATAGGTAAATTCTTTACAGGACGTAGCTTTGTTTTCATTTTAAAGTAATCAGTCATTAAACCGATAATATCTTTCGGATTAAAACTTACATCAGTCGGAATTTGATTCATATATTTCTTTTTCATTAGTTCTCCTTTTTACGTTTAACAATATACGTATGTTGTTATTGTAGCTAATTGTAGTTTAAACGAAATCATTTTACCTTTCATCTTAAATGCAGTACATTTCATAAATTCTTCAAATTTATTATTTATATATAAAAAATAGAATTCATTTAGCAGCAGCTAAAACTAATATTATGTATTTGTGAATTGTTTTGTTTAAGTACATTCTTTCTTATAAACAACAAAGACCGTATGTTTCTTTATATGTTATAGAAGCAGATAGGTAACTAATTATCCACAGGAAGGAGAGTCTATAAATGCTAGAAGAAAGAAAAAAGAAGTCTAAATGTAAACTATTAAATATCAATAATTAAATATAGAATTCTAGATAACCTTAGTATAGGTATCAACATAGCTATACTAAGGTTTTTTATTTGAAATCATTAAAGGATACTAATTTTTATTTATAGAACATAGTAAATACATAGGTTTTACAATTAAATTACTAAAAAAGAAGGTATTTTAAAATGCTTGCTAATTATACTCCGGAGAAAATACTTAAAACAACTTATGAGACAAAAATGATTTCATAAGTTGACAATTATCCAACTTTAAAAATAAGCGGAACAAACCTTCAATATTTATTTGTAATGCTCCATCTGGGCATAGAATCAAATACTATAAAAACGAAGCTAAATTGGACTAACGAGGAATTCGAAAAACAAATGCACGCATTAGAACTAGGAGGTTTATTGAATGAGACAGAAGGGAGTTACTATCCAACATGTATGGTTATAACAGCTAATGAAGGAGAAAAACTGTATAACCTATGTGAGCCTCTAATTAAAACTGCACTTAACATAATTGAAAAGCATTCTAATCAAATTGATGCTATGTCTAAAAGAATCGAGACATTTAATCATTTACCTAAAGAATCGTATAGTCTTTTACTATATAGTGGTGTGTTATTAGATTTTGGACAAATAATTAACATTGAGGAAAACTATTTAGAAACAGAACGGCCTTTGAGAAACAATAAAAGATATTATTATGCGATTATAGAACAAGAACAAACAGACAAAGAGTCCTTTGAAATGTATGGTAATACGTATTTGGATTTAGGGGAATATCAAATTGGTCTTTATGGAAACACTCGATATACAACTTTGAATTTAATAACTGCGAATTAAGAAACGTTTGAAGAATATTTTCACGATGCTATTACTGATATTAATTATACAAAAAACAATTAGTTAAAAATTTTGTAGCAGTAGATAGACAAGTAGACTTAAATTCAAATGTATTATACGAAAAATTAGGCTTATATAAAAATTCGCAATGAATTATCCCAGTGTTTAAAGCTAAAGTTTTATCTATACTTAACGAAATCGCGAACACAATCAGTAAAGATTTGATCTTATTATGTAAAGAAAATAAGAAACCTTTAAAAGAATACTTTGCAAGCAGCAGATACGCAAAAGAAATAACTTACGAAGAATTTTTTATTTGGTGGTATCACTTTTTCTATACAAAAATAACTGAAGAATTAATAAAACAAGGCATAATTAGTATCAGCACTCAAGAAAATCAAACATATATAATCTATTAAATACCTAATCTTATAAATATAAGCAGCGTATTATAACTCCACATATGTAGCAGAAGGATATGTGAAAAATCATTTGTAAAATAGATATTCATCTAAAATCAAACATGAAGAAAATACGATATAAATAGGGGAGATGCACCTTGCAAAAGAAATTTATCAACCCGGAAACTATGCCAGCAACTTTTGGATACTCACATATTGTTGAGGTTAGTAACGCTACACGGACAATTTACATATCAGGACAAGTAGCGATTAATGTTGATGGTCATATAGTTGGGCATGGAGATTTAGGTACACAAACGCGCCAAGTATTTGAAAATATTAAAGTAGCATTAGAAGCTTCAGAATTAAATTTTAATGATGTAGTAAAATTAACATTTTTCTTAACAGATATTTCTCAAATGGCCATTGTTAGAGGTGTTCGAGATCAATACATTGATACTAAGAATCCACCAGCAAGTTCAGCTGTAGAAGTTAGAAAGTTAATTAACGATAACTTATTAATTGAAATCGAAGCAATTGCTGTAGCAAACTAATTTTAAAAACTTATTCTTAATCATATCAACGCAATTCGTTCACTTTAAACGAATTGCGTTTTTTATTAACTAAAATATAAATTATACACGGAAACATTCTTATCAATAACACAACATAAATAACTTAAAAAACAAATAACCACACAATCTACAACACATTATGAACCAAATTAAAAAGGGGAGGCTAACAACCATAACTAATATATAATAGGTTTATTACTTTTTACTAGTTTACATAATATATATTATACGAAGTTATATAGAGTAAGTGTTTATCTGTATCAAAAACCAAGTAAACTATACTTAATGAGACGGAACGGGGATTTTTAATGAGATTCACATAAAATCTTATCTAAATGAATTTCTACAGTTTTTATCGTTTATTTTGCTATAAATTAATCACAGCAAATCTTAATCGATTAATTATCGTTTAACGAATCAAAAATAATTTTGATTAGCACGGAATTTTTTTTATGCGAAATAAATTTTTCTATACAAATGATAAATTTCATTTTATGTTTTGCTTTATAGATTTATTGCTAATTGCATATGTTTTATTATTTTATATTTTTGTTGTTATTTCTTTTATTTACGCTTGACTTTCATTGTATTCTTCATTCTAGTTAACATAACGTTTATTTTTAACGTAAAAAAATCCTCCTCACCTTCAGGAAGATTTCTTTTGCTAGCTAGTAATCCATTTATCTATTTTTAGTAACAATCCCAATTGTAAATAACATTGGAAAAATCTAGATTTAATAAATCGTCTTTCTTTATAAAGAAATTAGCAACACCAGAATCTCCCCACATAATATTTAATGAATCATCTGTATCGATTTGCAGCAATAATATATCATGTTGCTGGTATTTTTCTTCCCATTCCCTTGGATCTGTCTGTGTGAAAAATGGATAACCACCAATTTTATGCCCTTGATCTTTACATAAATCATCATACAGTTCGCCTAATTCTGTATTATTTTCTTCATCAACAATTTCTTCCCAATCAATTTCCTCACTAAACATCTTTTCAAATCGATAATCCCTTGATGTTACGGGCTGATAACCCAATTCAAACTTTAATTTGGCTGCTTCAGGTATGATAAAGTCCTCTAATTCTGAAGTGTTTAAATAACTAAAATCAGTAATAACCTTATTTAAATCTTCTATAATTGTAGAATGATAAATAATTCGAAAGTCTTTTTGGATTGTTGGATGATCAAAATCTGCTCCGTAAAGCTCATCTTCAGCACTTACGAAAAACTGTAGCATACCCTTTTGAGGCATATATTCAACATGCGGCATTTCTTCAAAGTTTAGCTGCGCAAGTAACATCATAGGTTGTCCATTTGAATCTTTAGGATGCTCTTGATCTATAGGTAAATACGGATAACCACCAAATTTACTCTCAAAAAGCGTTGTCTCTGCTAATATTCCAGACGCTTTAATATAAGGTTTCACACTTTCTTCTAAAATACTACGATACTGCTCTAGTTCTTTCGGAATTTGAAGTTGATACGTATTCTTCATTACATTTGCCTCCCCTTAATAATGAATTGAAAATGCCCTACTTAATTATATAGCAACAGATAACTTCATTGAAAATCGTTAAATATCCGTTTTAACCCTCATTTTTTGCGCACTTGGCGGACAAAGTAAATTATGTTCTGAGACCTTTTTATTAATAGTTGTAATTAACATAGCTGCTTCTACATTATCCGTTAGTTCTTTTAAATTTTCTTTTAGATGATCTATTTCCTTTGAAAGTTCAATCCACCTAGGCAAAACATGATTATTTTTCAAAGTTCTATAAAGTTGCTTGTCAGGATTATACGAAAGATTTTTATCAAGATTAAGAGGTTTCCCTTTCCCAGGTAAATCATTAAACGCTCCTGTCTTTTCTGCCTGTTTAACGATAGAGCTAATATGATCCTCATACGTGAACGACCAAACTTTTTCATCTTTAACTAAAATTTCTTGTTTTTTAAGTTTTTTATCTAGCTCATCTTGATTCATAGATTCTCTCTCCTTTTTATTTTATAGTGTGGTTTTTATATGTTTTAATGCTTTCAACCCATCAAATAACTTTTCTCGCCACCAAACACCGTCATGACCGCCTTGAAACTCTTCATAAGTAATTCGGTATCCTTTTTCTTTTAAAGCTTTATACAGGCGTCTATTAGCCGTTAAAAGAGGTTTGTTTTCAAGTTCTCCTGCTGCTATGTAAAAATGAGGTTGACTCGTATTAGAATCTATAGATGAAATTTGATTTTCAATCCAAGGAATTTGATTTTCATAACCATCCTTTTTCCAATGCACGGATCCAGACATTGACAACACGTTTCCGAAAACATGTGGATTTTGAAGCGCTGCATAAAAAGCTGCTAAGCCACCAAGACTGAAACCAGCAATTGTTGTATGATTCTTTTCTTGATATACGTGATACCTAGCTTGAATCCATGGAAGTAGTTCCTCCGTTTAAAATGTATTCATTTTATCGTTATAAGTTAGCTCTTCTAGTCGATCAACGGGTTCTATTGCAACAGCAATACAAGATGGGATTTCTTTTTCGTATATTAAATAATTGAGTGTTCTTGCGATTGAAAGGTTATTAATGAATGAATTCCCATCAAACACAATGAGAAGTTCTTGAAGATGTGAAGTGTGAGAATAGTCATGAGGCGTATAAATATAAATTTTACGTGTGTCATTTAAAATCGTACTATGAAAAGAATATGTTTCAATTTTTCCAGATGGATAATGATCTGAAGGAAAACGACCGCTATACTGTACTTCCATTCCTATGTTTAACACAGACGCTTTATTGGCATCTTCTCCAAATGTATTTTTATTAAATCGATCTAGTTGGTACTTTTCACTGCGCTTTATCCAATCATTTTCGAAAAAATCGTTTACTGAAAAATAGTACGTTGAAATAAAACTCTCATCCGTCCTAAACGTTACATACCAAATATCTGTCTGTAACAACCGTTGTAGTTGATTTACAGACAGATCCCAACCAGGAAAACTACCGAATACATAAACGTTTTCAGTTTTTTGATCCTCTAACCATATATACGTTATAAGCTTATACTGATTTTCTACAGGATATTGTTCTATTAGTGGCGTATTATTTGACTTTATTTCATGCAAAAAAGTATAAATTGCTTTCTCGTTTCCTTTTTTTAATTGATTATTAAGCTCCTCTAACTTAGGACTAATTATTGAAGTCACCCATCTGCCTCCTTTGTATTTCTTTCTTTTCACTAGATTGCTTTTATAAAATTTAGGATTAGTATGTTATGTATTTAGATGAGTTATTTATTTAGAAGGTTTATCAATTGCCTGAATAGAAAGTTCCAACGCTTTTATTCTTCTTTCTAAAAGTGTTCTTTGAGGACTACCAGCCTTAGACTTATCATAGGCTCTCTCAATTGATGGAAGCAAACCAGCAAGGATATTACGAGCTTCTGCTAACTCTTCTTGGCTATACCGATGACTTTCTTGATTCCACACGTTCTCTAACACTGCTAGCCCTATACAAACGGCTTTAAGCCTTTTTTTCACTAAGGTAGTATTTGCTCCCTTTTGAGTCATCTGTGAAAAAGCATTTTCAAGTTTACGAATTGTCGATTGTAAAGATTTTATTGATTCCAATTTATCTATATTTGACACGTTTTCCATGTTACTATTGTTCCTCCTGGCTTAACTTATTTAATACTGGATATAATAAGTACTTGATTTCACTCGAAATATTTTATCATAAATAACTAACTATATTCGAATTGGATAATGGATTAAAGGAAAACGGTATCTAAACGCCTCTCCCTCCTTTACATCATTCTATATGTACTTCTTTCTTCGTATTAGAATCCCTATATAAACAAGGTATTAAAATTGTATTTTTTATGAACAAAAAAACGCACAAGCAGCATAACTTGTACGTTTTTATTTTTATTCAGTAAGATAATACAGTAATAGTTTCCGGGCCTTCTCATAATTCATGAAATCTCTATACAAAATGGGATACTTCACAATTTCTGTTTCTATAAAACGATATTGCGGAAACCATTCAAAAAACGATTTCTTTAGCCACTTTATTTGATCAAACACAATCTCCTTTTCGTTGTTATTAAGTATGTAACTTAAAGTACCTGCTGTATGCATCCAATAATAATTTAAATCAGCGCTTATGCAATCATCTTCTGTAAACATATTATTAAAATCTTTTCGTATTTTTCGAAGGTCACAATTCGGAAACGGTTTAAGCAGCGGACTATGCATTTTCTGCAATTCATTAAAAATAACCTTTTTACCTAATAGCAACTTTCCACCCCTTTATTTCTCTATCCAATTTAATAATTTTTCATAATGATATTGAGCATCTGTATAGCCGAGATTATATAGGTTAACAAGTTTCTCTTTATTTCTTTCTATTCCGCTTATAGGAAGCTGTGCGCTTGGCTGAATTACATAAAAATTATCTTTTTGTTCGTTGTGATTCATATAAGATACAGTTTCATTATAAAAACGATAATGTTCTACTAAATGCTCTGCGATTTTTGGATATCTTCTATATAAAATTTTAGCTAGTCCAGAAAATTTATTACGCTGCTTCTCGTATCCTTCTGGCTTTGTCATTATAACAACGTTTTTTAAATAACCATCATTTTGCGCTTTAAAAACTGGAATAGGATCTATAATCCCTCCATCTAACAATTTTCGATTATCATATTCTACAGCAGGTGCTATAAACGGCACAGAGCTTGATGCACGAATAATTTTTAAAATATCATTTCCATGTTCTGTTTTATTATAATAAACTGCCTGTCCAGATTCACAATCAGTCGTTCCGATTACAAACTGTTCATTTGAATTTAGGAATGTTTGAAAATCAAACGGTACAATTTTGTTTGGTACTTCATCAAATAAAAAATCCATTCCAAATAATTCACGTTTTTGAATTAAGTTTCGATAAGATATATACCTGTGATCTGCTACTAGCTCTGTATTCACTTTTTTATTTCTTCCTTTTTGACGTGACAAATATGTTGCTCCCATACACGCTCCGGCGGATACACCGACTACATACGGAAAGAATAAGTCCCTTTCCATAAAATATTCGAGTACTCCTGCAGTATATAATCCTTTCATTCCGCCGCCTTCTAATACTAAACCGATATTTTTCATGCTATATCCCTCTACTTCTGTTTTCTTAATTATATGTTAGCACAAGATTTTAGGATGAGGTTATATAAATTGGTTGCAATAATAACAAAAAACTATTGAAGCAATGTCATAATCTATTAGCCATTCGCATGGTACAATATAAGAAACTCATTCCACATATTATAAAGGAGGAATTTCATATGGGTTTATTTAGTGGTATTTTAGGAAATGCATCAAGTGCGAGTACAGAAAGCGTTGAACGTGATTTAGAAAAGATTATGCTAGACGATGAGAAAGTTGAGCATGCTTATAAATTAATTCGTGATTTAATCGTATTTACAAATCGTCGTCTTATTTTAGTAGATAAACAAGGAATATCAGGTAAAAAAACAGAGTATCATTCTATTCCTTATAAAAGCATTACACAATTTAGCATTGAAACAGCTGGGCATTTTGATTTAGATGCAGAGCTTAAAATTTGGGTATCTAGTATGGATGATCCAATTACGAAAGAATTTAAAGGTGACGATAGTATTTTAAGCATTCAAAAAGCGTTAGTAACATATACGACGAAATAACGCCTTTTCGCATATTTATTCATTATCGAAATTACTAACCCGAGTATTTTGGAAGAATATGCGTTGTTTTTGTATATTTAATCTAAAATAACATAAAAAGGTAAAGCGTATTTCAAATGCTTCACCTTTCTTTTTTGTAATAAATAAGTGTAGTTTTATCATTTAATTTCTTTATTACTTCTGTTCTTTTATACCCCATTTTTTCGTATAGAAAACAATTTCTTTCTTCTTCTAAAATCGTAGCAAGTTCAAAACTCCGTGCTTCTGGAAACATCTCTTCAATTAAAATAAGTACCTTCTTAGCGATTCCTTTCCCTTGATAGATTGGATGAATGAACATTGGACTGATCCAAAATTTATAAGGTCTTTCTTTTTGGGATATACATATCGCTTCAACAAGGTTCGAATCTATTATCATCTTATAAAAGTTGTTGCTCGGATTATTTATTCTTAAAATAGTTTTTTCAATAGATTCATTTGCTGGATTTGTTTCATAGTCTTTATATTTATTTAATAAAGGACTAAATGAGTCTATTTGCATTTGAAATAAAACTGCTGCATCAATTTCTGTCGCCTTCTCTAATGTTACCAATTTAAACGCTCTCTTAAAGAAGTAATATGAGCTGTATGATGACGACCGTGCCATGCATATAGTCCAATTGCAGCAGCAAGTTTTGTTTCTCCTGATTCAGGATGATTAAATGTCTTTTCTAAATCTGCCGGTTCTAAAGAATATAATAAGTTAATCCATCTTTTATGTAATGAATCTAGCATTACAAGTGAAACATCTACTGGTAATTTCGAGTCAGGTAGCTCTGCCCATTTTTCTTCTTTGTACGGTTTAATAGTTGGATTCTTTTCTGTCAGTGCTAATTTAAAGCGTATGTAGCTATTCATATGACTATCAACAACATGATGAACTACTTGGCGAACAGTCCATCCACCGACGCGATACGGTGTATCTAACTGCTTCTGATCTAAATCTTTTATCGCTCTTGCTAGTTCATTAGGTAAATCCTCTATTTCTTGAATCCATTTATCAATTATTTCTTCTGTAATAGTTCCTACGTAAGTAAATTGACCTATTGGATAACGTAAATCCTTCATGTACATGTCCCTCCCTATTATTTTTAACCCTTAGTAGTCCTCCAAATATAATGTACGAAATTTACGTTTTCTCCGTTTAAATCTACAGTAGTTGTCTCCGCTTGCTTTTCACGAGAAAATCCGTTCTTTTCTAATACAATTTGTGAAGCTATGTTATTTGTTGTTGTCATAGCATGTATTTCATTAATTTCATAGACTCTTGCTTGAGCCAAAATCAATTTTACAGATGCTGCTGCAACTCCTTTTTTTGTAAAATCCTCTCCAACTCGGTAGCCTAACGACCCAATTCGTTTTTCCTTATCTACATCAACTAAATTGATACGTCCTACAATTTCTTTTTCTGTATTACGTATGAGATGAAAATAAGAAATCCCCTCAGTTTGTTCTTTTAATAGTTCGGCAAGTTGCTTTTGAAAGTATTCATACACGTAATAATTAGAGCCACGACTTGGTACCATTGTTTCAAAAAATGATTTGTTCGTGAGTTCAAAATTAAATAAATCTTCAGCGTCTTGATTCTTTAATTGTTCTATGTATATTTCCATCCCGTTTACTCCTTCTTGATTTACTAACTGTTATACATTCTTTTTTAAACGATAATTTTCCTGCTATTTCTTTCGTCTGAGTAATACAGTAAGTAATACTCTAGGATGAAAAAGATGAAATGGACTACGAATTAAGTTCATAACTCTGACTAACCGAATATAAATATCAGAATCACTTGCAGAAAGTTGATATATTTGTTTCGTATACCATTGCTGAAATTTTTGTTTCGTAGTTAATTCTTTCTGTAACTTAGGATGACGTGCTATCTCCGTTGTGGTCATTTCCCAAGGTGTTTTGATAATCATAGCAGTCTTCCTATAAAACTCTCGAGTTAATGTTTTATCAAGCCTTTTTCTCCCTTGAAGAATTAGTTGCAATTGGTGAGCTTCCATAGCTGCAACTGAAACACCTTGTCCGAAAACTGGATCAAAACGACAATGCGCATCTCCAACTACTAACAATCCTTCAGGCAAATTATTAACTAGATCAAATCGCCTGCGTACTTGATATGGAATTTTGTACGTTTTTATATCGGTAATCGCCTCAGATTTGTTTAGAAACTCTGTAACATTAGTGATTGATAGGTTTTCAGCAAAATCATAAAATTCATCATCTGTTTGCGGTGCTTTTTCATTCGCATATCCACTAAAAGTAACAAAATAACGGTCATCTTCAATCGTTTGAATTAGAACACCATAAGGATTCTCAGGAAAACTTGGAGACATAAGCATATTACAGCAGTCTAATTTCTCTTTTTCTTTGAGCCTAAACATTCTAGTTGCGTAAAACAAATCAATTCTTACTTTCTCTTCTTGTACTTCGAAATTGTATTCTTGTAACCAATCTATACTTTTCGAACCAAATCCACTTGCATCAACAACAAGATCTGCATGAAATTCTTCTTTCATTCCTGTTTTCAAACATTTAGCTGTTATTCCATAGACTTTATTAAGTTTGTTATCTACTAGTAATCCTTCAACCAACATTTCATACTTCGAAGTAACATTTGAAACTTGTTCAATTCGTTTTTGAATATGCGATTCTAACAGAAGACGACTTTGTTGAATCATATTTATTTCGCCTTTGAAAGGCTGCTTCCATAGGCCGAACTGATGCCATTTTAAATCGCGAGTAAAGTTATTTACGATGCTACCTGCTTCAATTAATTCATTAGTAATGTTAGGAAACAACTCCTCAAGTGCTTCTTCGCCGCCTTTTAATAACACATGCGGATGATTACTTTGCGGAACTCTTTTTCGCGGACCATTTCCATCCCATTCTTCACCAGCTTCTACAATGATTACTTCTTCAAACGTATTTGATAAAGCCTTTGCGGCGAGTTTTCCTGCGATACTTCCACCAATAACAATAGCCTTAGTAAACATTTTTTCCCCCTTAATGAAAAGAGATCCTGTCGTGTATGAATGGAACCGGATCTTAACTAATAATTCCTTGATAATTATATTTAAAACACCTGTGTGAATTGCAACATTAAAATTAAAATACCTAATCCCCATACGTAATACGCGAATACTTTTAAAGAATGACGTTTTAAATATTGAATCATCCACGAAACTGCTATGTAACCAAAGAACGCTGCTGATAATGTTCCGACAATTAGTGATGTACTAGAAATAGATTCAGCTTTCCCTTGAAAAACATCTGCAAATTGCAAGATGATAGCTCCGACAATAGCTGGTGTTGATAATAAAAAGGAAAAGTACGCCGCTGTTTCGCGGTCTAACTTTCTCCATAATGCAGCGACAATTGTCATTCCAGAACGGGAAATTGCTGGAAATATAGCTACTGCTTGAAATGAACCAATTATGAATGCATCTTTATATGTAATATCATTCATTTTTTTACGACCGTTCTTTTGTTTATCGGCCATATAAAGAAATAAACCCGTCACTAAAAACTCCCAACCTATTGTTATACCTGTTTTTGAAATATCTTCAAAAAAGTCTTTAAATAATAAGCCGATTACAACCGCAGGTATCGTCCCGACAATAAGTAATAGCATAAGCTTTGAAAATGGATTTTTTATTAAATAAATAAATTCTTTTCTATAATAAATAAACACCGCAAGTAACGTCCCTATATGCAGCATCGTATCTAAAAACAAACCTGCCTCATCTAACTGAAAAATATGTCGCCCTAAATATAGGTGACCTGTACTGCTTATAGGTAAAAACTCTGTCAGCCCTTGAATAATTCCTAAAATAAAAGCTTCTAGCCAATTCATGATGATCTCCTTTCTCATTTGCTTGTACCAATATATGATGCTTTAATTTTTGTTATGAAAGAAAATATATTTCTCTTGGGGATTTACTTTAACCTTTATTTAGAAGTTATGGATTGCGATAAATATGGATATATATGTAAAAAAGGAAGGTTTACATGGAGAAACACACAAAATTAGGCAACATATTACTTTGGATTGGACCAATTCTTGTGTTCTTAGGCTTATGTATGACAAATGTAATTACAGACATACCTTTCTTCGAAGGAAAGCATAAAACTTTTGGAATTATTATGTTATTTATAGGGGTACTTTGTTTAATTGCCGCTCATTACTTTAAAATACGAAAAAATTCTGCCGATTAAATAATCTATTCCCTTATAAGGAGGAACAAATGCGAGGAAAATCATTACGGACAAAAATTACAAAGCTATATAAATAAAAACAATCCTAGTGTATGTACTAGGATTGTTTCATTTCGCTAATGTTGTTTATTTATAAAACACTTTATCAACGTTATATTTCGCTTTGTACTTATTAATGATGTATGTTTCGTAAATTTCTCTTTCAGTTGGATCTTCTACGATACATGCATCGATACGGTATACTTCATCACGATTATTTTTGATTGGTGAAACATTATCTTCAAAATGCTTTTTAATACGTTGTCTAATTTTACGAGCTTTACCTACGAAAAGAAGTTCGTCATTAATATTGTAAAACATAAAAATGCCGCCTTTATCTCTAGGGAACAAGTGGAAATCGATAAAACCGTTAATTGGAGTAATTAATGGCTCGTCTCCTTTAATAACTTGGTTACGTTCAGTAATTGAAACATCAGCTTCAGGAATATTAATTTTAATCAAGTTCATTCACGTCCTCTTTTATTATAAAGATAAATAATAGCATAAGTATGTAAGAAAAGCTATGTTAAGAGAGATATTTCATTTTATAATTCAAATATTATAGGTATATCATGTAAACTTTTTTTCCAAATCATATGATCGTTTGATTCGCCCCAATAATCCTTCAGCACATAACTAGGTTTTCCAAACTTTTTTGTCCATATACTTTGTGCTTTTTTGTATCCACTATCTAAACAGCATTCGGTTATTCCTCTGCTAAGTAATGTAAGATACATTGTATTTAGCAGTAAACTCCCTATACCTTTTCTTTGATACTCCGGAAGTATAAATACAGTTCCTATTTCATACAAATCCTTAAGTACACCGTCTGTACAACTATTAATCAATGTACTTGCTGGACCGATTTCAATCGTTCCAATGATTTTATCGTTACTTGTATCTATTGCTAATAAAAAGTAACGACTTTCTCCATTACTATCAAAATCATTTTTTAAATATTTCTTTTTCGAGTTAATTTCATTTTCTATGTCATCTAATAGATGTGATAACCCTTCGTTTTTAAATGTATTAGTAATAACAAGACGAAAAAACAAATGTAATTCATCTAAATCATTCGAATTCGGCCTTCTAATTTCAATGTTATACATGGCTTACATCTCCAATTTTTAAAAATATATGAGAAAGTGTATTTGTTCAAAAAGATTTTATGCAATTGCTAAGACCATACTTTATATACTCTATTCATTATTATTCTACACAACTCTGCATAGATCCAGCAGTATAAAAAACTCAGTATAAATATTAATGTAATAACTTTTATATCCATAGTCGTATGAATAGTAGGACCAAGTACAGGAAAACGGAAGATATCGAGAATGATCATAATTCCTATAAGTAGACATATCGCTGAAAAGGAAATTACCCAAATCCTCCTCTTGAATTGTAAAAAGGATACTCCTAACGCTATACCTAATAAGCCTGTAGTAAAGGGAAAGACAATTAGTTCACTTGGCTCAATAATGAATAATAGGAAAATAGTAAGAATATAAGAAAGTACTCCCTCACGAATAGAATAACAAATAGCTAGAAAAATCGGTAGCGTCGCGAAAGGACTAATAAATAAGCCAATTCCAGGGAGTAAGTTCCCCGCAGATTGAAAAATAGCAGCAAATGAACCGAGTAATGCTGTAATGACTAACCTACTTGCAGGCGTCACCTTTCTTTTATGAACAAAATTCGCATCCTGCTCTATCATCCATTGATACCAATAGCTTCTAAAGCGATTCATCAAATTCCCCCCTAAAGAGACTTAATTCACCACTTTCTATTTTTATTCAAATACTTATTGGTTATGTTTTACTTTCTGCTTGTTAGGAATCACTATACAATAGATGTTTATCCATAGAAGGTTTTTTAAGAGGCGCTAAGTCGTGCGTTTGAAAAAGTATGAATTCCATATATTTTTAGACTAAGAGTTTATACCGTATCATGGAACAATTTCAAAAATAGTACCTTTGTTAAATTCAGTTACTTTCATAGAACCATAAACTCCTAAATATAATCTAGTTTGATCTAAGTTTGTTCCTAAACTAACATAATAAGCTGCTTGAGTCCCAAAATCATAAGTGGTTTCAATAACATGAAAATCATTACGTTTCCCGTCTAGAGCTGCTCTAGTAAAAGCTAACACTCCCTTTACTGGAGATTGAAATTCTTCTTTCTTAGCAAGATCAGTAAACACGATACTACCAGTTAAACTAGGAATTGTAGTTCCCATATATGGTTGTACTCCTGTAAGTGAGGTTCCTCCAAACTTATCTGCTCTGGAATCTTTATGAAAATAACTAATTAGGGGCTGTATGCGCCTCACTGATGTTTCTATTGTTTCATTATAATAAGCCATTGTTCTCTCATCCAAAGTAGGATTCTCAGAACAGTGCCTTATAAAAGAAGTAGGAAATTCTCCTTCCCATCCTCGCCAACCAAAATTAATAAATCCATCTTGATTGGGAGTGGATCTCATTAAATGCGTTTGAACAAGTTCGGTAACCGGTATGGGTTTATAATGAACAAACGAAAAAATAGACTCTACAATATCCTGCCCGACATTTCCAGCATATTTGATATATTGATTATAAAACCTTTGAAATGAAATACCTGTTATATTCCGAACTCCTTTCGCAATTACTGTAAGTGTTTCTTGTATAGATAAAGGAAACTCATTAAAGCGTGTAACTACTGGAGGGTTATTTATGAATGTATTTTTACTTACATCAATTTCAATTATTTTGCCCGCTATTTCTAAATCATCCTGGCTTAAATTAAATGGATCATAACCCGATCCACCATCTCCATTTGTAAAAACAAGTTTTCCACTCTCAGGTGAAAAGTTTAAACTATTGACTCCGTTATGATTAAAAAAGGGCCTTCTTATGTTAAGTAATGTCCGCCGTTTTTGAGGTTGACTATGTGATTGTAAAATCCATTCCTCAACCGTATCAATATGATCATATTGAGTATCTCTATTTACCCACTTTAAGTTTAAAGTTTTCGGATCACACGGATTAGGTTTAAAAGGTTCAGAAAGGGCACCCGGACCTTGAGTGCCAGCTACTGAATAATGAAGGTAAAATAAACCGTTTTGATAAAATTGTGGATGAAACGCTAGTCCTAGCAATCCGCGTTCATCATAACCGCTACTAGAGACACCTTCTTCAAACGTGCCTAATTTGATAATTCGCGGGCGAATATCTAAAAAAGTCCTTATAACTCCGTCTCCTATGTAAAAGATTTCTCCTACCTGGGTTGCAATAAATAGTCTTTCAGCCGATTCACCTGGAAGTATGGCTGCTTTTATTACAGTTGGTAAATTTATGTTATGAACGATTGGCCGTAAATTAACCTTAACTTTTGTCAACTCACTTTACACCCCTTTAATTGCGTTTTATTAAAAGAGTATGATTAGAACTGTTCGATTAGTATTCAATTAGGGACTAGGGAATTGGATACTATTTCTGACCGCGCTGCATTTCCTGATTCTCCATATAACTACGCATCCGTCGCATATATTCAGGTGCGTCCATCGAATTCCCTGCGATCATTTCAATTATACAGAGTCTTTCGGCGCTTTCCTTTTCAGCATGGATTATAGCCTGATCAAGCTCTCCATAGGTCCGGACCGTAACGGTAAACGCGTTACCTCCAAAAACTTCGGCCAGCTTGGTGTAAGACCAACGAGGGATTTCGTTGTACTTTTGATCCTCTGTTTTGACATTTAAATATTTCTCAATTGTATAACCATCGTTGTTCAAGACAAAGATTATGGGCTTGCAGTCGTAATAGAGCATAGAACTGATTTCCTGTGCTGTTAGCTGCAGGGCGCCGTCACCTGTAAACAGCAATACTCGGCGTTCCGGTGCGGCCATAATAGCACCGAACGCCGAAGGAATTGCGTAACCGATGGACTGCCATCCACCTTGCCCAATATATTATTGACAGTTATCAGTGGGTTCAGCTTTGCGGTAAAACTTGCGGTGTTTGTATCCGCCCATACCATACCAATCGCAATGATACAATCTGCATTCTCCACTGTACTTTGGACTTCAGTCCTCCCGAAAGAGCCTAAATACATTCCGATATAATTTGGATGGTTCTCGTCGAATCCGCCCTTCCCGTACATCATCGTTACAACAGGCACATTCATTGCATCGGCTAGCTGCCGAGTCGCTGTCTGAAGGCCGAATCGCATCGTTTTCACATCCACCAAGATAACTGGTCGGTGGGAACGTTCCAAAAGCAGACGGACATGATTCACTGCAGCCTGAAGGGTATTCGGGTTGGATGTTGGACGTGGTGGTGCCGGTTCTGTCCAGACTTTAATCGGCTTGGTCACTAAATCATTAGCCACAACCAGGTATACCGGCTTTTTCTTTTCCTTAGCAATGCGAATTGCAGTCTGAATTTCAATCTTGGCATTTTCCGGCGTAAGCACCGCGGTATATGCCGTAATCTGCTCATACACCTTGCGAAAGACGTCAAAATTTCCATCCATTAAGGTGTGATGCATCAGCTTATGCTCTTTCTGATCCTTCTCAGGAGGCGCACCCACAATGTGTATAATTGGCACATGCTCGCTGTTGGCTCCCGCTATCGCATTGCAGGCGCTGAGCTCCCCGACCCCGAAGGTCGTAATAAGAGCCGATATTCCTTTGATTCTTGCATAGCCATCTGCAGCGTAGCCCGAGTTTAGTTCATTTCGTCCTTCTATAAAACGGATGCCGTTATAACACTCCAAAGTATCAAGAAGTGTAAAATTATAGTCCCCTGCGACACCAAAAATTTCGGTTATGCCCTCCAGTTTCAGGCAATCGAACAAATACTGGCCAACCGTTTTTTGAGCAGGGCCCCTTTGTAAACCAAAGTTACCCGTATTAATCATGTTGTCCATCGCTTGCTCACTCCTTATCTATTTCTTTGGCTTGTTCTATTTTATAGTACCCTTTTTGATAATTCCCTTTAATTAAACCGGTTATCCGTTGTGCAACAATTAATGGAGAAGAAATAATCATTATCTCTGGAGAAAGTCATAAAACAGGAGAAGGAGAAGAAATACTAAAACATTACACTGGACAAGATTCCTTACATCGGTGAAATCACCTCTGGTCAAAAGAATGTATTAATTAATACTCTAATGCTTTCTTTAACTCTTCTCGATCACTTTTAGCCCACTTTGTTTTACGGTGAAGATTTTTGTACAACCATATATTACAACTACATTCTTCGTATTTTATATATTATCAATAAAGAGTTCAGAAAACCCATAAATAAAAAAACGAGTGCTGTGAAGAAACGCACTCATTGAAAGAAATTTACCAATCTCGACGATTATCGCAATCACAGTCACGATCATGATTACGTCTACGACGACATTCATCACAATCACAGTCGCGGTCACGTCTACAACGACGGTTATCACAATCTCTATGTCTGCGTCTGCAAAACATTAAATCATCCCAAAATCTATCACAATCTCGGAAACGTCTGAAATTACCATTACATCCCATAAATATAATTACCTCCTCTTAACTTTAGGATTCATCATATTCTATGCTAAAAAACAAAAATAGCTTGTTTACTAGCCTGCTTTCTGCATTTTAAAGTAATAATATTATTATCTAATCTTTAAGTTTCAAATCTATTTCATCCCTTAACAACAAACAAGACGCTAAACCGATCACGGCAGCGCCTAAAACAGTAAATATAAATTTAATCAAAAATCATTTATCCTCGCATTTACTTATTCCTTTACTTCCATAGCTCATTCATGAAGTCAGCTGTATTACTAGGAACGCTATATTTCTCATTCTTTTGCTTAGCCTTTTTCTTCAGCCTTTTCTCTTCTTGAAAAGCTTGCAAATATCATGCTCCTCACTCTGTTTTGCAAATGTCTAGCTTACTTTTAAAAACTTTGTAACAGAACCTTAAAAATGATAAAAACCCACGAAGAAAATGCATTTTCTTCGTGGGTTTAGTTATTTAAATGGACTTTCACCTAACTCAAGAAGCATCCGCACCTTCAAACTGACTATTATAAAGCGAAGCATAGAAACCATCAGCTTTCAATAACTCTTCATGATTACCTTGTTCTACAATATCTCCGTCTTTCATGACAAGGATTAAATCTGCATCACGTATTGTTGATAATCTATGAGCGATAATGAAGCTTGTTCTACCTTCCATAAGGTTTTCCATCGCTTTTTGAATCAGTACTTCTGTACGAGTGTCAATGGAGCTTGTTGCTTCATCGAGTATTAATATTTTCGGATCCGCTATAAGGGCACGTGCAATTGTTAGTAGTTGCTTTTGTCCTTGAGATACGTTGCTTGCTTCTTCGTTTAGTTCCATTTGATATTTATTTGGTAATGTTTTTACGAAGTTGTGAACGTGAGCTGCTTTCGCTGCTTCAATTACTTCTTCGTCTGTAGCATCGAGTCTACCGTAACGTATATTTTCCATGATGGAGCCGTTAAATAGCCAAGTGTCTTGAAGTACCATACCAAACATGTTGCGCAGGTCTTCTCGCGTGAAGTCTTTTATATCGTGACCGTCGATACATATTGCACCGCTGTTTATGTCATAGAAACGCATTAACAGTTTTACAATCGTTGTTTTACCAGCTCCGGTTGGTCCGACGATTGCTACCTTTTGTCCAGGTTTAATGTTAGATGAGAAATTATTGATGATGATCTTATCTGGATTGTATCCAAATTGAACATCTTGGAAGGTAACTTGTCCTTGAACTTTTTGCAGCTTCACTGGATTTTCTGCTTCTGACACTTCCTCTTCTTCTTCTAAAAATTCGAAGACTCTTTCTGCAGCAGCTGCAGTAGATTGAAGTACGTTCGCGATTTGTGCTACTTGAGCGATTGGTTGCGTAAAGCTTCTAACATATTGCACAAAGGCTAAAATGTCTCCAACTGCGATGGTTCTCTTTACCGCAAGCCATCCACCTAAAATAGATACAGCGACGTAACCGATATTACCGATAAATGTCATAATCGGCATCATCATTCCAGATAAAAATTGAGATTTCCATGCGGAATGGTAAAGAGTATCATTTACCTTTTCGAATTTTTTCACTTCTTCTTCTTCTTTGTTGAAGGCTTTTACGATATTGTGACCACTATAAATTTCTTCGACCTGACCGTTTACGTGTCCTAAATATTCTTGCTGGGATTTGAAGTATTTTTGTGATCGTTTTACGACTGCCATGATGAGAATCATCGATACTGGCAATATTAAAAGCGCCACTAATGTCATTTGCCAGCTGATTGATAACATCATGATAAGTACACCGATGATTGTAATAACGGATGTGATGATTTGCGACATACTTTGGTTTAAAGTTTGGCTCACCGTATCTACGTCATTTGTAATTCTCGATAATACTTCGCCGTGCGTTGTTTTATCAAAGTATTTCAGCGGCATACGGTTAATTTTTTCATCGATTTCTTTTCTGAAGTTATAAGATACTTTTTGAGCTACTCCAGAAATAATGTACCCCTGGATAATACCAAACACAGTGCTCAGTATATATAATCCAAGGAGTAAAATGACAATGTTTCCGATATAGGTAAAGTCAATGGCCGCACCGGGTGCTCCTGATACTTTGCTTACGAGTCCTTCGAAAAGTTTTGTTGTCGCGTTTCCTAAAATTTTTGGACCAACGATTGTAAAGGCTGCACTACCGATTGCGAAAAGGATAACGACTAAGATTGGTAATTTATAGGGCTTCAAGTATTGAAGGAGTTTATTCATCGTTCCTTTGAAGTTTTTTGCTTTCTCAATCTTTCTCATGCCGCCGCCCATAGGACCGCCACCGCCAGGACCAGGGCCGCTTTGTTTTCTATTTTCTATTTTTCTATCACTCATGATGACAACTCCTCTCTTGAAAGTTGTGATAAAGCAATTTGCTTATAAACTTCACAGTTTTCCATAAGCTCTTCATGAGTACCAGTTCCAATTATTTTTCCTTCGTCAAGTACAATAATCTTATCGGCATTCATGATTGTACTGATTCTTTGGGCAATAAGTAAAATAGTACTTCCTGTAATCTCATTGTTTAAAGCTCTGCGCAATGCTGCGTCTGTCTTAAAGTCAAGAGCTGAGAAACTATCATCGAATATGAAGATTTCCGATTTTTTCGTAAGAGCACGCGCAATAGAAAGTCTTTGTTTTTGACCACCGGAAACGTTCGTACCACCTTGTGATATTTCTGTGCGGAAGCTTTCAGGTTTCGCGTTAATAAACTCCATAGCTTGCGCGATTTCCGCCGCTTTTTCGAGTTCTTCTTCAGTTGCTTCTTTTTTACCATATTTCAAATTACTCTCGATTGTACCTGAGAAGAGAACTCCTTTTTGCGGTACATAACCAATTTTCTCTCTTAATTCCTTCTGAGATACTTCTCTAATATCCGTGCCATCTATTAATATTTGGCCGCTTGTGACATCGTAAAAGCGTGGAATTAAGTTGATTAATGTTGATTTACCACTACCTGTACTTCCGATGAAAGCTGTCGTTTCACCAGGTTTTGCAGTAAAGGTGATATTGGAAAGCACATCTTCTTCTGCACCTGGGTATCTAAAGCCAACATTTTTAAATTCAACGTAACCTTTCTTGTCTGAAGCAAATGTTTTCGGCTCTTTTACATCACTAATGGTAATGTCAGTATCTAAAACTTCTGCGATACGTTGTGCGGAAACTGAAGCACGTGGAACCATAATAGATACCATTGAAATCATTAAGAAGGCCATGATGATTTGCATTGTATATTGCATAAATGCCATCAAATCACCAACTTGCATATGTCCCATATCCACTTGGTGTGATCCAACCCAAATAATAAGTACAGTAACGGCATTCATGATAAACATCATCATTGGCATCATAAATGACATTAAACGGCTTACAAATAAATTTGTTTTTGTTAAATCTTGATTTCCTTTTTCAAATTTCTTTTCTTCATGTTTTTGAGTATTAAAAGCACGAATAACTAGCATACCGGTTAAAGATTCACGAGTGATTAAGTTAATTTTATCTACTAACTTTTGGATACGCTTAAACTTAGGAATCGCGATGCTAAATAAACCAATGACTAGGCTTAAAATCGCAATTACCGCAACTGCGATAATCCATCCCATTGAAAGGTCTGTAGTAAGTACTTTAATAATGCCGCCGATACCTAAAATTGGTGCATAGAATACAATGCGAAGCATCATAACCATAAGTGTTTGAACTTGTTGGATATCATTTGTACTTCTTGTGATTAGAGATGCAGTGGAAAACTTATCAAACTCCGCATTCGAGAAGTTTGTAACTTTCCGGAATACTTTCTTTCTAAGGTCTCTGCCGAGTCCTGCAGCTACTTTTGCAGCAAGTAAACTCACGATAACGGTAGCTGCCATACTTACTAAGGATAAAAGTAGCATTTTCCCGCCGGAAGTAAGAATAAAATTAGATTGAAGTTTATCAGTATTGATACCGATTTTCTTATACTCATTCTCAATGTATGAAACAGCTGATTGTGTTACCATGCTGCCTGGCATATTCTTAAACTTTTCATCTGCCTTTTCTTTCATTACATTGATTTGATCTTGAGGAAGTTTCGCAATGATTGCAAAAGGATCTGTATTTGGCGGAAGTTTCGCTGGTGTGTTGTTGTCACCTGTCGCAGCAGGAGAGAAAGCAGATGAGCCACCTTTTTCAATTCCTTGTGTAATTAACATTGGTTTCCCAAAGATATCGTTAAGTTCGTTAATTATTTTTTTATCTTCTGTATGTAACTTATAAAGTGGCTCTTTATCAAGCTGCGGATAATCTTTTAAGTCATTTTTTAGTTCACTTTGAGAGAGGCTGTTCTTATCTAAATGTACATAGTTGTCAGCAACTTTTTTCTTCTCATTTTCATTCATAAAGAGCGTAAGTTTATCCATTTCACTTTTACGAATAACCTCAGGTACTGCATTTTCTACACCTTTTTGTTGAATCCCTACATTGACAATGTTAGACATGTAGTCTGGCAGTGATAGATCGCATACTGCCTGTACAGTTAAAAGACATACAACTGCAATGATGGAAGCAATAAATGGTTTTAAATGTTTGATGATCTTTAACATTTAGTTCATCTCTCCATTTTCTTTGTCTAATTTTTTTAGTTTTTACTCCGCTTCTCTCCTTTATTCTTCGTATTCTCAGTAATTCATTCTAGCAGCTCTTTACGTATTTTCGACTACAAATTAATTTTATGACTATATGAAGATATGATGCATCTTTTAGTGTGTAGATGTTGTTTTATAGGACTTAAATCCAAAAATAGAACGCACATGTTTCTTAATAAAACGATGATCTTGTTCCACTATATAATTAATATATCTAACTAATCTTTTCTGGCGGAAAACCAGAATTTCGTAAACTACCTGAATTGATTGATGAATATCGGATTAATATGTTTCCTGTAGTCCTAGGCAGTGGACTACCTTTATTAAAGAAATTACGGACAAAATCAATCTTAAACTTATAATAAACAATACATTTAAAACTGGAGCGGTTGGTCTTATCCACCAATCGGAGGAAAATGCTTGACTACTCGGCACTTCAACTATCGAGTGCTAATATTCAACAACGCGTACCGAAAATAATCAACTATATTTTATAAAAAGTGATTCTATAAAATATGTTTAGAGCCTATTTTGATAACTCTTTTTTTTCAAAAACAGGCTTTTTATATTAGGTAAATCAGCAGTAATAGACTTACCTTTGATCAAACATGTTTATAAACCAACATAACGTACAGGAAATCGGCTTTTCTCTTGCCGAAATTTATTAGCATACAGTGGTCATATATTTTCAAGAATAACGGAAGAATATATAGAAAATGCTACATAAACGTGAAGTTTGATCAACTTAGGGGGGACAACCTTGTTCAATCAAATAGTAAAAGCTGTACCCAATTTATTTACGATTGGAAATTTATTGTGCGGTGTTTTTTCAATTACCATGAATATGAGTGACTATTTGGAAGTAGCCTCCATTTTTATTTTCTTTTCAGCTGTTTTAGATCTCCTTGATGGAAGAATTGCGAGAAAATTAAAAGTGAACAGTGAGTTTGGTGTACAATTGGATTCCTTAGCTGATATTGTTAGTTTCGGAGTTGCTCCTGCACTTTTATTTCATTCGATAGCAACACCATCTATTTTAACTTCTTTGGCATTTATCCTTTTCCCAACGATGGGTGCTTTAAGATTAGCTAAATTTAGTGTAAAACCAACCATTGGATATTTTAAGGGATTACCTATTCCAGCTGCTGGATTACCATTGGCCGGTATGGGATTGTTTTCATATAGCAATGCATGGATTACATTAATCCTCGCTCTCTTAATGGTAAGTCCAATTAGGTTTAAAAAACTTTAATTGGGATCCCGTCTATCGCTTTAATTTCATTTGTGGAACGGTTCGCTAATATCCATCAAGTTGAGGGTTTCGATGTTATTCATCATTTTACGAATGCAGCGATGGGACAGACTTTAAAGAGCTTACCTATTGTAATTGCTCATAATAGATTGTGAAATTGAATAGCCTCCAGTTTTTGGGGCTATTGTTTATATTTCTGATATGTATTTTCGCCTCTATATTGAACGAATCAATCTTTCTTCTCTAATACCTCAAACGATAAAAATGCACTTCGTTGCTATAAAGGGCAAAAAATTTTCGTTTTGTGGATTATTTATTTTCTTAGCTTGATAGCGGTGTGGTGGTACCCCTTGTTTAAAAGAACTCCTACCGCTTAAATAACATAATAAAAAGATTAGGAAATCACTCCTAATCTTTTTGTTTATTACTATTCCATTGCCCCAGCAACATCATAATCATTTAAATCTAATTCAATCGGTTGCCCTAACGCAAGTTTCGCAAGTTCTGATCCTAAGTATGGACCTGCTGTTAATCCTGAAGCACCTAATCCGTTTGCAATGAGTATGCCTTCAAAATTAGGGAGTTGGCCAATAACAGGTAAGAATCCTGGCGTAAATGGCCTGAAGCCAACTCTAGTTTCAAGCATTGTACCATCTTCTAAACCAGGCGCTACTGTTAACGCTTTATGGAATACTTCATGTAAACCACCAGCTGTTACACGGTGATCGAAACCAGTATCATTCTCATGCGTTGCACCAATTACGACATGGCCATTGTCAAATGTTAAAATATATTGATCGTTCGGCGGCATAACAACTGGCATATTTTCTGTTGCTGTATTTTCAATTTGCAAATGAACAATTTGTCCTTTTTGGAACGTAACTAAGAAATTAATTCCTAATGGATTCAAGATTTCGTTCGCCCATGCGCCTGCAGTTACCATTACCTTTTCCGCTACAATTGTTTCGTCATTTACTTTAACTCCCGTAATATGATTCCCTTCACGGACTAATACTGCATCACCTTTTATGAAAGTTGCACCATTTTTTTTCGCAGCGCTTATTAATGCGTTGCGTAATAATCTTCCATTTACTCGTGCAGCGCCACTAATATGAACAGAACTATATTCTTCCGATAATGCTGGGAATAATTTTTTCGTTTCTTCAGCTGATAAGCGAGTGATTTCACCAATCTCTGGTGCATCTTCACGGCGTTTATACGCTCGCTCTTCCATTTGATCTAGTTTTTTCTCATCAGTATGTAAACTAATTGCACCTACACGGTTGTAACCTGTATCCGTTTCACCGTCTTCTTCTAATTGCTGAATTAACGAAGAATAGTAACGTGCACCGCCTTTAACGATTTTATACCATGCTTTATTACGACGTTGCGACAGCCACGGACAGACAATACCTGCTGCTGCATCAGTTGCTTGACCTAAATCTTGACGATCTACAATAGTAACCTTCGCACCAGCCTTAGCAAGATGATAGGCAGTAGATGCCCCTAAAATTCCAGATCCAACTACAATATACGATTTCATTTCAAACACCTTTTCTCTTTTGCTAATTATTTAAATATAAGAACATACTTTAGTATACTGAAAGGAATCCTTTTTTCAATGTGCTCAACGTAATTAATTGTTGCATCATTGTGACGTTCCTAATCATTATTTTTTCTTCTTACGGAATAATTCAATTGTTTTATAGCCTTGTGAAAGGATTTCAATCATTTTCTCAAGACGTTTATCGCGTGTTTTTTCTTGTTTCACAGAAAATAAATTACGTGCCCAATCTTTTTGATAACCAGGAGTTAAACTTTGATAAAACTTAAGTTCAGCTGGATGATTAGCCAATAATGCTTCAACATCTTGAATACGGTCTGCATAATCAGCAACACATTGACTCGCTGCAGGTGTTTTCTTCGCTTTTTTCTTTTCACGTTTTAAACCTACAACTGTAAAGACATCATCCATACTTACCATTCGCGCAAATTTAATTTCGCTTTCCCCCACATATCCATCATCTCCAACGTTTAATGCCGGAAACATCTCATCACGGTGAATAAACGTACTGTAACGAGCATTACCTTTTTTCGGATATGCGAAAAACACGTAACCTTTTTCAATTAGTAATTCTTCATTACTAATAATAAAATTCGTTTGTTTCACCATTTCATCAAGTGTTTCAACAAAAATAAAAATAGCATCATGTTCTTTTGAAAATGAGGTTTCTTTACCTGTGAAAATGTCATAATCACTTGGTTCGTTAATTACGACCATATTTGTATACTTATTTAGTTTCAATTTATCAATAACTGACATTATAATCTTCCTTTGCATCCCATATTCATTTTATATACTTCTTTATACTGTTCTAGTGTATTATATCTATTAAGAAAATTAAACTTGAAATCGTATCATTCTGTTTCAATAGACCATAATTTTTTACTATAAGTAGTGGTTTTATGCCGTATGTAATCCGAGATGAAGGGCTAGTTTTGCAAGGAGATAATGGAAAAGAGCCAGTCTTTCATACATATGAAGAAGCTGAGGAAACGTTAAAAACGTTAACTATACCGCAGTTTCCGAAACATATTAGACGAAAACCATTTAAACCAAAAATAATAAAAATAGCCGATTCTGAATAAGAACCGGCTATTTTTATATTCACAACTCAATAGCAAATAAAGTATATAAAAGCTCTTTATATTGATTTTCTGTAATTTCACGCTTCGTTTTTTCTCCATAAATAATTTCAGTTAAAATAGTATTCGTTAATGAGACATGGCCAAAGTTCGTCAATTTTACTGCAATGGGTCCTTTATTGAAAATAGATTTCTCATCTTCTATCACTCTTCTTTGAACATCGTTTACTACTGTCTCATCAATAATATGTTTATAAAAAGCATGACAAACTTTCCATTCTCCATCAACATCTATTCTTTCTAGAACATAGTTTCCTTTACTCGTATCTTTTTGTCTTACTCGATACGAACCGTTTTTAGAAGAAACAAGTTCGCCAGTAAACGGTACTGGCACAAGAGGTACTAATGAAGCAATACCTACATCAATTAAGTACCTTACGTTTTCGTAATTTAAAATAATTGTTATATGCCCATCTTCAAGTGCCCAAGCGTTTATATCATTTTTATATACGGTACCTAGTGCGAGTTGTACATCATAACCACTATCTTTTAAAAAATAGTAAAAAAGAGTATTTAATTCATAACAAAGCCCACCTCGAGAACTAGTTAAAATTTTCTCTTGTAAGTTTTTCATAGAAATTGTATTCGCATTACTTGCTATTACATTTAAATTCTCAAACGGGATTGTGTGGGCAAATGCAAAGAGTATTGTACTTAATTCTTCAAATTTTATTTCAGTACGTTTTTCAAGGTTTAATCTTGTGAAAAGTTGATCTTGTAACTTTGTCATATTCAGCACCCCTTAATAAGTTATAAATTAAAATAATATATGCTGATTGTAAATTTGAAGGGATATAGTAACAATGTACATTTGCAGTTACTGTACCGGTACAAAATTTAAATTTGAAAAACATATTTATATAAAAATACAAATAAGAGGCACCTTCACGGATGCCTCTTTCGAATTACATTTTATATCTTTATTTCAATGAGCTTAATTTTTCAATTGCTTGTTGCTCAGTTGCTAAGAAAAAAATATCCTTACCTTTATTACATTCATAAATGAAATCTTTTAGGCTTTTACTAGTGTACATAGAAAAATCCCCGATGATAGCAATTTTCACGCTGTAATTAATAAACTTTTGAAGAATATCACCCGCAAGACGTGTTTTTAAGTCAAAGAAACTTTCACTTATTAATGATTTATTGATAGCAATCCGCTTTGAATCCGCTTCATATTGAACTGTTGCCATGAGATCTAATGCAGATTGAACGTCGGATATTAATACTGTATCGTTTCTGACGACGGCAATATTTATTCCGCCAATTACTACTTTCTTTATTTCCATAGTCTCACCCCTCTATAATTTATAAAGTATATATTAAACATGCTGTGTAGATCTTCATTAACACACATAAATGATTTGCCCCTGGCTCGATAACCTCTATTTCATCGTAAATAAATATTGTTTTAAAACTTCTCATACGGTCAATGAAATTAAGGGCAATCTATCTTTTTACTATTTTTGGAAATTTATCTCTCCACAATAACTTAATAAATTATCAAAAGAAGTAATCTCGGCATATGGTTTAGTGTCGGTATTATTCTTAATCATATTAGGATTGAACCATATGCCCTTTATATTTGCATTTTGACAACCAGCAATATCCTTTTCTAAGTCATCTCCAACAAATAGTACATCTTCTGATTGTACATTTAGCTTATTTAATGCTAATTCAAATATGAGTTTGTCAGGTTTACTAAATCCCGCTTCTTCAGAAATAATGATTGTATCAAAATAACGATTCAAATTCGTGTTAATTATTTTTTCTTTTTGCCTCTGAGTTGAGCCATTTGTTATAATTCCAACTTTAATATGTGACTTTATAGTATTTATGATATTAATAGTTTTTTGGTTTATAGAAAAACATTTCGGGAAATTATTATTCCAAAAGTCTTGAATGCAATTGCGTGGTAATCTATATTTCGGTGGGAATTCATCAAAAAACGATTCCAAAACCTTTACTTTATCACTATGACCATAGCTTTTTTTATCATATCCCTTGAATTTCTGTAACATTTCGTTTTTTACTGCATGTTGTTCAACATCCCCATAAAACTCCTCTAAAATAATGGAAAACAGTTTATCTACTGCCTTATCCCTATCGAGTAACGTATCATCTAAATCAAACAGCATAGCTTTATAACTCCTCAAATAATTTCACAACCTTTCTCACATGATTTAAATAATCCATTGTTCGCACCTTAGGCCTTTACTAAATTAGCAAAAAAACTACAAAGTTTGTGGCGTACGCTCTAGAATTTCGCTGGCTTCTTTTATATTTAAATTCATCTCCCTTTCCCCTTCTAGTAAAGTATCGAAAGTATATTATCAAACAGTTAAAAAAAACTACATGCATTTTACATTATTATACATTATTTTTTTGTAAATATTAATCGTTCAGCTTTTTATATGATAAGTTTTTTCAAGCACACAAATATTTCTCCATAAAAAAGGAATATGGGTAATAATCCTTTTTTACGGAGAATACACAATCTTGAAAATGGAGTTAATACGTTAAACGTCCTATGAAGTTTCCTACTGTATCTCCACATAAACTCCAGATAGTACGGCTATAATGACTACCAGAGGTGATATTATGAAAAACTATCATATTCTCGTGGTAGAAGACGATCAAGAAATTCAGGAATTAATTAAACAATTTTTAATGACACAACAGTATACAGTTGTAGTTGCATCAGATGGATTAGAGGGTATGACACAATTTAATAAGCAATCCTTTGATTTAATTCTTCTAGATGTAATGATGCCCAATCTTAATGGATTTGAAGTATCCAAGATGATTCGAAGTCAGTCAAACGTACCAATTATTATGCTAACTGCATTGGAAGAAGAGGAAGATCAAATGAAAGGGTTCGATCTTGGAATCGATGATTATATAACAAAACCCTTTTCGTTTCATGTTTTGATTAGACGAGTCGAAGCTGTACTTAGAAGAAGTTATGATAAAAATGTAAATAATCATTTGGTATTTAAAGAAGTGCGTATCGATGTTGATGCATATAGAGTATATGTAAATGACGTTGAAATTTTATTAACGACAAAAGAGTTTGAAATTCTACAACTACTATTTCAAAATGAGAGAAAAGTACTCACAAGAGAAAATATCGTAGAAAAAGTTTGGGGGTACGATTATTTTGGAGAAACACGAATAATTGATACACATATTAAAAACCTACGTAAAAAGTTAGCTATCCCTTATATTAAAACAATAAAGGGTATTGGTTATAAAATTGATGAATAGTATTGTGAAAATCATGAAGATGAAGCAAATTACTTATAAACTCTTTATGACTACCTCTCTCATTTTGTTATCCTTTGCAGTATTGATTTATTTAACTTTATACTTCTTTCTCCCTACGTTTTATGAGCAATACAAAACAGATCAACTTCAAACAGGGATAAAAGAAATCATTGATAAATCTAAAGATCTTACGTTTCAAGATGCGATACCACTTTTTGATGAATATGCAAAAAAAAATAATGCGATGCTTTATCTTCAAAATAATGAGGGAATAATTAAATACTCTCCTTCATTTTCTTTTACTCAAAATGGTTCGCAAACAACAGTAGTTACTAGAGCCACACGGTTCGAGAATGCAGGTACCCTTAGCAATTCATATAACGTTACGAAACCAATTCAATTCCAAGATGGTAGTTTAACGCTTATAGTCTTTGCTACATTTCAACCAATTGATGAAGCTTCACAGGTTTTAGTACGCTTTCTCCCCTATATTAGTATCATTGTACTCATAATTGGTGTAGGGAGTGCTTATTTCTATTCCAGGTTTATTACAAAACCACTTATTTATATTAATGAGGGTGCACAAAAGATGGCAAATTTAGATTTCTCCGAAAAAATTGAGGTTCGCTCTACAGATGAGTTAGGAGAATTATCTAATAGTTTGAATGACATGTCTATTAACTTACAACAAGCTATGTTTGATTTGAAAAAAGCAAATCAACAATTAAAAAATGATATCGAAAAAGAACGAGAAATAGAAACAAAACGCAGAGAGTTTTTTGCGATTGTAGCACATGAATTAAAGACCCCTCTTACTGTAATGAAAGGATACTTAGAAGGGATGATATACAATATTGGCCCTTATCAAAATCGTGATCAATATTTAAAGAAAAATCATCAAATTATTGAAAGTATGGAACAATTAGTTCGTGAAATTTTAAGCATGTCGAAATTAGAACAACACACCTTTAAACTAAAAGTAGAAGAAGTTAATCTTTCGAAGTTAATAGATACAATCACAAAAGATCTCGAATTTTTTGCTTCTCAAAAAAGCATCCAAATAATAAAAGAAATTGATTCTGATCTTTCTGTTTATACAGATCGTGTTCTTTTTGAAAAAGCATGTAAAAATATTATCCATAATGCAGTTATGTATTCACCACATAATGAAAAAGTCTATATAAAGTTAAGTGAGGATTCTAAACAAGGTCAAATCAAAATGCAAATTATGAATACAGGTGTCAATATTAAAGAAGAGAATATACAACAAATTTTCAAACCATTTTATCGAATTGAAAAATCAAGGAATCGAAATACTGGAGGAAGTGGTTTGGGGTTATATATTGTTAAACAAATTCTTGAAACGTTAGATATAAAGTATTCTATAAAGAATATGGAACATAGTGTACAATTTTGCATGAACATTCCATTATCTAAACAAAAAACAAACAAACTCCCCTCTTAGTAGGACGAGTTTGTTTGTTTTTTGTAGTTTTAGTATTGATATTTTTCGAGTTACTTTTTAAGCAATATTGGGATTAGCTTTTTTACCAATCCACATACCTAAGCCCACCATGCCAAGCCAACAGCAAATTGCTAACATAAACATCAATCGTTGTACGGATAACCCTTCAATTTGCATTTGACCCTTCCCAACAATTGTTTGGAAAAGTTGCGACCATTCGACATCGTAAAACACCCCTACTCCCACAATCACAATCAATATAAAAAATTGTAAAAATATATTCCCCATATTTCTCCATGTTGTGTAAATGAGTAAAGAAAGCTCTCTATGTGTAGCATTCACCATATATACTTTCATATTATTTTGAGAAGAGATACTATTAATGGCATAGCTCCCAAATGTAACGCTAAGGACTATAAATATTGGAGAATAAAACCCGAATATCATGATTAAAGTACTTACTAAAAACAAATGGATTGGATTAACTTTCTTAGCAGCTTTGATATCTAAAAATATGGACATCAAAATCCCTAATAGGTATGGTCCAACTACAATGAAAATACAGGTTAACATGTTATAGAAAGTAAAACTATAAAAAATACCCATCAAAAATAAATATCCATTTCCTAATCCAAGTAAAAATGATTCTGCCTTTAAGCGAATTGGTAAAGAAGATGAAAGTTTATGAAAGAACTTTCCTTTCAACAAACTCAAAAACATGAAACAAATAAGCGCTATAGAAAGTAGAAAAAAATAAAAAATATATTGTTCATTATTTATGTTACGACTTGTTCGAATCAAAAGAATAAGCATTGAGACAAAAAGAAACTTTCCTACAACCGATACGATGGAGATAGGTAAAAGCCCTTTGGCTAACTCTGTTCTCGGCATTTTTTTTATAGCAAAAAGGATACTGATTAAACAAATCCCATATATGCATGTTATCAGCGGCGGCGATAAAAAACTAATCGCTAACAAAACGATTATTAGTAAAAGAAAAACGATACCAATAATAATCGCTTGTTGATTTTTATTATAAACCTTTCCCCCGCCTTCCACATGTAGAAACAATAAAGTACTCGTCATGGTAGAAATTGTACTAACTGCAAAACCAGAAACTAACGCACTTATTTCTAGCCATCTTGAACTCCATCCAAAGAAAGTAACACTAAGTAATGATACTATCAGAATAGAAACAGTCCAATATAAGGAGCGGTGAATCCCAGCCTTATTCACAATAGGTATCCAGATAAACACACCCGTCATATAAGTTGTATAAAACAGGATTGATGGCCAGTATCCCTCAAAGCCTTTCGAAATCTGTAATCCATAAACAATGTAAATAAGCATGGGTGTAAAGATAGTCGTTATTAGTAGACTAAATGTAGTTATACTTTGCACCACAAGTCTTTTTTGCTTTGTCGTATGTATCGTATAACACCTCACTTAAAATGAAATCAGTAGTTGTTATTACTTATTCTGTCCGGAACGAGGTTGTTATATATGCGCAATCCAATTGAAATTCCCATTACGAGGTAAACTCAATCTAAATCCACATTAAATTAAGTAGCGTGCAAAAAAGGTGGATTTTGTGATTCTTATAAATAAAATTAATGGATATATTCAAAACCTTAATCATAAATGGAACAAATGTGTTACTTAGATTGTCTATTACGTATAAAAAAGGTGCTTTTGGTAGTTCTCTCATTTTGTAATGCAAGAAACACAAGATGAGTGCTATCCTGTGCATTTGTTAATTGTATAGGTATGTAAAATACCTATACAAAATCCATATATTCTTGAAAGAGGTTGAAAATGTATGATAGTTTCAAAGAAGTTTTTTCACATTTCGCATTATAAAAAGATGTTACCTGTAGTATTACTTTCATGTGTAACGCTTATAGGCTGTTCCAATAGTAATATTCAATCCGCACCACCGAAACAAACCAAACAAGAAAATACAAGTAATCATTCTTTTGTAAAGCTGGAAAAAGAATATGATGCTAAACTTGGTATTTATGCATTAGACACAGGTACGAATCAAACCGTTACTTATCGTTCAGATGAACGGTTTGCATACGCATCTACCCACAAAGCCCTTGCTGTTGGAGCACTGTTACAAAAGAAATCAATAGAAGATTTAGATCAAAGAATTAAGTATACTAGCAAAGATCTTGTGAATTACAATCCAATTACTGAAAAATATGTAGATACAGGTATGACTCTGAAAGAGCTTGCGGATGCTTCCCTTCGATATAGCGATAATACTGCACAAAATCTTATTCTTAAGCAATTAGGTGGGCCAAGTGAATTCAAAAAATCACTGAGAGAAATAGGAGATACTGTCACAAACCCTGAACGTTTTGAACCAGAATTAAACGAAGTACAGCCAGGAGACACTCGTGATACTAGTACCCCAAAGGCATTAGCTACTAGTCTTCAAGCATACGCGCTAGGCGATATACTTTCAGTTGAGAAACGGAACTTTTTAATAGATTTGATGAAAAGAAATACTACGGGGGACAACTTAATTCGTGCTGGAGTTCCAGGAGAATGGGAAGTAGCCGATAAGACCGGCTCTGGGTCTTATGGAACAAGGAATGATATTGCAATCATTTGGCCACCAAATAAAAAGCCAATTATTCTTGCGATACTTTCTAATCATGCGAAAGAAGATGCGAAATACGATGATAAACTTATTGCAAATGCAACTAAAATAGTGTTAGACGCTTTAAAAGTAACGAATAAATAATTACTCCAAAGAATGACTTAGTTAAAATTCATATTTCATTTGAAGACCGTTGATATTGAAAGAGTACAAAAAAGAACCTGTAGAATATACTACAAGTTCTTTTTCAAAAATTGTTAAAAAGGGAATAACAAACTATCTTAACATTCAATACAGGGAGACCATTTTAATTATGGCTTGGTTATATTGTATATCAAATATAAATATTTGAAGAAACTAATTTCGAAAATTATGTGAATTAAAAAAATAGGGTGTTTATATTAAATTTCGTTTACTACCAACTTCTTCTTACTTAAATAGACTGCACGGTCTGATTTTTTAGCAACTTCCTGTGAGTGCGTCACAACAATAATACATTTATTTTCTTTATGTGCAAGTTCTTGAAACAGTTCTATTATATCCATTGCCGTTTCTTCGTCGAGGTTTCCTGTCGGCTCATCCGCAATCAGTAAATCAACATTACAAGATAACGCTCGAGCGATTGCAACACGCTGCTGTTGCCCGCCACTTAGTTGCAGAACATTTCGTTTCGCTTCTACTTCTGTAAGTCCTACTTTCTCTAATAATTCTAATGCCCTTGCCGTTTTATTTTGCACTTTAACACCTGTAATTTCCATTGCTGTTAAGACATTTTGAAGAGCACTCATATAGGTAATCAAATTATAAGATTGGAAAATTACCGATACATTTTGATTACGGTACCGATCCAAACCAATTTTTCGAATATCCTTTCCATTAAATAGTACATAACCATTTTTAGGTATATCTAGCCCACAACCCAAGCTAAGCGTAGTGGTTTTACCAGATCCGGATGGTCCTAGAATCGTGTAGAAATGTCCTTTTTGAAAAGAAAAGTTAACATTTTCTAGTATCGCTACTTTTTTTCCGTTACTTTCATAATAATAATCTAAGTTTTTAAATTGTAAAATCGTCTCCATATCGAGCCTCCTTATTCATCTTTTAAAAGAATTTGTTTTGGATTCAGGCGTAGAATAGATAATGCTGGAAGAAGCGTTGCTAATATAGCAATAGCTAGTCCAATCCCCCCCATTTTCCCTACATCTTCGCCTGTTACACTTACATTAATTTTATCAATTGGATCCTCTTTTTGATTTTGTACAGTTCCACCAGGTCCAGCTACCATTACAGTTCCATTTTGTGAGGTGTTTGTTTCTTCTCCTGCTGTAGCAATTTCACTCGAAAGTAAATTATTCCCTATGAATTGAGAAATTTTTGCTCCTGTTGTTATGGATAATCCAAATGCTAAAATAGCGATACATACTACTTCTACTACGAACTGCGCCATCAGTTTCCACTTTTTCTCTCCAATGGACAATAGAATCCCCATTTCCTTACGACGTGCTTTAATCGATAACATAATGATTAACCCTAAAATAATCGCACCTGCAATTGATACAATATAAATAATCATTTGAGAAGTTGATGAGATATTTTCGATAGGCCCAATCATTTGTTTGTACAACGAATCATGTGCATCTAATTTATAATAATTAAAATCAATATCAGATTTTTTTGCTTCTTCTTTAAATGCTTCAATGTTTTGTGGATCTTTCAAGAAATACACGACTTGAATGCTACTTATACCTTGATCTATTTCTAATTTTTTCATAGTTGAATGCGGCATATATAGTTTATTAGCTGGATCCATTATAGGAGGAGCTTGTTGCCCCATTGCTTGCTCATTCGTTTCGTAAATACCGATAATTTCAACCTCCAGGGTTTCCTTCTTATCCCCTGATTGCACTTTAACTTTGTCTCCTACTTTCAAGTTGTTTAATTCCGCTAATCGTTTTTCCATTAAAGCTACATTCTGATCTTTCATCTGTTCTGTAATTGGTTTCCCATCAATGATTTTACTTTTTCCATTCTCAAAGCTTTCTTGTAATGCAGTTTTGCGAACTCCCTCAATCATAAAAGAAGAATTCATATCTATTTCTGTACCGGAGCCTGAACCGCCTCGTACAGCCGCCATTCCCGCCTTACCTTTTCCTTCTTCTTCTCCTTCTGAAGCTCCTACTAGTTTAAGTCCGTCAGAAATTCCGAGAGTGCTAGTTATGTAATTATAGTCTTTTACATACTTTGACTTCGCTAATTGATCTGCTTCTTTTGTATTAAGCTTCGGTGGATTAGGCATCTCTCCAGTTTCCCTAGCTTGTTGACCTAATTTGTCAAAATCAAGACTTAAAGTAACATCTGCACCGAGTTTTTTTCTTGCTGCATCAGCAGCTTTTTTTGATGCATTTTGGATTGTGAATCCTGCCAACACCAAATTTGTAACAATTAGGAAAACCGCCATCAAAATTAATGATGTTCCTACTCTTTTTTTCATACTGAGAATTGCTCGTTTCATAAAGTTCATTTTTTCTTACCTCCTTGATAACTTGTATTCTATATAGGTTATCTAGAGTCTATATGGAGCTAATCGGTAGTTTATCTAGAGATATAAGGAGTTTATGTGTAGTTATTCATTGACCTGGTCAAGAAAGATCGGAACACATATTCAAAAACGTAATCGTTTTTGAATATTGGCAAGGAAGTTATGGCTTTAGATAGCATTGAATGAGAGCATACAAATCCATGCTTATTACGTAATTTCTATACAACAAATAAAAACCACCCTATTTGAATGGTTCTATGTGTGCTTGTTAAATATGAAAATTCATTAAAGAATATGGAGGTTTTTTGAAGTTGGTCGGATTTTCTAATAATAATATTGTGTTAAAAAGCCTAAATTATAATTTTATAAGTTAGGCTTTTATGCTATCTATAAGAAAAAGTTATAGAGACTCATAATATTTTATAATTTAACCTATTGTATTTAAACAAGTAAAATAAAAGTAACAAGTGCATACATTAAGGAGGTTTTTTGATAGTGACAGAAACTATAACATTTAGGATTGCAACGGCAGATGATTTAGATGAAATTGTAAAAATGCTTGCTGATGATGTTTTAGGAAATAAAAGAGAGCGCTATGAAACACCACTCCCTGATAGTTATATAAGAGCATTTCATGCTATTGATTGTGATCCAAATAACGAGTTGATTGTAGCGTGTGATGGGACGGAGATTGTCGGTATTCAACAAATTACATTTACGCCTTACATTGTACGTCAAGGGGGTTGGAGAGCTACAATTGAGGGTGTACGGACAGCCTCATCAAAACGTGGTAAAGGTATAGGAAGTAAACTTATTAAATGGGCTATTCAACGTGCTAAATTACGGGGATGTCATTTAGTACAGTTAACAACAGATAAAGAACGACAAGAAGCTTTACACTTTTATAAGAAATTAGGTTTTAAAGATTCTCATGAAGGATTAAAACTCTTTCTCTAATGAATATAGCTATTTATATACCAAAAAGACGTATATTGTAAGGTTAATTAACTATAGGCTTCGAAAATTATGGTAACTATCACTGTATTAAATATACAAATTGACACATTGTCTTTCATATAAATTACGTCACTTCAAAAGGTGTACCTTTTGATACGAAAATAAGCAAGTTAATGTTCTCTTTTATGAATGAGAATATTAACTTGCTTTTTAGGTTTTTGTAAAAGATATTTATAGTTTTATTTTATTGATAGCTTTATAATATAATATACAAATTCCCCACCTGTTTTATAATTCAAGCATCTACTATTAGGAAAAGAGAATATTTTACAATTAATTTACAGCATAAATTTTGTCCATCTTTTAGACGATATGTATTTTGGAGGAGGTTAATTTGATTTTTTCAAAACTCATTGATCGATACGCCTTGTATGATTTGCACAAAAAAAGAAGTGTAAAGTTTCAGTATACTTCTCTTTCTAACACCTCACTATATATAAAGGACATAGAATTTTTTTATAAAGTAAAACCATCTCATATTCATTTTAACATTAAGCATTTAAAACAAGAAAAGGAATACATGGTTGGACAATTCAAATATAAAAGCTCGGTTCAATCTGGTGATTCACGCAACGATTCTGTCACTGGAGAATTATTTTTACATAAAAATGAAAATGCACCTCATGTCATCTTTGTTCACGGTTGGAGAATGGATTCTAACGAACGTGTAAAAAAAATATTCCACGACCATATGACCAACTTGAAGTGGAATATGTATTATTTCACTTTACCATATCATTTTGACAGAAAACCGAACCAATCCCTATACAGTGGAGAGTACATGGTAAGTGCCAATGTTGAACGAACTGTAGAAGCAACTAGACAAGCGGTAGCTGATTTACGAACTTTGATCAAATGGATAAAAGAAAATAAAAATGGTCCCTTGATTTTAATAGGAATCAGTTTAGGTGGAGTTATTACTAACTTAACATCTCTTGTTGAACCAGAAATTGATGTGTTAGCATCCATTTTCTACGCGAATCGACTCTCATATTCAATTTGGAAGACAAATCCAGGTAAATTTATTAGAGAAGATTTGGAACATCATGGTGTTACGTATGATGATTTAATAGCTTATTGGAAAATCACTGAACCGAGTCAAGCGTTACCAAAAGTAAAAAAAGAAAATATTTTATTAATTTCAGGTAAGCACGATCTATATGTGCACTCTGAGGATACGGACTATTTGTGGGAATCCTGGGAAAGACCTACGCGATATATTTATACATGCGGACATGCCGGGATTGTTCTTAAACGTAAAAAAATTGCAACTGATACTATCAATTTTATTCAGAATCGATTGAACTCCTCACACTTCCCCAAAGACATACCTTAAAGTGAGGGATTACTAAGTATAGAATCTTATACTTGTAATCTTTCATTTTATACCAAGTTCATTTCATATGGAAAAGGGTTACTCATCATTTTCACCAGGGGCTTATTTTTATAAAAAGAAATTATTGTTGTTTACCCTTTATATGCAATATTACATATAAAAATCTTTAATTGTTCTGTTATAATTTTAAGAGTAAATTATGCATCCATTAATTTACACCATCCATATCTACAGTTATGGAAACCCTAATTACATATAAAAAAGAGAAGAACTTTGGTGAGTTCTTCTCTTTTTTATATTTTTTTAAGATTACTATCCAAAGTAATTATTGCAATTACTTTAAGCTGGCTTTTGAATTATAAATTCTGATTTTCATACTTCTTCATGAGTCTAGATAAGAAAAAAGAATCTACTCCTTTTCTAGCCAAATAAAAGAAATTTTTTTAAACAGTTATTTTAATTTGTACTGTTTTCCTATATTAATGCCTGCCCATGAGTATTTCCCTGAATTATATATTAAGGAATGAAAATGGATTAATTCTTTCCGAGTATGAATTCGAATAGGTATCACTTGCAATATGTCATTAAAATAAAAAGGATTATCACTTGGTTTAATTAGAAGACTAAGTGTACATAAATACAACGACATGAAAACACTTTGCTCCTAAATCCACTACTTGTATTATTGGTTGCGTGAAACTCCTTCTTGAGAAAGGCTTTAATTTCCGAATATTCTGTTGACTGTTATCGCATATCCAATTTACAATTTAATTGTGATATTTTTTCACAATTAAACTACTTAGAATACACTTCATTTATTCGAAAACAATTACAAATAGAGGTGCTAAAATGAAAACAAGAGTAAATCCAGAGTTATTACAAGGGTTAGAGATGTTTCCAAATCTCGATTTACACCCGGAAAACTTGCAATCAATCAGAGAAGGAATAGCTCAAATGAGACCACCTACCGTTGTTGATGAATCCCTTTCGTTAACAGATGAAGTCATTGTTGGACCTGATGATAATCCGTTACCATTAAGAATTTATCGTCCAAAATCAAATAATGAACCTTTACCTGTCTTATTATGGATACATGGTGGTGGTTATATCTTAGGGTCTATAGATGATAACGATGATACTTGTATGAGGTTTGCAAAAGAAGCTGGCTGTGTGGTCGTGTCTGTAGACTACCGCTTAGCACCTGAACACCCTTACCCAGCACCAATTGAGGATTGTTATTCAGCTTTAAAATGGATTGCTGATAATGCGAAGTCATTAAACATTGATTCGAATCGAATTGGGGTTGCAGGAGTAAGCGCTGGAGGTGGACTAACAGCAGCATTATCATTATTAGCCCGAGATCGAAAATATCCTTCAATTTGTTTACAGATGCCACTCTATCCAATGATTGATGACCGAAATAATACACCTTCAGCGAATGAAATTAAAGAAGGATTTGTTTGGAATCAAAAGGCAAATGAAGCCGGTTGGAAAATGTATTTAGGAGAAATGTATGGAACAGATCAAATCCCTGTCTATGCAGCGCCTTCTCGAGCAGAGGATTATAGTGATTTACCATATACTTACACATTTGTTGGTCAATTAGATCCATTCCGCAGTGAAACATTAACCTATGTAAGCAAACTAGCGCAAGCTGGTGTTGATGTCGAGTTTCATTTATATCCAAATGCCTATCACTGGTTTGAAGGGTTAAATCCAAATGCCGATGTATCTATTTACGCTGTAAACGAAATGGTACAAGCAGTAAAGACTGGTTTCAAAAGAGTCTCTAAGGTTGAGGCTTAATCCCTTTACAAGAAAAACACTCGTAAATAGTATAATAGCCGATTCTCATTTAGAATCGGCTATTAATATGTAAAATTCACCTAATATATCAAGGTTGAGAAACAGATATAAGATGTTTAGGCGATGTGTTTATTTCCTCTGCCAACGCCTTAATGCTCATCATGATTTGAAGTATTTCTTCTAATGTTGTCCTCGGGTTGATAGAGCAAAGTCGAATTACTACTTTTTCTTTTAATTTAGTCGTACTTAGCATAGCAAATCCTCTTTGATTAATTTCTTCCACCAGTTTTTTGTTTATTTCATGAATTGTTTCTGTAGACGTTCGCTTACAAGGAATATAACGAAAAGTAACAATTCCTAATTGGGCAGGTGTTACTACTTCCCAATCTTTTTCTTTCCTTAAAAACTCTTCAACTTGTTCAGCCAACATAATGCCATGATCTATTGCCTCACGAAAAGCTGTGACTCCAAATGTTTTAAAAGAAAGCCATACCTTTAATGCCCTAAATCTACGAGAAAGTTCAATTCCACGCTCCCCAAAATTCACTTTTTCTTCTATATTAGTTTCCGTATCCTTAATATACTCTGGGATCATACGGAACGTTTTACTTAAATATTGGCTATTGCGAATGAGTACACAACCAACATCATAAGGCTGAAAAAGCCATTTATGCGGGTCTAACGTCAAAGAATCAGCACGATGAATTCCTCTTAACACCTCCCTTCCTTTTTCACTGAGAATTGCTGCAGCCCCATAAGCACCATCCGCGTGTAGCCATACATCTTCATCACCACATAGATCAGCCAATTCATCGAGGGAGTCCACCGCTCCGCAATTCGTTGTCCCTGCATTAGCAATAACACAAAATGGTTTTTTCCCTTTTAATCGATCTTCTTTTATTTGCTTTCTTAAAGTACTAACTGAAATTCTTAAATCTTCATCTGTTTCAATTCGGCAAATTTGATGATGTTTAAAACCTAATACTTTAAGTGCTCGATCTACAGAAAAATGAGTTTGGTTAGAAAAATACACAACCGCATTTTCTATGTCATTATTCAGCTTGACCTGTCTCGCTACAGTAAGTGCAGTCAAATTAGCCATGGAACCGCCACTGACAAATAGCCCTTCAGCTGAATCAGGGAATCCTAGCATTGATTTTAACCAGTTGATTGTCGTTAATTCAATTTGTTCAGCACCTGCACCTACTATCCAAGCTGTAGGAAATACATTAAACCCACTTGCTAAAAAATCTGCTATTACACCAACATAATTATTAGGACCTGGCACAAAAGCCATAAAATGAGGATGATCCACATGAGTAATTTGATTAAACACATTGTTATTAAGAAAATGAAGTAACTCTTTTGGATTGGATCCGTTTTCTGGAATCGTTTCAATTAGCTTGTCTCTAAAAATATTACTATCAATCGTTTCCGAAACTGGTTTACTTTTTAAATGATTCATATGATCAACAATCAAGTCCACCGCTTGATATCCTAACTGACGCATCTCTTCGGCTGATAACTGCAAGTTTTTTGTCATTTGGTTTACTCCTATTCTATTTAAAAAGGCGAGTTCTTGCTCGCCTTTTCATTTTTTATAATTTGTAATCACCGATTGCCTGTATTGGATTTTGAAGAATCATGTTGATTAACTGATGGATGTGATTCAATATTTCCTGTATTTTCTCCGCTTCATATACGGTTTGATCATATCCAAACTTTATTGTAAGTTTCTCTTCAGGGAAGCACATAATTCCATACTTTACATGAGGCTCATCAACAACTTCGTAATCTGTGATGGCAAAATTTCTGTTTTCATTTGAAGAAAAGATAGCTGAGTTAGTCGGATAGTTTTCAAAAACCCAAAGATGGTCAGTCAACTCAGTTTTTAATTCACTTTGTTTTTGTATATCAACAAATGAATAGTATGCATACTCATTACATTTCAATGTTTCTAGTTGTACTTTTTGCAGGAAGTCCACAAAAGATTGCGTTTCTGTCCATGCTAGTCGGATAGGCAAAATATTTGTGAACAGACCGAACATATTTTCAATCCCTTCTACTTCGGGAGGTCTGACTGATACTAGATTAGGTAATACTACTTCTCTCATTCCGTTGTATTTGCCAAGCAATATTCCCCATACAGCTAGTAATGCCGAATTCATAGTTATATTGTTTTTAGTTACAAATGTCTGTAACTGATTAGTCAAATCCTTATCTAATGTTAAATCCATAAATGTGAAATTTAACCCTTCACTTTGAGTTGGTACTTTCTTTTTAGGAATACTAATTTTCCGATTGTATCCTGATAAATAATCCCGCCAAAAATGACGTGCTTTCTCATGATCTCGTGCTACAGTCCAATCTATGAATGTCTCAAAAGGTTTCACTATAGGTAACTCTGCCGTAGTTCCCGCATTTATTGTTTCATAGAGCTGGAATAATTCGTCTATCAAAATGCTGACGCTCCAACCATCACATAATAGATGATGGGAACTCCAAACCACCCTATGCTCGTTATTTTCTAGTTGGAATATACAAAGACGGGTCATGAGTTCATCATTTTTGAATCCTTGACTTAAATTTTCATTCATCCACTGGTCTAGGAATTCTTGCTGTTCTTGTTTCGTCATCTCAATCAAGTTTTTTATCTCTGAAATCATTTGAACATCATGTAGAACAGCTTGCCAAGGTTGTGCTTGTTCATCTTGCACAATTATCGTTCTTAAAGAATCATGACGATCAACTAATTGTTGGAAACACTGAATAAAGAGATTAATATCCAGCTCCCCCTCAAGTGCCCAAATTGTTTGTTCGAAATATGCATTTGTATCAGGTTCAGTCGCAGCATGTTCATAAATAACTTCCTGGAAAGGTGCCAATGGGTAAATACGTTCTATTTTTATTTCTGGCATTTTTTCTTGTATTTTGATAAGTGTATGTTGATTAAGTTGTTTATCTTTAACATTTAGTACTGTAACTTTATTATCGTTCATTTTGTTTACATCACTTGTTTGCGAATTTGGAAGATGATCAAGCTTTTTAACAAATTGAACCATGTCTCCTAATATAGGAAATGAAAATAAATTTTTTGGCTCCAGCTCAAATCCTTGTCTATACAGTCTGACGGAAACTTGAATCGCTTTTATCGAATCTCCACCTAAGGCAAAGAAATGATCATTTACTCCAATCCGATTTACTTTGAGTACTTCTTGCCAAACACTAGTTAATATTTTTTCCATTTCCGTTTTTGGAGCAATAAATACTTCATTTGTTTGTTTCTCCGGAGTAGGGAGCGCTTTTCTATCTAATTTCCCGTTTGGAGTCAAGGGCAATTGTTCCAAATAAACAAAATAAGAAGGAATCATGTAACCTGGCAAGTGATCTCGCAAATGCTTTCGAAGTTCTGTTGTGCTAATATTTTTCTCAGTTACCACATATGCGACTAAAAACTTTATACCATACTCATCTGTCTGATCAATCACTACTGCATGTTCGACTTGTTTGTAAGTGAGAAGACAATGGGCGATTTCTTCTAACTCTACTCGATATCCTTGAATTTTGACTTGATAATCTTGGCGGCCTAAAAATTCAATATATCCCTCAGGATGCATTTTTCCACAGTCTCCTGTCTTGTAAATAAGACCAAAATCAGGATGTGATACAAATGCTTCATTTGTTTTCTGTTCATCATTTAAATATCCTTTAGCAAGGCCCACTCCCCCGATATATAAATCTCCAATTACACCAACAGGGCACATTTTCTTTTCATAGTTCAACACATAATACGTTTGGTTTGCCAAAGGAATCCCGTATGGAATACTTTTCCAATGCGATTCCACCTGTTTGACCGGATAATAAATTGACCAAATCGATGCTTCTGTTGCTCCTCCGAGTGAAACTACTTCCGCAATCGGAAAATGTCGTTTTATTTTTTCTGGTAAAGAAAGTGGAATCCAATCTCCACTATGTAAAACTAAACGCAAGGAAGAATGTTCAAAATGAGAACCTACTTGATCTAATGCCAAATCCATAATTGCAGGTACTGTATTCCAAATTGTAATTCCTCTACGTTCGACAGTACGGATTAATTCTTGCATGTCTCTTGGGTCACGAATCATTACCAACATTGCACCTGTGCTTAACGTTCCGAAAATATCGTATACAGATAAGTCAAAACACATAGAAGAAATACCAATAATACGATCATCTTCATTTACCTGATATTTTTGATTAATATCTTGAATGGTATTTGCAACCGCTTGGTGAGTAATAATTACTCCTTTCGGTTTTCCTGTACTTCCTGAAGTGTAGATAATATAGGCAAGATCTTCCGGACCAGCAATAGCAGGCATATCTTCTGTTGTGTATAATGACAAGCGGTTTTCTGCATAAAGACTAGGTTCTAATAAAAGTTTGCATGAGCTATTTTCTAAAATATATGTTTGGCGATCTGAAGGATGGTCGGGATCAATCGGAACATAAGCGGCACCTGCTTTTAAAATACCTATCATATTAACAATTGTGTCAACTCGTCTTTGTGCTAAAAGACCAACCTTGTCACCTAGACCAATTCCTTGTTCTTTTAAAAAGTGCGCAACTTGATTGGAGCGCTTATGAAGCTCCGAGTATGTTAAGTAGTCTTGTTCAAAAACTACTGCTACTTCATCCGGTGTACGTTTTACTTGGTCTGTAAATAATTGATTTAAAGTAGTCGACGGTATTTTTTCTGTTGTCTCATTGTATTGCTCAATTAAAGCATGGTCTAACTCTTTCATCTGCAAAGATGTTACGTCACTTTGTTTCACTAATTGTTCCAATAAGTCAACAAATTGGTGAAACATCGCTTCTATCACATCAACATCAAACAATTCTTCAACATAGTTCCAGCTAATTAATAACTCTCCATTTTTTTCAATTACCACATTATCCAAATGCACTTGTGGAGTCCGAGCATGAATATGGCGAAGTGAACCAAGTTGTTCCCAAGCAAAAGCCCCCGCACCTGCTAGCATCGAAGTGAAAACAATTGGCATAACTGCTTTTGGCGTCATTTGATGATATCGAGTAAAATCTCGAATGAAATTAACTCCATCGTAATGGCGATGTTCGAGACCATCTAATAAAGTAGATTGCGTTTCTTTTACTCTAGTAAAGAAAGATTGATCTGGATTCACATCAACATCCAACAAGATGAGTGAAGTGAAATCTCCCACAATTTGCTCTACTTCTTCATGAACAGGATAACGGTTAAATACAGTCAAATTAATTGCCAATCGACGTTGATTACTCCAATATGCCAATACATCACTATATATTGTACAAAGCAGAGCCGAAGGAGTTACTTCTTTCTCTTGTGCTAACTTTCGTAGCTTTGTCCATATTTCATTGTCCAGGATCTTATTAAGTGATTGGAACTTAGGAGTAGCAATCTCTGCCGGATCCTTTTTTAACAGCAAAGAAGGCGCAAACGGAAAGTCAGGAAGCTTACTTGTCCAATAATCTTTTGCTGTTTTATATTCTGTACTTTGTTCCAGTTCATCATAGATAAACATGTAATCTTGAAAATCAAAAGATAGAGGTTCTAACCTTTGCTCTGGTTTATAATAATAATGAAACAAATCCTGTCCAACGATGTTCATGCTTGCTCCGTCCATTAATAAAGCATCGTATCGAAAACATAATAAATACGTGTCTTCTTTTAAAAGAAAGGCTTTTAATTCAAACAAAGGCCATTGCCCTAAAGGAAATACATGATTAGTCATTCGAGAACGTTCTTCTTGTAAGCGAGCATTTTGATTCCTATCATCTAAATCTATGAGACTTACTATTTCAATCTCGTAATCAGGAACGCTTTGTAATATTTGCTGTTCTCCCTCTGGTAAAATTACAGCTCGTAACATCGGATGACGTTGAATTACCTTTTGAAAACTTTTTGAAAGACGATTGATATTCAATTCTGTTTCATATTCAAAATAAGTTTGAGGTGAAATACCACTTAATTCAAACTGTGAATTCCGTCCTAACATGTACGCTGTCTGAACCTCTGTTAAGGGAAATGGCTTAGACAAATCTTTAACATGGGTTGGTCTATTTTCAAAGTTTTCCGTTTTATGCTCTAACTTTACACAAGTACTAAGTTGAGCAATCGTGGGATGCTTAAAAAAATCTGTTGTACTTATTTTTAAGCAGTCTTTTCTTAATAGATTAATTACCTGAAGTGCTTTAATCGATTCTCCTTTTAAAGCAAAAAAATTATCATGAATACCGATTCCCTCAATCTCCATAACTTTTTCCCATGCATGCACCAATTTTTGTTCAATTTCATTGCGCGGGGCAACGTATGGAATTGATACATAATCTGTTTGTGTTATATCTAATAACCTTTTCCTATCTACTTTCCCATTTGGATTCAACGGAATCTCTTCCACCTGAATCATTTTTTCAGGAATCATAAACTCAGGTAATTTATCACTTAAATATTTTCTGATTTCATCAAAAGAGACCTTATTATCCGATACATAGTACGCAGCTAATAATTTCCTATTTCCATATACTTGATCAACAACGATAGCTTGGTTTATTTCTGGATATTCCCTTAACTGGCTTTCGATCTCTCTTAATTCAATCCGATATCCCCGAATTTTTACTTGATGATCCATTCGACCTAGATATTCAAGTTCTCCATTAGGCAACCAACGAACGAGATCACCCGTATGATACATCATTTCTCCTGCCGTAAAGGGACTCGGTACAAACTTTTCATCTGTCAGTTTAGATTTCCCAAGATACCCTCGTGCTACCGCCACGCCACCAATGCAGAGTTCACCCGGAATTCCAAATGGTTTTAATTGACCATACTTATTCAATATATAGGAATGATAATTCGGGTTGGGACTTCCAATCGTAACTTCTTTGGCAGAGCTCAAATCCTTTACTGTTGCACAAATGGTTGTTTCTGTAGGACCATAAATATTTAAAATTGTCGCTTCACTGATGCATCGAATTTTTTCAACCAAATCAATGGAAAATGCTTCTCCTGCTAACAAAATAGATTTTAAATCTTTTAGAAAATTTGCCCCTTCTGGATCACTCAAAATCACTTCCATTCGCGATGGCGTTGATTCCCATAAATCCACCTTATGTTCTTTGACCAAATAAGCTAATTCTTTTGTTGCGAACTGATCCTCTGTAGCAATAACTACTTTCGAACCTTGTGTTAAAGGCAGACATATTTCTAACAAGGAGATATCAAAAGATACACTAGCAAGAAACAAGAATGACTGATTATCTTTTACTTTTTCTCTCATTACACTTAAAAAATGGACAAGAGATTTCTGTTCTACCATTACCCCTTTTGGATTCCCTGTCGATCCCGATGTGTAAATAACATAAGCTAAATCATTAGGATAACTTTCTCGAACTAAATTACTTTCCTCACCTTGGAAGAGATATTCCTCATCAAGATACAGCACTTCACCCGCAAATTGCGGCAATTCTACTTCTGTTCGCTTGCTCAGTAAACATTTCGCTTGACTATCTTGTAACATATATTCAATTCGTTCATTTGGATAGTTAGGATCGATTGGTAAATACGCTGCTCCTGCTTTTAAAATCCCCACCATGCCAATGATCATTTCCAATGACCGATCTACCATAACCCCAATAATACTTTCTTTGGAAACACCTTTACTTTGAAGAATAGAGGCCAATTGATTTGCTTTCTTATTCAATTCTCTATATGTCAAAGATTGATCATTACAAACAACAGCAATTTGATCTGGGGTTTTTAACACTTGTTCCTCAAACAAATTTTGAAATGATTGAGACAATTCTATGTCCGCCTGACCTTGATTCAATTCTTCTAGCAACTCTTTCTCTTCTTCTGAAATGATACAAATATCTTTCACAGCCAAATTCGAATTTGTTGACACTTGCTTTAAAACATAAAGATATGAATTTGCAAACTGTTGCAAAGAAGAGAATGAATGAGACTTGAAAGAAATTTGAATTTCAAATTCATTATGTATTTCATTCCATTCTCTTTGTATCCAGATGGCTAAATTATTCTCTGCATATTCTTCTATCAAATTTTTATTATGTAATCCTTCCATCCCAATAACAATTTGAAAAGGAGTTAAATGGTGTTTCGCTAATAATTCAGAGAGTGGATAACTCTGATTGTCATACCCGAATAAAGTCGTTTGTTCAATCTGATTTACTACTTGTTTAAAGCTGTGATGCGGATAGATTTCACTTCCTAAAGGAATCAACTTATTAAGATTCTCGCTTTGTTCAATATTCTTTTCAATTACAGGAATACCAATAGTAATCCTTTCTTGATCTGTATAGTGTGCCAAACAAATCCTTAACGCGGCCTGTAACCAGCTAAATAATAATAAATCTTGAGACTTAATTACTTTTTGTATACTTTTACTAAACTCTACATTCATTATGACTTGAACGTGCTCGTAAGGATTTTCTTTATTTAGTTGGTAACCGCTATTAAATACAGAAAAATCGAGAACCTCGGAAGATAACTGCTCTTTCCAAAACGCCTCTACCCCTTTATTTTCATGAATCGAACTTCGATCTTTAATGTGCATTTTTATCTTTATCCCCCTAATATTCATTTCATCTATTCGTTAATTTTCAAGCCAACTTCAAGCCCATGGAGAAATACTTGATGGTTATCCAAACATAAAAATTGCTGAATCTCTTCAAATTTCATATGACCAACTGAACAAACGCCTAAATTCAATGTCTCAGCCACCATATTTAAGGTAGCAGTGATAATACCAGACTCAATACAAGCAAATAAATATCCATCTGAACCGTATTTCGGGATGGAAGCGTTCGCATTATAAACCAAATAAACTGAAAAGGCAGACTGAGTAAATAAATCTTGGTTAATTAACTCATGATCACTTTTGATTACTTGATCAATATTATTTACAATCACAAGACAGTTTTTTGCTGGGTTATAATAATAAAACCCAGCTTTCATACCTTCTATACGTTTTGGTTTTATATAAATAAAGATATCAATAGGGTAGAGTCCGCCTGCACTTGCGTAATGATAGTATATATGTTCTTTCCTAACCTGTTTTAGAGTTGATATGAATTGGGAAAATTCTAAAAAACTAATATGTTTTTTCATATCAAATTGGCGACAAGACCTACGTTCCTTGATTATAGTGGGTAACTCATTTGTTGTTTCAAGTTGAATTTCGGTTGACCGCACAGCATGGTGTGTTCGATTCAATTGTTCACTCATATACTTATCTAAATCTTCTTTAGAAAAGCGAATCTGGTTGCTATATGGATTCGGAAAAATCTTTTCTTGTGTGGAAAATACTTCTCTTGGGTGTAATATGTTACTTACTAACACACGATTTTTTATCATAAGCTCTACTGTTTTTTGTGTCTCTTCTACATTTCCTAACGAAAAGTGCTCTACTAGTTCACTAATTTTCACACCTTTTTGAGTAAAAAAATAAAACTCAGGAAACCACTCAGACAAAACGCCTGTAAATCTTGTTTCTCCTATCAAAATTTCATTATGCAACTTCTCCCAATGCTTAATAGGAGACCAGTAATAAATTTGCTCGCTCATATAACCCTCCATAAACGTTTTACTTATTTTTAAAATACAATTTTCTAATCTACAAAAATAGTCCTTAGATTCTGCCCTTTGTTTCATAGTGATTATAAATACATGTACTTCAACGTAACTTGAGAATAATGAAATAACTTTTTCTTCATTGAAATTTTTTATTTCGTCATAAAAAATGATTTTTTATTAGACATTTTACATCCTTTCCCATAGTAATCCTATAAGGTATAAACCATTTGGAACATTGAGAATTTCCATGTATTTTCAATGTGAAATTATTGTAATGGATTGGAAAGCAGATGGAAATAGTTATTAAACAAAATAATATTGAGAAAGTTTTATTTGTTATAGCGATAAAATTTTCTAATGAGATTTATTACAAATAGATTAAGAAAAGAATTTGAAATTTTTCTTTAGAAGTTAGTGTAAAAATGCACATACTATTACATACAAGTGAGTTATTAACATATCGTATTTAAAATAGAGAAAAGACACCATTTTAGGTGTCTTTTCTCTATTTTAATTCCATATACTTTTACGCCTTTGTTATTTTTCGAACGATTTGTAGGAATTAATATAACTCGAACATCTAGCTCGTTAGATGTTCGAATGTATATTAAAAATTATATAAATTAAGAATGTATTTCAGATAATTTTATAAATAAATACAAAGGTACCTCCTCCCCTACTGTTACAATAGCAATAATCTCTTGTCTATTTCCGTTATTAAATTGTAATATAATTACAGTATGTGAAATTATACTACATTAACTTTAAAAGCGAAGTGAAAACAACCTTCACTTCGCTTTTTTCATTTGTAATCCCTATTCAATTTGCTCAATTCAGTATATACTTTCACATTATTTGCTTTTATTTAATCGGTTTCTCTGTTTTTAAAACTAGTGAACTTAATGCAGGAACTTTAATTTTATTGTCATGGACAACGTAAAGTGTTTTACTTCCCGCCTGATTCTCGTTTACTAGCACTTTCCATGGACCTTTCGATGGAAGTGTTATGTCAACGGCTTCCCTATTTGCATTGTGAGCCACCATAAAGTATTCGCTTTTATTCCCACTTCCCTTTCCATCTATTGTATAAGCTACAACATTTTTGGGAACATCGATAAAAGCTACATACTTTTTAATTTGCTCTGCAGAAGTCATACGAAAAGCTGGGTATTTTTTTCGTAAATCTATTAAGCCCTTCATATACTCTACTTCATTATTAAATGCTGCACGGCGTAACCAATCCATCTGGTTAATAGAATCAGGAGATTTGTAACTATTATGATCACCATATTTTGTGCGCATAAACTCTTGTCCTGCATGTAAGAATGGAATACCTTGTGATGTTAATAAAATAGAAGAAGATAATTTATGCATTTGTTTTCGCATTTCTTCACTGTCACCTGAATTAGTCAACTCAAGTTTATCCCATAAAGTATGATTGTCATGTGCTTCCACATAAGTTAGCACCTGCTCCGGATCTTGATAAGTAGACGAATTTGTATCATAGTCAATACCGGCTGTAATGCCTTTTTTAATACGGTCTTCCATGTTTTGCTTTCCATTTACAAAACCATTTTCTTTCTCCTCAAATACACTACCTTTCAATCCATCACGAATATTATCGTTAAAATGAGCAATCCCTTTCATTTTCTCCGCATTTTTTTGATTTGCTTTCAATTCAGCTGCAAGAGGTGTATTTAAATCCCAGCCTTCTCCATGCAGAATAATAGAAGGATCAATTTGATTAACAGCTTTACGTATCTCATTCATCGTTTCATAATCATGAATACCCATTAAATCAAAACGGAACCCATCTAAATTGTATTCTTTTGCCCAGTATGTGACGGAATCTACCATAAATTTTCTCATCATCTTTCGTTCTGAAGCGGTATCATTCCCTACTCCAGTTCCATTTGCTAATGTTCCGTCTTCATTGTAACGATAATAGTAACCTGGAACTAACTTATGAAAATTTGATTCAGCGGCATTATACATATGGTTATATACTACGTCCATCACAACACGAAGATTATTATCATGCAATGTTTGAATCATTTGCTTTAATTCAGTTATTCGAACAGTTGGCTCAAAAGGATTTGTAGAATAGGAGCCCTCTGGGACGTTGAAATTTTCCGGGTCATATCCCCAGTTATATTGTGGTTCATTTAAATTCTCTTCATTTACTGAAGCATAATCAAATATCGGTAAAAACTGAACGTGAGTAACACCAAGATCTTTCATATGATCAAGTCCTGTTTTTACACCTTCAGGCCCTTTTGTTCCTTTTTCTGTTACACCTAAATATTTTCCTTTTTGCTTAATACCACTTTCAGGTTGGATGGAAAGATCGCGTACATGCAATTCATAAATAATAGCATCTTCCGGATTTTTAAATTTCGGTTTTTTGTTTGCTTTCCATTTTTTCGGATTTGTTTCTTCTAAATCAACAACTGCACCTTTATCTCCATTTACAGAAGCAGCACGCACATACGGATCAACCGCTTCAGTCCACTTATCCCCAATTTTCACCTTATACGTATAAAAGAGACCTTTTTGGTTCCCTTTAAGTTCTGCTTTCCAAGTTCCCTTTTCACCTTGTTTCATGTTTATTTCAGTACCTATTTTATCGCTCCATTTTTTATATGTAACTAACTTCGCTTCACTCGCAGTAGGAGCCCATAAACGGAACTTTGTATGTTGCGGAGTATATATATTCCCTAAATCATTACCACCATAATAAAATAAATTATCAAATTCCTCGCTACGAATGACTTTACCGATTTCAGTATTCGCATCAGCTAAGTTTGCTATTTTAACTTTGTATGTTTGTTTTAAATCAATTTTCTGTTCCGTAATTATTTTAACCTTATTAGTAATATCTCCACTATTTTTATCATAAGGACTAATTCCCTTAATTTTAACGCCTTCAATTTCAATTTTCTGTTCCTTACTATTAAACGGAACATTAGTCGTTACAGTAATTTCATTAAAACTATCAATAGTAGCTTTTTGAATTGAGAGATCCGAAGAAGGCTTAGAATCATATACTTTTTCATCACCCGAAAGGATCCATACTTCAGCACGACCATCCCTTATATTTTCAACCCAGTGATCACCTCCATCTTTTTCCCATTCATTGGTACGAACTATAAACCCTACACGATTATAGTCACCATCTATTTTTATCTTAGCGTATTTTCCAAATTCATCTTCACCAGTAAATTCATAAGATTTACCGTTTGCATTTTCTCCCCATACCCAAAGATTCCAGTCTTTTGTATTTCCAGATTTCTCTTTGTAATGAATGATAACTTCAGTTGTTTTCGAATTTGAAACTGCCTTCACACTCTGAAAAGAGAAAACAGATGATAACATAACGATTATGGTAAGTAATAAAAACGATTTGTTAATTAATTTTTTTGTAATTTGCACCCCATACACCCTTTCTTTAAATATTACGAACAATTTATTATGCTCATACTACGAAACACGGTTTAAATTAATCTAGGAATCTCTTTTACTTCACCTCCATATTGGCTATTTTTACGTATGTATTTCAATGATCTTTTATACGAAAATCAAATATAAGATGGAAACAACCCTTACGAAAACGTTTGCATTAAAACTCAAAAAAATAGATTTGTTTATTCCTTCTTATATTTGTAAATACTAAAAGATCAGGGAAATCATTTTAAAGCAATCGTTTGTTATCGCTTTCATTTTATAGCACTTACTATTAAAAGGTCAATATATTATTAATTTTCTGTTTTTATATCCTTGAAATCTTATATATTTGTCGTAACTTATTGAAGATAGATGCCTGATTATTGCTTAGTAATTTTATTTTCACTAATACATTGCTACGTAAAAAATCAGCTAATATCCTTAAAATGACATTAGCTGATTTTCATAATGTATTAATATATGAATGAAAACTATATTTCTAACTTACTTAATTTTTGCTGCATCAAATGCTTTTTGCACTGCTTGAACTTCAGCTGTATTCGCCCCATATTTATTAGTTGCCACTCGAATACATGCTGATTTCAATTCTTTGAAATTAGATGTCATGTTTAATTCATCTGTATTTGCATAATAGAAAATATCAAACATTTTATCTTCACCAATTCCTTTAACAGTTACTCCGTTATGAGTTCCACCTTTTGCAATGAGATACGCAACTTTATTAATAATACTTGAATTAAAATGAACGCCGCCTTGATCCCATCCATTAAAATCGTTAAATTCACTGTAATCATCTGGATAAGGTACTCCAAGTGAAGATGGAACAGAAGCTGGGTTTTCCATATCACGGAAAACAGATCCAGTTTGTTCTCCCATTGTCCAGTTAAAGCTTCCATTATTTACGTATTTCTCAATAGATGTTCCCATAATATCAGATAGCGCTTCATTAATCGCACCAGGTTCACCGTAATATTCAAGATTAGATTCGCTAGAAGTAACAGCATGTGTAAATTCATGTCCAGCTACGTCATATGCCTTGACAATAGGATCGCCATATACAAGCATACTTCCATTATTAGCACTTAATGCATTTTGCCAATTTTTCGGATCGTTCGTATCTTCAGAATCCCAAGCATGTACAACTGAAACTACCTTTTGTCCCTTATTATCAAAACTATTACGCTTATATTTATCTTTATAAAAATCAAATACCTTTGTTGCTAAATAATGAGCACTTACTGCTTTTGGATCGTTAAATGTTGTTGAAGTGCTGGTTGCTAGTGTACCAGGATAATAGCTTTCTTCTTTAGTAATATCTCTGTAATTCACATCATATGTTTCAATTCCTTGCCCTCTTGTATAATCAGCAAGTGCATATTTACCATTACTTTGTTTAGAAATACCAAATGAACGAGATATACCTAAATCATCTTTTCCTGTTCCAGTTAATGATGTAAGACTACTTTTTTTACTTTCCTTTAAAGCTCCAACTAGTTTTTCACTTGCTTTTAAGTTAGATTCTTGTACCATATTTTTTAACATATCACCATTTTGTGCATTTACTAAATAAGTTCCAGAAACATAGTTTGGTGTTGCCGCTTCAAATGTAACTTGATATGCATTGCTAGCTTGTCCATTATTTTCATCAACAAAAATAACTTCCTTAACTTCTGGCTCAGAAATAAACTTGATATCGTTCCCGTATTTCGTATAAATATATTGTTTCGCTTCATCTTTTGATAGATTAATAGGCTTTTTCAATTCTTCTTGTTTTAAATTTTGCGCGCTATCGCCTGAAACACTTTTAATAACACCGTTATTATCTACGTGTGCAGTTAATTGATGGCCATATACTTCTTTTCCTTCGTATGTTTGCTGCATACGCACAAGTGTTGTTCCATCATACGAACCACGTTTTTGAAGAACTTTATAATCTACTCCTGTTTCTCCATTGACTTGATTTGGAGAAAGAGCTTGTTCAGCTTTCTCCTTAAGAGCATCTTTTACTACATTCTCTGGTGTTTTTTGTGACGGTTGTGTAAGTTCACCTGAACGGAATGAGTCCTCCTGAATTTGAACTTGAAGTTGATCTGTTTCCTCTGCATGACCTATTCCGTATGGTGCCACAGCTGTTAAAGCTAATCCTGTTGTTAATGCTACTTTAGTTAATGTCTTTGTGTTTTTCATTTTTTCACCTCGTATAATTTTTGAAATAGAAAGCTTGTACAAAGTATACTGTCTATTTATGTCGAAAAAAAGAGAAAATACAAAATTTATGTAATATTATGCAAAATTACATATATGTGGTCGATAAAATAAAAAATGAGCCCTTTTAGGTGCTCATCCAATTGGTTAGTCGTTAATTATCTATATTCATTCTAATCAAAGTACACTTATATCTTATTAACAACATAAAAAACCACTCTTTACTATTTTAAGAATAGTAGATAAATACTTTAGTGAGGCAACGCATATACAAGTTAGATTTTTCAATATAATTTTGTTATTTATGTCTATAGCTGCATGGATTGTAACGTTTTGAGACTGCTGAAGTCTTATATGAGTTTCAGGCTTTTTTATCTTGTCAAAAATATCTTTCAAAGATATTTTTGTCTCCCCATTTAAATATAGAAAAGGACATATCTATTGCATGTTATTAACTTAAGGTATGTTCTTTTAAAGCATATTATAAATATACATAGTGAGAAATGAAACAATAATTATTCAAATGAAAAATCCCCTAAATTTTTAAAGCGATTCAGGGGATTTTTTACCGATGATTCTCTATATTTCCATACCGATCACAAACTTTTTTAGGATAATGGTATGTCCAAGTTTAATAGTTTTTTGCACGAGAGCCATCTTTTTTATATTTATTTAATTATCCTACTAAGTTTTTTGTAAAATTCACCTTTTCTTTTTACATGATTAAACTGATTTGGATTAATATTAGCTTTTTGTGAGAGTGCTACAATCTCTTCTTTTGTAATTGAATCTTTAGTATTTATAGATGCTATATTTGTATATTTTCCATCTTCTGTTTTTGGGATTTCTAAAATCCCTTTATTTACAAGATCAACTACAGCCTTATGCTCTGAAGAATGTGTATCTACACCAGTAATTTTCCAATTATGCATAACTTTTGGCGTGTATACACCGTTCTTTACCTCTTTTAAATATGTAATAGCAAGGTTACGAATGGTTCCACCTGTTTCTCCGAATGCATTCTCTTGTTTAGATGACCAAGTTTGTTCAAATTTACGTCCCTCTAAAGCTCCCCCTTTTGCCTGAAGAGCCTCCATTCTATACGCATTCATTCCTAGCGTCATAACATCGCTCATTTTGATTGGTTTATTTGTACGAATAGAGCGTAAATTTGTAATTCTACTACCATATGGTTTTGTTAAGTCAATTTCGTATTTTACGCCTCCAAAGAAATCGTTCGTACTGTATTTAGACGCACGACGATTTTTATCAAAGCTAACTGTTACATCTCCGGCACGAGATGAGTTAAAATATCCTGCTGCCCATTCCATATAGTCTTTTAAATCTTTTCCAGTTATCTTATATACTGTAATTTCTCCCAAAGCATATTGATAATTATAAGCAATATCTTTCTTCTTTATAGGACCTATATCCAAACGGGCATAATCATTATCAATTTGATGGGCTACTACATCCGCCTTACTGTAATGGAGCATGACTTCATGAAAGAAATCTGATAAAGGTGTCTCTTGAATCTGCACACTTGGAATACCCTTTATTTCATTTTCAGGAACAAGGTTTCTACCCTTTAATTGGGCGACTACAACATTTGCATCTCCTCTCGCATACTCATGAAAAGGTGTTAGTGTTTCTTCAAGTGTAGAATCAGATAATACTGTAGTTCCATCAGCATTTTTTACAGGTATAGCGGTAGCTGTTTTATCTTTTAAAACAAGCTTCCCATCTTGCTTTGTAAAAGTAAGGTCAATACGTGAAATATGCGTTCCGTATTTATCTGGTTCTGTAATAATTACGCCATTTACAACTTCTTTTTTTACAAGTTTATGCATATGAGCCGCAAAAATAGCGCTTAGTTCCGGACAAGCATTCGCAATATCTTGAACACCAGTACCTGGGATTCCATTCTCATTTTCTAGTCCCATATGCATAACCCCTACCATTACATCTACTTTATCTTCTAATTCTTTAATAGCCTTTTTTGTCTCTTCTACTGGATTTTTCACTACTAAACCATCCAAATGATCTGTCCCTTTTTCAAAATCACTAATCATTGGTGTATTCATACCAATAATCCCGACTTTAATTCCACCTTTTTCAACAATCGTATATGCAGGAAGAAAACGCTCTCCATTTTCCTTATAAATATTTCCTGCTAACGTCTTTCCCTTGTATTGCTCACTAACTTTTTTCAATGTATCTAATCCAAAGTTGAATTCATGATTTCCAAATGCCCAGGCGTCATATCCCATTGTATTCATTGCTACCATCATTGGCGATTGTGGCTTATCGTTGAATAATTCTACTGAGTTTCCTTGAATTGTATCCCCGGCATCTACTAATATGGTATTTGGATTTTCTTGACGTACCTTCTTTATAACCGTATAAAGCTGCGTCAAACTTCCACTCATATTTGCTCCATCAAGCGCATAATCCCAAGGCATAAATCTACCATGAATATCTGCAGTACCTAACAATGTAATATTAACATTAGATTCCTCAGCCTTAGAAATAGCTGGTTTGACTGTTACTGCTGTTACAAGAAGCATAAGAATAATAAAATTGCATACATAGTTCTTCCATTTCATTTTTTGCATAATAACAATATTTCTCCCCTTTTTGTACTGTCATAAAGTTGCTTGAACTTTAAAAATGTAACTTATTATTCAGAGAAATTCAACTATAAAAGATAATTTTGTAGTTGGTTTTGCTGTGAAAATATAGAGAATAAAATGCATATATCCCCTAACAGAATAGTATTTTATCATTTTCTAATAAAATACTTCTTCCTCCAACGTGTGAAGGGCGCTAAACCAACGGTAGATGTATATGTACTTTCAAAATTTTGGACATGCAACTCATTTTCGGATTTTATTTCTAATTTTTTCCTTCTATATGAAAATACTGAGATCACTTCCAAAAATAATAACCCCGCTCTTCATTTAAGACGGGGTTACACTTATACAGCAAATCGGATTCAGATTTTTTTCAAATGTTCGTTTCCTCTTCAGGAGTAAAATCTGCTAGTTTCGTATTTTTTTTCTGCTTATTGGTTGCTTTCAACTAAATTCATCATAATTTTAATCAGGACTTGTATTTTATCACTCGAACCCTTGATGCTATCCCAAATCGCTCAATAAATAGATAATGATTTTTACTTTTCAACTCCACAAAGCAATTTTATCTCTTTAATTTGTTCTATATGACGCTGTTCATGCAAATAGATCAGTTCTATCCACTGATCAAGAAGTAATTCTCCAAGAGCTGGATGCGTCACTGATTTTTTCGCTAATATAGATTCATCTTCTATTGTACTCAGGAAACGCATCAATTCTTTTCTAGAGTCGTTTAACAAATCAACCATTTGCTGCACTTCAAATGGTTCTATACTTGGTTCAATCATTTCTGGGGCTATAAATTTTATCGATCTATCTAATAAAATAGTGTGAATTTCTTTACGCTCATTTAAGATACTATCCATCTTTTTTAATCCCGATGAAATAACTGTTATAACTCTCTCATCTAATAAAACTAAGTGATGACAAACTTGTGCTATACTCCATTTATCCTTATCTGGTTTCCTATTAAATTGAGCATCACTTAACAAAGTAATTTCCTCAAATAATTGATTTCTAGTTTCATAAAACGTGTCATTTACAAATGTATTCATGTGAATTCTCCTTTCGCTAGAACCTACATACTTAAATTCCTACGCTAGAAATATTCTCTATGGAAAAAAGATTTTCCTTCACTATTATTCCAATCCAATCTTTTCTTTCTTTAGTAGGTTCTCTAATTCATGCTGAAATGTATGAGTTCTCTCAACATCCTTGAAGATTTCCTTGAGGTTATTATGCGCTACAGCTACATCATAATACTTTCAACGGAATCCTTTCAATATAACTACATAAAACGTTCCTAATTATCAATCTAGCATTAAATATATGTAAAAAATCAACCTATTCATTCATTTTTAATGCTTATGTATGTACATTTGTTAATTTATTAGTTATATTATGGGTATTGAATGATTACGAAAAGTTAATAAATCGCTTGTATAACACCTTATATTTTTATATCCGTGAAAACTACAAAATGTATAAAATTCCATTTGTCAAATGAATTTAATGCGGAAGGAGGTTTGTGGTTACTTCATCGGGATATAATAATCAGTTTTGAACTGATAAAAATATAGGAGGCGACATAATGTTTCGTACGATTTCAAATTTCATGAGAGTAGCTGAGATAAGAAACAAAATTCTTTTTACACTAGCGATGCTAATTGTTTTTCGAATTGGCACGTTTATTCCAGTTCCTCATACTAACGCAGAGGTATTAAAAGTACAAGATCAAGCCAACGTTTTAGGTATGCTGAACGTATTTGGCGGAGGAGCACTGCAACACTTCTCAATCTTTGCTGTAGGTATCACACCATATATTACAGCTTCTATCATTGTACAATTACTACAAATGGACGTTGTACCTAAATTTACAGAATGGGCAAAGCAAGGAGAAATGGGCCGTAAGAAATCAGCTCAATTTACTCGCTACTTTACAATCATTCTCGCATTCATACAATCCATTGGGATGTCTTATGGTTTTAATAATATAGCAGGTGGACAATTAATTACAGATCAAAGCTGGACTACATACTTATTTATTGCGACAGTTTTAACTGCTGGTACTGCATTTTTACTTTGGTTAGGTGAACAAATTACCGCTAATGGCGTTGGTAATGGAATCTCAATGATTATCTTCGCAGGACTTGTTGCGGCGATTCCGAATGTCGCTAATCAAATTTATTTGCAACAATTCCAAAACGCAGGCGATCAGTTATTTATGCACATAATAAAAATGGTTTTAATTGGACTCGTAATTTTAGCGATAGTTGTTGGTGTTATTTACATTCAACAAGCTGTTCGAAAAATACCGATTCAATATGCAAAAGCTGTTTCAGGAAACAATCAATATCAAGGAGCAAAAAATACTCATTTACCTCTTAAAGTAAATAGTGCAGGTGTAATTCCTGTTATCTTTGCTTCAGCCTTTTTAATGACGCCGCGTACAATTGCGCAGCTCTTCCCTGATTCAAGCGTATCTAAATGGATAATTGCGAATCTTGATTTTGCACATCCATTTGGAATGACACTATATGTGGGTCTTATCGTTGCCTTCACATATTTCTACGCGTTTATTCAAGTAAATCCTGAACAAATGGCTGAGAATTTGAAAAAGCAAAACGGATATGTCCCGGGTATTCGCCCAGGTAAATCTACAGAACAGTATGTAACAAAAATTTTATACCGTTTAACATTTATCGGTGCGATTTTCTTAGGAGCAATTTCAATATTACCACTTGTATTTACAAAAATCGCTACATTACCACCATCTGCTCAAATCGGTGGTACAAGTTTACTAATCATCGTAGGTGTTGCATTAGAAACGATGAAGACGTTAGAAAGTCAACTTGTGAAGCGTCATTATAAAGGTTTTATAAAAAAAGTGAATTAATTACAAAAACACACTAGGATATAAAGACCTAGTGTGTTTTTTATTCTATAAAAATAAAACCCTCATTTTCTCGCTTCATATTTTTATCTTTATTTTAATTACCATAAAAGTAGCTCCTTTCTCTCACCTTCAATATATCCCTCGGTGGTTATAAAAAGTCTCAGCATGAATTTATCTATAATTAAATAGTCTGGTACAAAATCTTTTAATGTTATTACTTGCTTTCTAACAATTCTTTTGTCACCTTTTATTCCAAAAACTTTAGCTTCTAAATAATCAATTTCACCTAAAAATAAATCTATCCTTTGACATATAGGGATTCCAACCAATTCTTTAACTTCCGGTTATATTGTGTAAGTTGTCTATTACTATCGTATAAAAAGAGATATTGAAATTCATTAACAATGTAGTTTGTAGACACAGGTATCATATTTTTCTTTCAAAAAAAACAGAGTGCCGCTCAACTAGCTCTCTGTTTTAAACTAATTATATTATTGCGTATGTAAAATACCTTGCAAAACAACTTCTAATCCCCAGCGGAATCGTTCTTCTCCACCAGATAACATATCTTCTTTTAGACTTACAATCATTGGATACCTTGCTGTATCTAAAGCCTCATACGAAGCACGAATTGGGTCAAGAGTGGTACCTTTTTCTTTGCGAGCTGTTTGTTCATATGCGACCGAAGCAGCATATAACAGTAAAATATCTACTCCCCATGCTGATGCTCTTGCATTAACTCCACCTTCATGTAATTGACGCAAAATCTGTTCAGTAAGGGCTAAAGAATTTGGCCCAATTGGAATTGTCATTAAAGCTAATTCTGCCATTCCAGAAGAGTCGAATAAAATTCGAAAATATGAATGTACAAGTGTAAATAGTTCTTTTTTCCATGGTTCATTTTTCTCATCTGTTATTTCAATTTTCCCTAGACCATAATCTAATACATACGCTCTTAATTCATCAGCATTTTTTACGTATACATATAAAGAAGACGGACCTGTATCTAATACTTTTGCAATTTTACGCATACTAAGGCCAGAAATACCTTCAGACTCTAATAGGTCATAAGCAGTCTTAACAATGATTTCCTTACTTAACGGTTCTTTTGCTGGTCGTGAACGACGACTAGTAATTGTATTCGTTTGCTCTTCCATAGTTCTCCTTTAGTAAATATATTTTTATTGTTGCTCATGAAGTTGATTCATAAGATTATACATTTTCATAGTAGCATCCTCCGAGAAACAAATCTCAAGATTATCATTTGACACTTCAGCGGATTGAGAAGAATAATCGTACATTTTTTCTTCGTAATTTTCAATTGCCTCGTTCAAATTATCATGTTTTACAATAGATAATGCAAGTTCTGCCGCATCACGCATCGCTAGATTCACACCTTCTCCAGCAAATGGAGACATTAAATGTGCAGCATCACCAATTAAAGTAACACCAGGCTTACTTTTCCAAGTTAGTCCAACAGGTAACATATAAATTCGTCTAGGAAAAATCGCACCATCTGCACATCTAATATAATTTTTAAGTGTTTCATCCCAGTCTTCGAAATATTGTAGAAGTTGATGTTTTGCTTCTTCTAAATTTTTAAATGGAATTCCACAATTATCAAGCCATTTTTTATCTGTTCTAAAACTTAAATACACGCGAATACTGTCATCTCCATTTAATTGCGCAAGAATTCCTTTATGCTCCGCAAGTGCAAATACTTTGCCACGTCGATTAAATTTCGCCATCTGAGGATGATTTTTCGTTACATTTTTCAAATTCAATTCTACCATGCTAATACCAGTATATTGCGGTATAGAATTTGTGACAAGTGGACGAATTCGAGAGAAGGCACCATCTGCTGCTACCACTAAATCAACAGTGTCTACATGTCCATTTTCAAAATGAAGTTCATGTATACCATTTTCTACAGGAATGGCTTTTGTTAAGTTATAGCCCCAATGTATACATTGCGGATCAACAGAATTTAAAAGTAACTCACGTAAAGTGCCTCGATCAATTTCTGGACGATCTCCGCAATTAGGATCCGCTACTTCATCTAAATATATTTTCCCGTTCTTATCACATAAACGAAAATCTTCTCCCTCATATCTAGCAAGTTTATTAAATTGTTCTAACAATCCTGCTTCTTTAAGCGCCTCTTGTCCGGAATCATGATGAATATCTAATGAACCTCCTTGTTGCCGAATCCATGGTGATGTTTCTCTTTCATATACGACACATTTTAAACCATGTTTCTGTAATATACGAGCTAATGTTAAACCTCCTGGTCCAGCACCTATAATTGCAATACGTTTTTCTCCTTTATTTTTTCTTTCCATCATTTATCACACCTTATATTTTATTGAATTACTTGTTTTATTTATAACATAACGTACACTGTTCGTAAAGTACATCGTTCGTTAATTACTAAGCAAATTATGTTAAACTTAATGTGTAAAAATAAAAAGCATGTTACAAGTCAGTAGTAACATGCTTTTTAAGTTGATAAAGTAATAAACTTTTATTAACTTAATAGTCCAATGATTCCATTTGTATTATTTACATTTCTTTCTTCAATAACTTCCCTTGCTTAAAATAAACGCCCAGCGTAGAACGATTCGCTAAAAATACACCAATCAAGATTAAACAAGCTCCAATTCCCATTGCAGGATTTAATGGTTCTCCTAATACAAAATAACCTACAATAACAGCGATTAATGGAGATACATACAACCATGTTGATGGAAATATTGGATTTGTTTTTGATAAGAGCCAATAATATAAACCGTGCCCACCGATTGATCCTACAAATATGAGATATAAAATTGGCCATTGTACATTCCAAGATGTTAAGACTGTTAGATTAGGCTGTTCCATTACGATAGATACAATTAACAACAAAACTCCTCCATAAAACATTTGAATGCCGTTAATGAGAAATGGTGATACGTTAGGTAAATCTGAAAGTATCACTTTAGAACGAATAGAACCTATTCCATAAAACAACTCTCCTACTAATATAACAAGGCAAGCGATACTCCATATGAATGTAAGTTCTTGATGCATTCCAGGTAAAGAAATGCAAAAAACACCAAGGAGTGCTATAACTAAAGCGACAAGTTGTTCTTTTTGCAATTTTATTTTATTTCTCTTTGATTGTAATAGCAAAATCATCATTGGGGCTGTTGCAGATAGAACTGCAGCTAATCCAGAAGAAATATATTGTTCAGCCCAGTAAAGGGTCGCGAATGTCATAAATGTTAAACAAAAACCAGCATATATAATACGTTTCGATAATAAGTAAGGCATAATATCCTTTCGCTTTAATTTAAAAATAATAATGAGAATAAGGCCCGCCAAAAAGAAACGAATTCCAGCTGAAAATAATGGTGGTGCCCCCGCTTCTATTCCAATTTTTATCGTTAAAAATGTCGTTCCAAAAATAATACATACTAAAATATAATTTAAAATGACCATTTTGCTTCCTCCTTTTTACTCTTGAAATGAGTATAGAGGATATGGTGTATAACAGTGTATCCGAGCATATAACAGTTGAATAAAAATATAGTTGATTGTCAGACTATTTTTCGCTTTAATTAAATTAAAAAGAAAAACAGGTGATTCTATGAAGATAGTACTACGTAAAGAATCCAACATACCATATTACCAACAAATTTATATGCAAATTGTTGAGAGAATTCAAAGCGGGATGCTTTCACATGGCGATTACCTCCCTTCTTTACGTTCTATGGCCGATGATTTGCAAATTAGTTTATTAACTGTTCGTAAAGCTTATAAACAGTTAGAAACGAAAAGTTATATACGAATTGAACAAGGAAAAGGTGCCTATATACATAAACGTGTGAACAAAGATTTCAAACCAATTCCATATCAATGGCAACAAACGAAATCCATTAATGTTATGCGTTCTCAATATGTAATGAACCAACATCGTAAATATTTTGATTTTTCACAGGCTGTCCTTTATCCACGTTTATTACCAAATCCGTTTCTTTCAGATGAAATGCACAAATTACTTAATAAGGATCAAATGATACTGGCAACATACGGACCTGTTCAAGGTGACAAAGAACTTAGAGTGGAAATAACAAACTACTTAAAAGAACACCAACAAGTAGTTACAGATCCATCTCAATTATTAATTACAAGTGGTGCCCAGCAAGGAATCGATTTAATCGCCCAAACATTATTAAAGCCTGGAGACATAGTGTTAGTAGAAAGTCCGTGTTATGGAGCGGCGCTTGATGTATTTGTTAATAAAGGAGTTCAAATTATCCCTGTTAGTCTTGATAACAACGGCATTCGCTCAGATTTAATCGATGATATTTGTCAAAGAAAGAATCCTGTTTTGTTATATGTGAATCCTACTTTTCAGAATCCAACGGGCACAGTAATGAGTAAAGAAAGAAGAATGGAACTTGTAGAACTAGCAGAGCTTTATCAATTTTTCATTTTAGAGGATGATTCTTTCGGAGAGATATATTTTGAGGATTTTAAAATTCCCCCTCCAATAAAAAGCTTTGATACAAATGGTCATGTTATATATTTAAAAGGATTTAGTAAAACGTTAGCACCAGGTCTTCGCATCGCGGCACTTGCAGCTGAAGGTCCTATCTTTGAATGGTTATACGCCGTGAAGGCTTCGATGGATATTGGTAGTCCCTTATTGACACAAAAAGCACTACTTCCTTTTTTACGAGCGGAACGAATGAAAAATCATTTAGAAAAATTACGGACTGCTTTACAAATTAGACGCGATTTAACAATTGATATATTATCTCCATTAAAAGAATTAGAATTTGAAATACCTAATGGAGGATTTAACTTATGGGTTACACTCCCTCAGTCAATCGATCCTTTTACATTATTACAAAAAGCGAATGAAGTTGATGTTTCTTTTTTACCCGGCACAGCTTGTCTGTTAAGCCATGAAACTCAATATAATCATTTACGAATTAGTTATTCAATGTTAAATGAAAAAGATATGTTGATTGGATTAGAAAGATTACATGATACAATTGCCAAGTTTAAATCATTCATGTAAACTCCAAAACAACAACTAACCTCTTATTCACACAATAAAAAACCAACACTTTAAAATTTTATTAAAAATCAAGATATAAGCTGAACCTATTATTAATAGTGAATTCTTATCTAATGTCATACATTATATGTATAAAAATTAAAAGGATAGAAGAGCTTGAATAAATTCGCCCTATCTATCCTCTTTTTAAACACAAATGACTAATCATAGTGGACTTCGCTGTCAACAGAACCTGTATTGCTCTATTGCTATGCTCAAATTTCTTTTTATTACTACTTGTTCAATAAGAGGTGTTTTCTTCCTGCATGAAATTTATTTTATAGGGAATTCATTATACTTATTAAAACAACAACATGATATAGACAAAAACAAAGAATAAACATAATGGACTATAGAACCAAGTGTCATATCTAGCAAACTGAGAATGTTTAATTTTTTCGAAAAATCCAACAAACTTAAAATCACCAATTGCCCTAACAATGAAAACTAAAGCACAGACAATACTTCCGATTTTAGATAAACTATTTGCTTCGAACCCCTGCAAATAACCTACTTGAACAACAATCAGGATTATGTTCTCCCTCTTTTACTGGGATAACAGCAGCAGAACCCCATCGACCTCCAAAAGCCCAATAAATATGCAAAAAACTGATAAACCACAGAAGCCCCACAGCTACTACTATTAATAGTAATTTCATTTATTCGCCCCCAATTTCGTAACTTCAAAGATAACATACACTAACGTATGTTATAGTGAAAATTTTGTCCCTTCAGGTTTTATAACCATATTAGGGACATTTATTATCGAATAATCAATTATGCCTCAGCATAATTGCGTCCGGAGGCTTTACTTTTTTCAGTGGATGTTTGGACATCCGCTGAAAGAAGTTAAAAGCTCAACCATTTTATCAATATCAAAATTAAGATTTGCTTCAAACCTTGTCATCCATCCTACATACGTTAAATAGGCAAGTCTCGCTCGATCAATTGATTCAATTTCGTCTACGCCCATTTTTTGATACAATTTTGCAACACAAGAAATTCTTTGTTCTTCTATATCTACTAAACGTGTTGCCACAACAGGATCGTATTTAGCCCAAGCATAAATACCATTCTCAATTTTTTTATCTCGATTAAAACTAATCTGTAATAGCTGTTCTAAAGAGGCATCCTGTTGCTCCATACTTTGAACAATCAGCTTTGTTGCATGTACTTCCCAAAAGTCGAGCATAGAATCTAAAAGCTCTTGATGGTCACGAAAATAGTGATAGAAGCTTCCTTTGCTTATTTTTAGCAATCGAGCAAGTGCTTCAATGCGAACTTTATGTATACCTTCATTAGCTAATTGTTGTAATCCTACTTTTATCCAGTCTTCTCTCGTTAATTGCATATTATCTCCCCAATAAAATACGGTAGCGTATGTTTTACGTTAGATTACTACTATTCTCATTTTTTGTCAATTATTCATTCTGTTTATTTTTATGAACTTTAATGTTGTTGTTAATCGTAATATTGATCGTCATCACCCTCGGTAAATTAGATAACACGAAAATCCCTTCAGGATTACTGAAGGGACTTTTACACGTTTGTGAAAAGTGCCTTTATGTACAGTCTAAAACTATTTTTTCAGATTGCATTGCTCTAGAAGCTTTTCTAGCATTTCCAAAGTAACTGGTTGTGCCTTAGTAGTTAGTTGATACCCAATCCGTCCATTCGTTTCTACAGTTGCTTGTTGTAAATTCTTGATTTCATGTATACCTTTTTCTCTCAGATGCATAAATAATTGTTGTTCTGACATTTTCGCGCGTAATAAATTCTTTTTTAAGATGTCTCCGTTTTCTATAACAATAATGCTATTTCCATTTAGAAACTTTTCTACTTTTCGTGATTTCAATTCAAAAAAATGAATAATAAGTAAAACACCCGCAAAAATAAACGCAGCAAAAATAGATGGGCCTACTTTCCTACTTAAAATAGGTTCTACAATAATACGTCCTATAGAAACCACAATAATAATTTCAGCTCTCGTCATTTGGCTAACAGATTTACTACCTGTCAATTTTAAAACAATAATTCCAGTGAGGATTAAAATAATGCTTTCAAAAAGTATATTCATTACAGCCCAATCCTTTAATAGTGAATGTTACTAGTATTCCCATTAAAGGATTTTTATGATATTTTAAAGTATCCATTCACTTTACGTGCCTTATTCTTTGAAGCACCTCTCTCCCAGCTAGTAATGGTAAAGCATCAACTTTCTTCATTGCTTCTACTTGTGATTCGTTACGAATCATTGCATACACAGTATGACCTTCTTTTATTAGCATTGGTATTAAAGAACGTGCTGTTGCACCTGCCACAAAAATTTCCATATGTGTTTCTTCTTATTTTGAATATCTTAATTGAGACGAGACATATATAAGCTATGTATAATAATCAATATGAAAGATTCATCCAAAATTAAAGCTATAATGTTGGCTAGCAACCAATAGTGATAACATGATAATTGAATTTGATGGATATGGAATTAATGAGTATGTTATTGGTCATAACTGTTCTATCAGTAAGTTAAAAAAATGTTTTTTAACGTAAAAAATGAAGAGTTATCTAATGAGGAGCTTATAAATTTATTTTGTGTACGTTATCATTTTGAAAACATTCCAAAGTCATTACAAGAAGACATTAAGACCGATGTCGTCATTGACTTAGATACGGACTATATTTATATCCCTAATAGATAACAATAACCCAGTAAACTAAAATGGTTTAATGTAACTTACGATTCAGACAAGAATTTAATAAAATAAGTAATTGCCCAAATAGAAGTCGCGAATTGAGTGACAAAATACATTGTCCATTCGAAAGAAGTCAGTTTTCTCTCTCGTTTAATCTTCTTTAAGTATCTGTAAAATATTAATGTACTCAAAAACATAAGTAATAAAGAGAATTGTTGTAAATCATCGACTATACGTACCGCCATAGACTCCATCACCCTCCTATACAAAATATAGACTATACTTTAAGGATATCATTTTTTTGGTAATGATTCCCTATATATTTAATGAAGTTAAAAAATGTTTTATGCGATATATGTGTACAGATAATAAAGTTGTTTAATTTTGTTCTTAGAAATACATTAATCGCCTACTCATAAATTTGATGGGCGATTATTATTTTTGTTTAATAATTGCTTTATTTCAATCACGACATTAATAATAGGTTTTGGTCTAAATGATTCTTGCAAGGAATCTCCTAATCTTGGACTTACTGATTTGGAAAAATAAAATTATTATGATCGTCTCAATTACCATTATTTTGGAGAACAATGTGCTATTATATATTCGTAATCAATGAAATAATAAGAAAGAAGGGGTAGTTGTGGAAACAAAGATTATAGAAACAGAGAAGAAAATTGATTCGAAATCCCTTTTGGCTTTGGGATTATTAATTATTTCCGGGATTGTATATCAACTTTTCGCAGTGTTAGGAGATAATATACCTGAAGTATTGAGGATGATTTTTGAAGCTTTATGGAATCTTGTATTATGTGGAATTATAGGATACTATTTTTTAGGAAAAATATCATTAGAGCAATTTAAACATTTTAATTTCAAGACATTACTTTGGGGTTTGCCTTTAACAATTATCGTAGGTATGGCTTCCAACTTAATATTCAGTTACATTTTTGAACCTGCAACTAAAAATTCCGTTGCTGAAGTAATAAGTATTTCTATGATTTTATTCCGTGTACCCTTTATGTTAATGGGTGAAGAGTTGATTTGCACTAATATAATTATCGCATTACAAAAATTAGGATTAAAATTTGGCACGGCATCATTAATATGTAGTTTGTTGTTCGCTTTGTGGCATATTCCAGCTTATGGTTTTGTGCCAATGCAGTTATTACTAACTATAATCCCAATTAGATTAGCACTAAATTATATATGGAAAAATTCAAAAAGTATTTGGGTAAGTTGGATTTGTCACTTTATTTTTGACTGTATTTCATTTGTACCAATGCTTTTTAAATAACCATTTTATTTTTAAAAGGACTTTATTATTTGCGTATTGTATAAAGAACAAGAGCACTCAGCTATTGAGTGCTCTAAAAACATTAATTTTGATTCAAAACATTCTCCTCAAAATATTTCCCCCAATCTGGGCGTCTTCCATCCATATCTGTAAATCCATACTCTCTTCCTAATTCCCATGAACTTAACGCTCGTCCCGTTTTTTCATGAACATTTGGATCACTTGCTAAAGCTGCTACTGCTCTTCCAACAAAGAAAGGAGTTTCTGATGCGATAAAATGAGGGTCTTGTTTAGCTCCTTCTCGCCAATTCTCCTCTGTTACACCAAATATATCTAACATCGCTTCTGAACGAAGGAATCCTGGACTAACTGCGACAGCTGTAATATTGTGTTGTTCTAAATCTTTCGCCATAGCTTCTGCTAAATGAATTGTTGAGACTTTTGCTAAACTATAGTACAAATTACCTCGATATTGATAATCGACTCCATCTGTAATTTCAATAACAAGTCCCATTTTATTTTTCACCATTAATGGTACACCGTAATGGCTTGTCATTATATGAGAATGAACAGCTCTTTGTTGCATAAGTAGTCCGTTATGTAGGTTGTGTTCCCAGAAAGGTTTCTCCCATTCTGTTAAAGGATCGCCGCCCCAAACATCGTTTACTAAAATATCAAGCTGTCCATTTTGTTCGTCTTGAATCTTTGTAAATAATGCTTTAATATCTTCTTCTACCGTATGATCAACACGAACTGCGATTCCTTTTCCGCCTTGCTTTGTAACAAGCTCTGCCGTTTCTTCAATCGTTTCAGTTCTTCCCATACAGGATAAATTCCCTTTTGTACTTCTTCCTGTTACATATACAGTTGCACCGGCTTCACCAAGCATCATCGCAATACCTCTTCCGGCGCCTCGTGTTGCTCCGGCCACAACTGCTATTTTACCTTGTAATGGTTTCATGTGATTCTCCTTACTCTTTATAATCAAGTATAATTATTTTCGGTACCCCGTTCTGATTTTAAGAAGGGGTTAAAATAATATTAATTAAATTTGATTAGCATTGCACCCTATGCCTCGTTGTGCAGCAGCGAAGTTCATGCTTTTTTGTTCGAAATTAGCACATCTAAATAGTGCTGATTGTACATAACGCCTAATATGTTTCCGAAGGGATCAACTACGGAAGCCGTGATGAATCCCACGCCGCGCTCTGTAGGTCCCTCATACTCTTTTGCTCCCATAGACAGTAGCTTATTGAAAGTTGCTGTTACATCATCAACATGCCAGTACACTATAGAGCCAGATGGGCCAGTCACTGAATCAGCTGGCGCATAACGGCTATCGATTAAACCTAGCTCGTGTTGGTAATCGCCAATGCGAAATTCGGCATATCCTGGACGTTCAAAGTATGGTTCACTTCCTAATAGGTCAGCGTACCATTTCTTTGCGGCTGCTAGATTATCTGTCCAAAAACTAACTGTGGTTAGCCCTCGTAATGTCTGTGTATTGCTCATAATCGATCTCCTCCATAAGGTTGAGTAATATTTCCACATACTAAAACGAAATAACACCTTCTGAATTACCTTTAATTCACATATAAATAACCCATTCTCTTATCCATATTCAAGAAAATGCCCTTTTAATGGCAGATCATGAACGTAACGATTTTTTTGTAATTAAACAATAATATTGTGAATCAATAAGAGCAATACATACAAACAAGGCTATTCTATTCAAAACACGCCCCCTCATAATTTTTATTCTTTTTTAAACTGAAAATCCACACGGTTCGTTCGTTTTATTTCCCCAATTACTTTGCCAATCCCTTCTTCAATCTTTTCTTCTTTTACATTAGATACATTTAACTTTAACAATCTCTCTTTATGAAAGTTACTTAAATAATTTTTATCAATAGAATCTATGCTTATTTGACTCTTGCTTAAATTTTTAATAAATGTGTCCGTGACTATATTTTTTTTCAACTGTAAACAAGTGTGTATTCCAATTGGATCTACTGTTCTAGAAGTAAACAAATGTGGATTTTCATTTTGAACACCTTCTACTACTGCCGCTAGTTTTTTTGACCTATTGTAGTAAGATGCTTTTATTTTATGTTTATGCCGATCAAACATTCCGCTCTTTATGTAAATTTCTAAAGCAGCTTGCGAAATCATAGGACTATCGATATCTAAAATCTTTTTATACTTATAAAAGGCATCTGCAATGGATTGCGGGATGACTGCAACACCGACTCGCAAACCAGGAAAGATGATCTTCGAATAACTTTTTAAATATATAACATGATTACAATTATCTTGGCTGTAAAACGGATCTACTTTTGAATCAGTTTCTAAATCTGCTAAATAGTCGTCTTCTACTATAAATACATTATATTTCTTCGCAAGTTTAATAATCTTTTCTCTCTCTTTTTTAGAATACGAAGTTCCAAGTGGATGATGAAATCTTGGAGTTGTATAAAAGAATTTAATTTTTTCTGTGCTGAATATCCGCTCTAGTTCATTTAAATCTATCCCCTCATGCGTACGCTTAATTCCGATTACAGGAATGTTATTTGTTTCTACATATTCAATATATAAATGGTAACTTGGCTGTTCAATTAGAATCATATTATGTTCATTCGGAAATGGTATTGAAGTTAATATAGCAAGTGCTTGCTGCACACCTGACGTTATAAATATATTATCTTCCTTTGTGAAAACTTGATAGTTTGCTAACTGTTTTTGCACAACCGAAATTAAAGATGGTAACCCTTTCGGTGTTCCGTATATAAACAAATCATTCTTATAGGTATCAATCGCTTTATTAATGCAATGCTGAAAATCTAAGTATGGAAAAACATCTGGATCTGGGGCCGAAGAAGCGAAATCAATAATCTCGTTACTTTCTACGTAACTTCCAGATTTCTTAACAACGTAGTATCCACTTTGAGGTACAGAATAAATAATATGACGCTTTTCCAATTCATGCAGCGCTCGTATTACAGTCGCCTTATTACATTCATATTGTGTAACAAGCGACCGTATAGACGGTAATTTCTTTCCTTCTTTTATCTCACCATTTTGAATCATACTTTCTAAGTCGTTCAAAACATGTAAATATTTATACATCATTACACCTCCTATTTTTTTGTACCGGTACAGTTTGTATTTGTTCACATTGTAGCACTAGATCAGAAGGATTACTATGTACGTATACTGGCCAGTAAGAAATCAACTACTATGAGGTGGAATTATGACAAATACAACAAAAGCATATATATCAGCATTACTCTATTCATTTATTATTGGGTTTTCATTTATGTTTGTGAAACTAGCACTAACCATTACGAGTCCTCTTGATACTCTGGCTCACCGTTTTACAGTTGCCTTCATAGCAGCAACCATTCCGGTTATTTTCGGTTTTGTAAAGTTAAATATATCATTTAAAAACATACTTACACTTTTACCACTCGCAATATTTTATCCAGCATTGTTCTTTGCTTTCCAAGCATTTGGCTTAGTATATACAAGTTCATCTGAAGCTGGAATTATACAAGCAGCGATCCCTATATTTACGATGATACTAGCTTCCTATTTTTTAAAAGAATATACGAATACATGGCAAAAAACATCAGTATGTATTTCTGTCATAGGTGTCATTTATATATTTGTTATGAATGGTATAGGGGCTCATGAAACGAGCTTTATCGGTGTTATTCTCATTTTATTATCGGCATTATCATCTGCTTGCTACAATGTATTAGCTCGAAAAATGACAAAGAAATTCAAGCTGATGGATTTAACATACACAATGACAGCAATCGGTTTTATTAGTTTTAATTTCATCGCAATCATTGACCATATGAACAAAGGTACAATAACTGTATACTTTAAGCCATTTACGAATGGAACATTCCTTATCTCCATTTTATATTTAGGATTACTATCTTCCTTACTGACAGCATTATTATTAAACTATTCACTATCTTATATTGAAGCAGCCAAAATAAGTGTTTTTAGCAACTTATCTACACTTATTACCATTATCGCAGGCGTTGTATTCTTACACGAGCAAATTGCCTACTATCATATTGTCGGTACACTTATGATTGTTCTTGGAGTAATAGGCACAAATTTTCTAGGAAAAAAAGGAATCATAGCGAAAAAGAAGAATACCTCCTTGAGTAAATAAAAAGTGAGGGGTAAATAATGCAGAACTCTAATACGATGGATATCCGTAATATACATGAGCTAGAGAACGAATTATCTACTTTATTAAGTAAACCCATTTCTTCAGGAGAAGATTTAGAAAATTGGCTGAAAACACAGTCGAAATTAATATGGGAAATCGAAGAACAATTGAGATCACACTATATTGACTTTCAATGTAATACAGATAACAAAGAAATAAAAGATACGTTTGAATATGATCAACAATATGTAAGGCCTCTTTTGAAACGTTATCAAAATTCCTTTGATAATAAATATTTAGAGTCACCATTTCGAATGCAACTTGATCCAAAAACTTATAGCTTACTAGATAAAAAAATAAAAAATGCGCAAACATTATTTTGTGAAAAGAACATTGATTTAGAAGTAAAAGAAGACAAATTAGTAACCGAGTACTTCGAAATTACAGGCAGTTTGACTGCACTATGGGATGGCGAAGAAAAAACAATTACTGAACTACAGTCTTACTTACAAAATCCGAATCGTGATATACGAAAAAAAGCAAAAACGCTCATTTCTGAAAAATTCTTATCTGTTGAAAATAATTTACAACATATTTTAAATGAATTAATTGCAATCCGTCACCAAAAGGCAAAAAACATTCAATTAGATAATTATCGTGATTATATGTTTAAAAAACATGAACGTTTTGATTATACGGCTGATGATTGCTATGAACTTGCAGAATCCGTTCGTAAATACGTTGTGCCACTTATTGATAATATATTTAATGAGAAAAAAGCTGAACTTCAAGTAGATACACTTCGTCCGTGGGATCTAAAAGCAGCCGCACCAAATCAAAAAGTATTAAAACCCATTGAAGACGAGAGTGATTTAATCGAAAAAAGTTCTCATATTTTACAAAAACTAGACCCAGAATTTTCTGCATTATTGAGCCGTATGCATAAAAATGATTGCTTAGATTTAGAAAGTCGTAAAGGAAAAGCACCTGGAGGATTTTGCGAACACTTACCTGCTTCTCAATTATCTTTTATTTTTATGAATCTCAATCATACACATTATGATGTTACTACTTTCCTCCATGAAATGGGCCATAGTATTCATAATGAATGTATGAAGCAGCTAAAGCTACAAAAATATTTAGAAATCCCTTCAGAATCAGCTGAGCTAGCCAGCATGACAATGGAATTGTTTTCGATGGAGTATTGGGATACATTTTATGAGAATACAGAAGAATTTATAAAAGCAAAATTAGATTTCTTTAAAGATATTGTTAAGTATTTACCACAAATGCTTATCGTTGATCAATTCCAACATTGGATGTATGAAAATCCAAATCATACTGCTAAAGAAAGAAATGAAAAATATTTAGAATTACATAACACTTACCAATCGAATGTGGTAAATATTGAAGGTTATGAAAACTGGATAGCAACTGGCTGGTTACCTGTACTACACATATTCGAAATACCCTTCTATTATATTGAATATGCAATCGCGCAACTTGGTGCATTGCAAATGTATAAACAATATAAAAAGAATCCTAAACAAGCACTACAAAATTACAAAAAAGCATTATCTCTAGGTAGCTCTGAATCCTTACCAGAGGTATATGAAGCAGCTGGAATTCGTTTTGATTTTTCTAGTGAGACAATAAAAGAATTAATGGCATTTGTAGAAGAGGAATTGGAATTACTTAAACAAATATAAGTAAAAAAGATGCACCTAAAAGGATAGGTGCATCTTTTTTACTGTATTCTCTTCTAATTAGTTTCAATTTTCATCTCGCTTTATTAATAAGCTCTATATATTGTACGTCCCCATATCCTATTGTTGGAAAAAGATTAAATAACCTTTTTAATAACTCTTGTGTTGGTAAATCTTTATTTTTGGAGATATACTTTACTACTACATTATTTTCTTTTAGCATCTCTAAATATAAATCTATCGCCTGATACATTACAGGTAGTATCTCATGAGATGGCTTTTTTTGATTTACTAGAACTTGATTATAAACTGAAAAATAGTTTCCTAATTCAAGTTCAATTTGACTTACTTTAAATCCATCCTCTCTGAAGCTATTTAAGTATACTTTTCCCTTATAATCAGACTGTTCAAGATAAGAAAGTACGGTAAGTAGATTCATTTGGCAAAACATATCCTCACCAAACCATAAAACGATACATTTATACTCTTTCTTAAAAAGATTCTCTAAAGGATGAATAACCTTTTTTATATAATTTTCTACAGTACCTTGATGTCCTTCTGCCCTTGTTTTAATAAACTCATCATCAAAAATCTGTGCAGTAGTCGCATTTACACACATAGCTTCATTAAATGGAGCGTAATCAGATTCCCCCATTAGTCTTTCACTTTTAAATTCTTCATACATAAATTGACCATTTAATATGTTTAGTACATCTTTATCAAACAGCTCACTCTTCGCATTTCGTAACTGATTAACTTCAACTTTTCTAGAAAAATTCATTCTATCCCACTCCTTGCCATCATTGATTGAGAGTTTAATAAATGATTGAACCGGTATTTTGTTAAGTTGGAATTTCCCTGGGGTTATACCAAAAACAGTTTTAAATGCTCTACTATAAGCCTCTTGCGAAGAGTAATCGTAATCAAATGCGATATCAATTATCTTTCTATCATTCGTCAAATCTTCCGTTGATAAATACAATCTTCTAAGAAGAATATATCGTCTAATACTTATCCCTGTTACTTGATGAAATTTAAACGAACAGAAGTAAGGAGAATACCCCATATAATCAGATAATTTATCTAATGAAAACTCCTTTTTTAAATTGCCCTCAATCCATTCAATCATTAGCTGTATATGTTCATTCATTTATCTCCCTCCTCACTAAATATTATAAGAAGTATCCACTTCTTTCTTTTGATATTTCTTGTGGTTTATAACATTAACCACCCTCTAGAACCTTTAAATATCATATGTAATTACTCATTTCATATTTTTTCAGCTATCTTATTTTGTCATACATTTACTTTTCAATAAAGTGAAACTTTAATCAGTGGGGAGCTTGTTCCTCCCCACTGATTATTATCCCATACTAATCGGACTTTTACGGGATAAATCTTTTTTAAAGGATTCTACCAAATAAAACACGAAATTTGTAAGTTAATGAACTAGTAGTTTTGTGAGTGGAAAATTTATGTTTGGAAAGGAAGTTAAAATGAATAATATAGAAAAAGAGATACTTAAACTAATTAATAAACTATATCCATTGGATTTTATTGAAATGAAACCAATAACAAATGAAATGTATCAATGTCTCACAGCACAAGGTACTTACTTCGTTAGAATTACAAACTATAAAACATATGAAGAGCAATTAGAAGAAGTTACATATACGAAATTTTTATATCAAAAGGGCTTAGGAGTCCCTCCCATAATACCTTCTTTAAAGGGGAATTTAGTAGAGAAAATAACATTAGACAAAGAAGTTTTTGCTGTATTATATAAAGCTGCTCCTGGTATACATTTACCAAGAAACGAATGGAATTCTAATGTATTTAAAAAGCTTGGTCAACAAATTGGTAAATTACATCGTGCATCTAAAAATTTTGAAAGTATTGAACCAGTAAAACATATAAACGACTGGTATCAAAATGAAGAGTATAATTTTCTTAACTATATCCCAAAAGAAGAGACTACTATAAGAGAAATTGCATCTGACGTTTTAACTTCTATAAAGGAGCTGCCAAAGTCCACTTCAAATTACGGCTTAATTCATGGAGATTTATGGTTAGAAAACATATTAGTGGACAATGATTTAAATTTAACAATGATTGATTTTCAAGACTGTGAAAAACATTTTTACATATTCGATTTAGCTGTTCCAGTCTATAGCGCGATAGAATATTCTTTCGTTGGGAATGGCAACATAGTCGACTATGAGAATTCTATTACAAAAGCAATAATCGACGGATACCAGGAGGAAAATGATCTACCTACAGAAATGATAGAGCAGCTTCCATTGTTTATTAAATTAAAGGAGATATTCGAATATAGTTTAATGCATATGTATTGGAATAAAGAAGAGTTAACTGAGGAACAAGTACGGATAATGAACCTTTATAGAATAAAGATTGAAAAAAGCCATTCTTTAAACACAGTTGGTTTCCTATGAAGTACACCCAATTGTTACATTAAGTTTAACAATTGGGTGTACTTTTCTATAGATAAGTTTTCTTCAAAAGACAAAATACAAGGAGCGAAACGATATTTAATCGTACAGTGGCACCTATTTTTCAATCCATTCAACGGATTTATCTAACTTAATACCATCCTCGATATTACTTTCTTCCAAAGTATTTGCCCTAGCTTGAATACAAATAAAATAGAGAGGTTCACTTGAATTGTTACGCCAAATTCTTTCCCCCTCTTGTGCCACCCTTATGACAGTACCCTCTTTGATTTCAAGAATTTCATCATCAATCTTGAATTCCCCTTGTCCTTTGACGAAGATATACAGCTCTTCATTTTCTCTATGCTTATGATAAAAGGGCATTGAAATGCCTGGAGGGAAAACATTTAGTGAAACTTCCATCCCTGTACATTGTAAGTCATCTTTAAGAAATACCTTTCCAGGAGCTTTAAATGGATTTCCATTTTTATATTGAAGCAGATCCTCCCACTTTCCTACTTGAACAGCACTAAAATTTTTACCTTCCATTGTTGAATTAACAAATTGACTCATTTGTATTCTCCTCTCATATTTGTTTTCCATAATTCGACTTTTAATTCTCTAATAAATGAATAAATCCTCTCACAAAAAGAAACCGAATAGTCTCTTTTTCACGGTAAAAAAACGGCTCAATTAGCCATAATATGTTATTAAGAAGTTTATTAGTAAAGATTGTTTTTTACATATTTATTTATCTCTACATTTATTTTATTTAGAATTTCTAAAAAACGAAGCAATCCAATTTTTATTAATTAATATTTATTTAAAATTGTAAATTAAGGCCTCAGCAGCTTCCATCACAATCTCACTTAAAGTTAGTTGAGCATGTGGTGTTAATGCAATATCTTCAACTGTCATGCCTGATTCAATTGCTAAACCCATTTCGGCAATTATTTCTGATGCACCATTACCCACGATTTGAGCACCTACTAATACACCATCTTCTTTACGCACCAATAGCCTCAAGAACCCTTTTCCTTCATTTGATACAAGTGCACGACCGTTTGCTGAAAATGGGGATTGAATCACTTTTACTTCCATGCCTTCTGCCTTTGCTCGCTCTTCAGTATAACCAACTGTAGCTAATTCAGGATTTGTGAAACAAACTGCTGGAATTGCCAAGTAATCAACACATGATAGTTCACCAGAAATAGCTTCAACAGCTACTTTTCCTTCGTAAAATGCTTTATGTGCAAGCTGTGGACCAGCAATAATATCACCGATAGCAAAAATGTTCGGAAGGTTAGTACGGCATTGTTGATCAACTTTTAATAAACCGCGGTCAGAAAACTCAATACCGATTTTTTCAAAACCCATATTTTCAGTATTAGGACGACGGCCAACCGTTACTAATACGTAATCAGCGTCAACTTTCTTTTCTTCACCACCAATTTCGTAGGTAACAATTACACCATTTTCAACTTCTTCAACACCTTTAGCGGATGCATCTACTATTACTGTAACACCTTTGTTTATAAGGTCTTCTTTCACAATTTGAGTCATTTGTTTATCGAAGCCAGTTAAAATATCTTTACCTCCTTCAATAATTGTTACTATAGAACCGAGGGAAGCGTAAGCAGAGCCCAATTCAGTACCAATGTAACCACCACCGATTACAACCAATTTACTTGGAACTTCAGTTAAACTAAGTACACCTGTAGAGTTAATCACACGTTTTGTAAATTTAAATGTTGGAATTTCAACTGGGCGTGATCCAGTAGCTATAATTGCATTTTTAAATGTATATGTTTGAGCTGCATCTTTATTGGTTACTCGTATAGTGTTAGCATCCATGAAATAAGCTTCACCTTTTATCACTTCTACTTTATTGCTTTTTAATAACCCTTCTACACCACCTACTAATTTCTTTACAACGTTGTTTTTAAATTCTTGTACTTTTGCAAAATCAACATTTACACCAGAAGAAAAAATACCCATATTTTCTGAATGCTTTGTTTCCTCAAAACGATGACCTACAGAAATAAGTGCCTTAGATGGAATGCAGCCGACGTTAGCACATACGCCACCAAGATTCTCTCTTTCTATAATTGCCACTTGTTTCCCTAATTGTGAAGCTCTTATTGCAGCAACATATCCTCCAGGTCCAGAGCCAATTACGATTGTTTCTATTTCTCTCATATCCTTTTTCACACTCCTCCAAAAATTAGAAACAGGTAGGCCGAAATTGTTCATACTCTACACATTTTTCAATTTACTATTTTGTATTAGTACCATTCTTCTCTCAACCGTTTTTTCATAGTTCCATCATGGAATTTCTATTAAGTGATCACCCCCTCAAAAAAGAAACCGAACAGTCTCTTTTTTGCGATAAAAATTACGGCTTACTTGGCCGTAATTTGTTTTTCCAATTCATCTAAAAGTCGTGACGATACTGTATCAATATAGACTGTATCTTGGTATAAGCGTGACAAGGCAAGTGCTCCTTCAAGAGAAGAAATCCAGATGATAGCAATCTGCTTTGCTTGAGTATCTGATCTTAACTCCCCTTGCTCAATTCCATTCGTAATAATCTTTTCAATCATTCCAAGTAATTGATTCATCGCTATCTGTGCTTGTTCTGCCATAAGTGGGTGGGAATCATCTGCTTCTAACGTTACATTCATGATTGGACAGCCTCCTGGAAGAGGATCATTATGAACGAGAGATGTAAAAACTGAGATAAAACTTTTTAACTTATCAAATGTAGTGGATGCTTTTTTTATTTCTTCAATATAACGCACTCCCATTTGTGAAGTTGCGTGCTGAAAGGCTTGAACAGCCAAGTCATCTTTATTTTTAAAGTGACGATAAATACCACCCTTCTCTAGCCCAGTCTCTCGCATAATATCAGAAATTGAAGAACCACTATACCCCTTTATATTAAACAGAGCAGAGGAACGATCAAGAATCATTCTTTTTGTTAATTCACCTTTACGCATAGTGTCCTCCTAAAAGAAAACATTTGGTCTCTTTTTAGTATATGACAAACCGAAAAGAATTAGCAAGAAAAATAACGGAGAGAATCAATGAGTAAAAAAATAAATGATTCACTATTTTAATAGGGATCAAAATAAATACTTGAAAACATCTTTTATTTACAGAGGTGTACTCTCTGCCAATCTAGCTGCGCTAATAATAGGAGCCCACTGGAAAATTTCATCTCTTAATAAACCTGTTTTTTTGCAATATATATGTAAATACATTTCAGCTAATTCCTCTGAATTCTGTGAATACAATAAGTATGTCCGAAACACATCTGCACGAATATCACCTGAACTAGCATCAACCCAATCTATAATATTCACATCACCATTACTCATAATTAAATTAAACGGATGAAAATCACCATGACATAATCTAGGTTCAAATGTGATTGAATCTAACTTTTTTAATATATTTCCCTTTTGTTTTTCATCCAGATCATGTACGGAGTTAATTTGACGATAAAGCCTCTTTTCCATCAGCTCTATTTCATCCGATCTCACATAGATCGCATGAATCTTTTGTTGTACACTAACACATATACTTATGTAATGCTCCGCTTTACTCAAATTATTAAGCAAAAGCTCACCAACACTTTCCCCTTCTACATATTCCATAATAATAGCTTGTCTACCTTGTATCTCTGTAACTTCAAATACTTTAGGAACGTGTAAACCACATGAATATGCATACTTTTGTTTTCGTGCTTCGTATAGAGATTCTGTATTAGGGAGGTATTCTTTAAACAATTTCACAACTTTATTATCACAAAGATAAATTTCAGCCGTATTTCCTTTGGCTATCGGATTTCCTAGATTCAATTCATTTCTCTCCTTACAGTAAATTAGAATAACGCCTTATAGTCCTCTATAAATTCAGTGTAATTATACTGAAACCCTTCTTCATGAAAATGAAAAAAACTTACCCCTCCCTATAATTATATAGAAAGTGGTAAGTTTAATTTTCTAGGAATATCGGAATGAAACTCCGGTGTATGCAAAACAGAAAATGAATACCCTTGTTGAATAAACAATACTTCAGTATGTTTACTTTCAAATGGAACACCATTTTTCTTAAAGTTATTTTGGATTTGTTGTAAAAACGCATGATCCGGTGTTCCGAATGAAACATGTACTTTCGGTGGTAAAGCTTTCATCGCGATTGGAATCCACGGTCGCTGCCACCAGGTTGCAACGATATATGCAGTGCCACCTATTACAAAGTTAAAAATATCCCCATCTTCCTTCGTTTTCATGTCTAGATTTGATTTCAACCATTCCGTAAATACAGGTACACTTTTAACCGGAAGACCAATTTCCCTTACGTATAAAATGTTTAACGGTGAATGCGGGACTAATACATCTTCTTTAACATAACTATGTGCAATAATTTCGAGAAGATTTCCATCACCATCTTTAAAGTATAAATTGAATAGACCATTCTCCTCACCAATTGTATGACCATCTTTCCATTTCACAATGAGTAATCCAGACTCTTTAAGCCATTTTGCCGTTTCATGAAACTTTGAATATGGGATCTCAAAAGCGAAATGCGCAGGTGCAATTGGTTCATATACTTCTTGAAAACTAATTGTTGTATACGGTGTTACTTCAAATTGAATATATGATGCGATTTCTTTTTTTATTGGAAAAGATAATATGTCTTTATAGACTTGTTTTACCCCTTCTATAGAAACCGTTTGTAGTTTTATATCTGATATATGTGTAATCACTTTACATTCCCCCTTGTTTCTTATTATCTATTCTTATTGTATTACACTTATAAATAGATAAAATCAAACCGAAGGGTGGATTTTTCATGTAAAAACTACAACTTTAGTATGAATATGTTAGCTCCAATTACTTTTTATTTCCTCTATAACAACTTCTGGTTTATCCCAGTGTAACAAATGTGTAGTATCAGAGATTAATTTTACTTTCGCGCCAGTTTTTAACTTGAAAATCCTCACTGTTTTATCTCTATATTCATCCCATATTTGTGGAACTGTAGCTCGAAGCAATATAATATTAGATGGTAACTTCTCGTAAATATCTATCGTTTCATCTTTATGCATACCTCTTATTATATTACCAGCTGTTGTACCTCTCGCATGCCAACATACTTTATTATCCATTTCAATCCCTAGGTCTTTTACAGCAACTTCTAATAATGGAGACCACCTAGTATATGCTTCTTTTTCACTTTTGAAAAATCCACCCCAATTATTAAAAATATATTCTTCAAAATCCTTTTCGTAATACGCGATTTCCTCTTCAAGCGTTTCTTCTTGAAGCCTTTTTGTTTGATATCCACCATCAATAAGAATACTTCCTAGTACTTTTTCTGGATTATTTAATAAATAAAATAGTGCTACAAAACTTCCCCACGAATGTGATAAAAAATAGAAATGTTCAATTCTCAGTTCATTTATTATTTCATTTAACCAGTTTGCTAAATTCAGCATCTCATAATCTTCCGTTCTTTCAAAGGGCGGTGTTTTACCATGCCCTGGTGCATCAATGGAGATAAATCTATACTCTTCCTTTAATTCCTCTGCAATTTCTATAAAACTTAAACTCGTACTACCTAACCCATGTAAACAAAAGATAACGGACTTTTCATTATTTCTCCACTCAGTAATATGTGCGTTTATTTTTTCGTTGTTAATATAGTAACGTTTCAAAATAATTATCCCCTATATTTCAATTTTTAGATTACCACTTTACCTATTTCTATGATTTTTAAGTTTTCCCTGCATTCTTTTCCACAAAAAAAGCTGATTTTCTTTTAAAGAAAATCAGCTTTTACGTTAAAATACACTATGATTTAACAGCAATAATCATAAACCTTTTTGAATTCGTACGAATACCTTTTTCGGAACTATTAGCGTCAATGAACTTTTGTAAAATATTAAAGTCCTCTTCTTTTTCTCCAAATCTAGGAATAATAGGCGTATGTTTTAATAAGAAAATAAGATCCTCAGGAGTACTGTAATAATCAGTAACATCATATTCACGTACTTGTACGAGTTCAAATCCTGCACTAATAAGTTCACCCATATAATTATCTTTTAACGTACCATCTCTTTCACCTAAACATTGCCCTCTACCAAATGCTTCTTTAAGATTTAATTTATCATGTTCGCTAACTTGTTGTGTTAAGAAAAAAGCACCTTTTTTCATTACTTTTGCCAATTCAGATGCTACAAACGGCGCATGACAACTTGAAGTAATATCAAAATGAGCATGCGGAAACGTTAAAAATTCCGAATCCATTTGAAGAAATTCAACATTTTGTATACCTGCTTTATTCAAATTGGAATGTGCTGTTTTGATCATTCCATTAGAATTATCTATTCCAATCAGTAATGCAGCTGAAGATGCTATTTTTAATATATTCTCTCCTCCACCTGTGCCAACATCAAGTAGAATATCTGATGGTTTACATCTTTCTTGCACTTCGCCATAAAAGTCCCAAGTGTCACCTACAGTTTCACACTTTAGCTTACTAAAGTCCCACCCATTTAATCGTCCCACTTTATCATAAAAACTTTTATACTCTAATTCATTCATTTTATTATTTCCCCTTTGTAAAAATGCATTAACTGTTTAGATGATTCTCGAAATAGACTCATAGTTGATATTATCGTGAAAGGGCCTACGTCTTCTTTTATATCTGCTACGCATTTTTTCAGCCCCGAACAACTAGTTACTTCGAACGATACAGCATTTCAGCTATATCACCTCATCTGGAAGACTGCATATATAATAACCTATAACACTACTTAATTATATATTATAAAATACAAATTATTAAAACGATATGTTTCGACAAATTCCATTTAGTTTACATAATAATGTTATATTTTATTTTTATCAATATATTCTAAATGTCCTCTTCCCCAACCACACATACTATCTAAAACAGTACTAACTGTTTTTCCATGCTCAGTTAAGCTATATTCCACTTTAGGTGGTATTTCTTGATAAATTTCACGTTGTATTAGTTGATCTTGTTCTAATTCACGAAGCTGCTTCGCTAATGTTCCTTGAGAAATGTCTGGTATTAATCGCTTTAATTCACCAAACCGTTTCGTTCCATCTGTTAATAATATAAATAAAATAAGTGGCTTCCATTTCCCACCGATTATTTGTAATGTCGCTATTACCCCTTTTAATTTCGGTTCCTCTAAATTCACTTTCCTCACCACTCCCTCAAATCATAAATTATAATGAGTAATTTTTTATATTATGTATCCATATAACAAGCGATTAGTACGAAATTTGCGACTATGTACATATAAAGTGCGTACTTTTCACTTGCAATCTTTTAGCGAATAATAAAAGCATAGCAGTTTTATTTTAAAGTTTTTATTAAAGGAGGGGCTAAAATATGTCTATTACTACATTAAAGGATACTCGTATCGTTATCATTGGTGGAAGCTCTGGTATTGGATTAGTAACAGCAAAACAAGCAATCGAACAAGGCGCACATGTTATTATTGCAGGACGCTCGGAAGAAAAATTAAAAATTTCTCGAGAATTAATAAATAACAACCATCTTCAAACTTATGTATTGGATAATCAAAATAAAGAGCAATTACAAGATTTTTTCAAGACAGTTGGGAATTTTGATCATTTATTCACACCGGGAGCCTCTTACACACTTGGACCAATAACCGCTACAGAGGAAATTGCTGAAAGCAGCTTTATCGGAAAGTTTTGGCCACAATATTACGCCGTAAAATATGCAATTCCTTTTCTTTCAAAATCTGGATCTATCGTGTTAATGTCCGGTGCATTTAGTCAAAGACCACTTAAAGGTGCACCTGCTTATGGCGCTTGTAATGGTGCTATTGAAAGCTTAGGGAAAGCTTTAGCTGTTGAATTAGCTCCTATTAGAGTTAATGTTGTTTCTCCTGGAACGATACGAAGAGAGAATGAACAAAATGAGAAAAGACTAGCTGCTTATGAAGATTATAAATCTCTTTCTCTTGTACAGAGACCTGGGTATAATGATGAAATTGCACATACTGTCCTGTATTTAATGCAAAATGGTTTTACTACAGGTAATGTATTATTTCCTGATGGAGGATACACATATCATTAATTTATAACAATTCAATGCCTCCTTAGATTAACTAGTATTAAGGAGGCTATTATGGTTAATCAACGAGTCCTTTTTACTTTATTGTTTATTTGTTTATCCGATAACAAACCTCTGTAACCCACTTATTAGGATCTGATTCCATCGCTGGACTAACGTGATAAATATTAAACATCGGTCCAGCTAATTCATAACCTTCCGTTTCGATCCATTTTGCTGCCGCCTCATTTACAGCTGTCATTTGTTCATAACTTCCGTTAACTGTTATTGAAGCTACATAGGATGGATCTATCTTTTTGAAATTAACATCTTTTGTATTTTCATGCTCCCCTAAAATATTTATCTGTATTTCTACATCCACATCATTTTCCTTATATTCTTGATCATGGAATGTAGCAATACTATAAATCGGATTAGCTATACTAATATTTTTAACATTAATTTCTTGCATCAATATACTCCATAAATCCCCTTCGCAATTATACGATGGAATAACCTTTCTAACACTTGCTACATTTCTTTCTGGAATTTCTTTTAATGAAACATGATAGTTCATTTCAATAACATCCTCTCTCATCGTTTTCATTGAGTCTTCGAGGAGACGTAATTGTTTTTTGAGATCGTCCATTTCTTCCTTTATTTGAGCACTACGATTTTCAAATTGTGACTTTATTACTTCAATATTTTCACTCTCTACTAATTCTTTAATAGTGGCAATATTAAATCCCATATCTTTTAACACTTGAATTTGATTTACTTTCTTTAATTGGGCTGCTGAATAATATCGATAACCACTTTGCTCATCGACTTTTACTGGCTGTAATAGCTCCAATTTTAAACGTGGTTTCCTCCTAAAAATTCTAGATACCTCGAATCTCAACTTTAGCTTAAACAATGACATTGTGTGAGAGTCAACTATTTTTAACAACTTTAATTATATTTCTTTAATTATTTATCCTTATACTTTCTTGCTCCTCAGGGCTATAAATATTGATATTAGTCCGTTCACAGCTAATAATATTACTGTAATACTAGCGAGTAAAGCTACATCTGCTGCAAACAATTTAATCGTATGCCACGGTGAATTTGTGCAATAAATAAGAAGTGGGATCAAAATACTAGATAATAGTAGAAATATACTCCCAACGAACAGCCAAGTTTGTTTTTTACAAGTTTTCTTACGTTTATACTTTTTCATTAACATAATTGATGTAATAATGAGTGAGAGTGTGACTATCGACATAACAATTTGTGTGAATGGTATGTTTTTAGGGATATCACCAGGTTTTTCCCCATTCAAAATACTAATAATCCCCTTTTTCAATACCGTTAGTGCTGTTTCTTCTAATACATGATTTTTATTCGTTAAAATCACACCAGCCCAGCCACTTTTATTTAAAATAAACATTTCTGCACGAGCATCAGGCGTTGATCCTGAATGCCAAACCATCGTTTCGCTTACATTTATATTTGTTGTTCTTAATCCAAACCCATAACTTTTTTCTGAATTTATTTTATAAAGCGGTGATAGATAAAGATCCATGCTTTCTTTCTTTAAAAATTGAGTGTGGTCTTGGTGATTCAAAAACATTATAAATTGAATCATATCTTCCAAATTCGCGGTAATATAACCATACGGTGCTCCAGCATTATCATAAGACACTACACTTTTTCTTGGTATACCAAACAACGACTGGTAACCTGTTAAATAGCCTTTTTCATATGCACTTTCTTTATTTGCCGCTGCGCCATTCATTTTTAAAGGCTGAAAAACATGCTTTTCTATATATGAAGAATATGTTTCATTTGTGACTGCCTCAATAAGGGCACCAAGTATCATATAATTTGCATTACTATATTGATATTTTTCCCCTGGTGGGGCATTTAATTTTATTTTTGAAAGTTTCATTACATTTTCCTTTAATGCTTTAGAACTCTTCAATTGTTTATCTGATAATGCTAAGCCTTCATATGTGTTTATTCCACTTGTATGAGTTAGTAGATGTTGGATTGTTATATTTGAAGTTGATTGTGTATCTTTTAGTTTAAACGCAGGAAGATGTTGTTGAACTGAATCCTCTAATTTTATTTTTTTATCTTCTATTAACTTGACTATAGCTAAAGCTGTTAAAGATTTACTTATTGAGCCAATCGCAAATGGGGTTTTACTAGTTACCTTTTTTTCAGACTCCCCAGTAATCCCCCATGTTTTTGTAAAGAATACATCTTTATGATGTACAATTGCAACGGAAGCTCCAGGAATGTTCTGTTCCTTTATAAATTTTTCAATATACTTATCTAATGTAACTTTAATATTTTGCTGAGCATAAACTTTTGGATGTACGATACATAATATTAATACATTACAAAGAATACAAATTTGAAATAGTTTATAGATAGTTTTCTTCATTATACTTTAGATAGCTTTCTTTTTTTATAACTTACTAGGCTAATAAATACTAATATAGAGAGCGTAAAACTAAACATTATTAATACATAGTTCCACCATTGATTCTCTGCTATACGATATAAAAGATTATAATTAAATGTATTTTTGCTATTAGTTCCGTTAAATGATTCCGTTAAAAATAGTGAAAGTGTAGTTTGTGAGATGAGGTAAGTAATAACTGCGATGAATATGCCACCTAAGATAAATGTGCTCGAATTTCCCTTTTCATTTTGAAGTTGTCTCATTTTAACTTGTAGGTCAATTTCATTTATTTCTAAAAAATCTTGAACAAATAATTGAGGCGTACCTAGATCATTTATACTATCCTCCCCATTTTCACGACATTCTTGAATATGCTCTAAAATTTGTTGTTTAATATTTTCCCTTTCTTCTAAGCTGATATCGTATTGCTTTAATTCCTTAAGTACGTCAGTTAAAAATTGATTTTCTTTACCGTTTAATTCATTCCTCATTTCAGAAGGTCTCCTTTCAAACCACTTTTTAATAATGTTTGAATATCAGATTGTAATTCTAACCACTCATTAATTTTCTTCTCAAGACGTATTTTCCCGTTTTCATTAATTTCATAATAGATTCTAACTTTACCACTGTCTGTTACTTCTTGATAAGTATTTACCCACTCTTGATTTTTTAACTTAGTTAAAATAGGGTAAATACTTCCTACTCCTTTCAATTTTAAATTGTGTACTTCAAGTTCTTTCATAATTTCATAACCATAACTTTTCTTTTTCGACAAAATAGATAACACACACATTTCTAAATGACCTTTAATTAAACTTGTTTTGTCCATAGGATAAATTTAACAGAAATATATACTTCATTCAAGTATATATTTCTGTTAAATTTAAAAATTCTAATAATTATACAATCACTAAAAAAGTAGCATATTCCTTTTGTTATTATCCAAATAACCTAAATTATTATCCAAAAAAAAACATTTTTATACGTCAATAATTATATAATAAATGATCATAATTAACGATTTAAAACTAACTCTCACAGATAAATGGTATTTACATCTTAGAAAGACTAACAAAACTTAAACATAAATGCCAACCTGTAATACCTTTCAGTTTAAAATTTAAGAATAATTTATATTGGTATTACAAATAGATTTTTCTTGCTCTATTATCTATCCACCTTAACACGTTTAAAGAAACTCTTCTTCAACATAAAAACTCATTTGCAGATTATTGCAAATGAGTTTTTAATCCCTAACTGACCACTATTTTTTATTCTTCTTAATTTAATTATTTTTCTCAAGACATTCATAAACTGCCATCATTTCTCGCTTATTCAACTCACGAATTCGATTAAATATTAGAATGTCTGGAACATCCTCAGTTCGTAAGCTTTCATCCACAACATCACTAACTTTTCCAGTTAACCATGTTTGTACATCTATGCCATCAACAATTTCTTTAAGCCCTTCATCATTAATACCACTTGCATTACAAGTTATACATGGAATTGTTAATTTAAACACGCCATCATGTAGATTATCCTCGGTTATAACTTTTTTTCCGTTACAGAATGGACATGGGTTGCTTTTTTTAATTTTATTAATTTGGGTAACTAATTTTTTATAACCAAATGCTTCATACACATATGTTAATTTTTTATATTTTCCATTTGTGAAATACTTATCTATGATAGTTTCTCTTGTTTCATTGATATTTTGGAAATCACAAATAGTCACCTTATTATTATTGCTGATTGATTCGATATTACCTTTAATTTGGCTCCAGAATGGTAAAACATTTTGTAACACCATTTCATAGTTTGAAAAGCTTGCTTGTTCTAATTCAAACATTTTCAGTGCAACTTGTGTTTTCCTAGGCAGTAACGAGACATCTTCTGTCATAATCATATTGTCACCTACGATAGATTTCAATTTGATGAGTACAGGTAAATCTCCTACAATTTTTATTATTTCATTAAGCGGCTGATTGATAATTTCACGAATATCTGTATCTCCAAATTTAAGCGATTTTTGGTGATTTAATACAGTTGCCTCACAAATTGGACATGTCATCATTTCTTTAGAAGTCTTAATATCTTCTTTAATAGCTGCTTTTGAAATAACAATATATCCGCCAATAATTGTATTAAATCCTACCCATGTTCTACGTGTCTTTCCTTTCTTATCATAAAAGGACTTATCAAAATAGCCGTACCAAAATGTATGTTTTTCTTCCTCAGACATATCATTATAGCTCTTTGACAAATCATGACCAAGCTCATTTTTAATTTCTTCAAATAGAAATTCTATTTTTTCATATTGATAAAATTTTAATACTTTCATGATTTCCGGATCGAATAGACCATCCCAAAATGGAACATTTTTATCTTGAATTGTAATTTCTTTATCAAAAACTTCAATTTGAAGACGTCCCGAACATGATGGGCAATGATTATCCTGAGAATAGAAATCGAAGCTTCTCGTATCTTTATTAGTCGGATGAGCAGCTACAATATGATTGATCAATCCACCAATTTCATATAAGAAACTATATTGACTATACAAATGTCTTTCGAGATCAATAGCAACTACAGGTGCAATTGTATCAGATTCGTATTCACCGTAAATTAAACGAGCCATTGATGATAAGCTTTTTAATATGCCACCCTTATAGATGTTTTCTGCATTTTTAAAATAATCAATATGATTTTCTTCTAAGTAATTAATTCCATTTTGTTGATTCAGTGTTGAAGAAATATGTATTTGCTCAGCATTATTCACACTGCTTTTTTGACGATAATAATCATCATGACTTACTACATCAAGATGCTCTATAGATTCAAGCTGTCTTTTTCCAAAATCGACAATATAATCAGAACTTTCTAGCATGTAACTGTTATGCTCAATCATTATGATAGAGACTGATTCATCTTGTAATATCCCTCTAACACTATCTATAAATTGATTTAAAATATTTTGCGATAAACCTTTTGAAGGCTCATCAAAAATAAACAATGTATGTGGATTTCTTGTTTTTGCAAATAACTCAGAAACTAAATGAACACATTGAAACTCACCCGTTGATAATGTTTGTGTTTTTCGTTCTAATGTTAAATAGCCCAGTCCTAATTTGATTAGTAGGCTCAAGCGTTTATACGCAATATCTTCGTTTGGAATTTCATCAATAATATCCTCAATTGAGCGCTCAAAAATATCATCAATTTCTTCACTATACTTTGTCAGTTTCTTTTTAATATCTAAGAAAGTTGCTACAGTTGATCGACTTGTAATCGATTGGTTTCGATCTTGCCCTACCATAACTAGTTTATCTTTTGGATATCGTTTCAAGAAATCTGTAGCTAAACACTCATTGACAAGTGTAGATTTCCCGCATCCAGACTCTCCTGTAACAGTTACAAGTCTATTTTTAGGAATCTGAAACTCAGTCATTTGGATATTTCGGCAATATAATTCATGGAATGTATAATATTCTGTTGGCATTTTGTAATTTCGTTCCGATAGTATTGGCTTTGGCCTTGGTGATTCTTTTACGATTTTTCCACCATATTTTCCACTACCAGGTCCGAAGAACATTTGCTCATCCGTTGTATCCAGTACTGTATCTGAATGATCAATGAGCCAAATTTGATTTTTGTACCCTAATTTTTCGATCTCTTCTAATATTTGTAATAATGTTTCGTAATCAAGCCCCACGGAAATCTCATCAATAATAATTACAGCATTTTCACTTACTGCCATGAATTCAGCTAAGTAAAGTCGTGTTAATTCTCCACCTGACAACGTACCCATAATTCGATTTAATGTTAAATAACCAATGTTCATATTGATAATATTTTGCAGTATATGTTGTTTTGCTTCACTAATATTTAATTCTTCTGCTAGTGAAAGAATAGATTCAACACTTAAATCGTTAATATCCGAAATTGTATGTGATTCAGCAAATAACTCAATAGTACGTTGTTCAACTTCTTCACTATAACGTTTCCCCTTACATTTTTTACACTCAATATTTTTAGTAGTACCACGCCCTTTACAGCCAGCACACCAACCTAATTGATTATTAAATGAAAAGACTTCAGGAGAAAGATTAAATTCTTCCGCTAATTTTTCACGAATCTCTTTAAAAACACCTGTATGAGTACCAATCGTCGAACGCGGATTGGAAGAAATTGATGATTTCCCTAAAAAAAGTACTAAAGGCATTTCTTCCATTTTAATTGCACTAAAATTAGTTTCCATAATATTAGGAAATAAATATTGATATTCAGCCTTTGGCAATAAGGAAACTAGACGCTTCTTTGATTCTTCACCAATTGTTTGACAAAGAGTTGTTTTTCCAGATCCAGATAAACCAGCAATACCAAGTGATTTATTAAACGGAATAACAGTATCAAGTTTATTTATGTTATTAGCAATTAATTGATTTACTTTCATATTAACCTCTATTCTTATTTTTCCACAAAATCATTTTTACAATATAATAATTACATAATGAATATTACCTATTATACAATTACCCTCTCACTTCTTGAATCTTATCCTTGTATTTTTCGAACCATTGTTGCCATTCGTTTTTAGAAAATTCCTTCTCTTCCTCTTCTAAAACTGAAGAAAAAAGGTCAAGACAAATATGCCAACCAGCTATATCTTTTGGTGTATGATCAGTTAATTCATGAATGTATTCTTTAAGTAGTAAAAGAGAACCATTTTCCTCTTTATGTATTTCAAATCGGACACGATCTTTATCCCATGTGAATTCAAGTACTGAATTTAGTTGGCACTCTAAAATATCAATATTTAAAAATGAACCATCCATCATGTCGAACTTTATAATTCCACCTGTTTTAAGGTTTTCAATCTGTAAATTAGACATCCATTTTTTAAGCTTGCTGTTTTCAGTTAAAACAGACCAAACTTCCTCTATTGTATTGGGAAATTGGCGTTCAAATTTTATAATATAGCCATCAGTTTGTTTCTCTATTTGAGCTAACATATTTATTTCCTCCTACTCTTGTATAGAATGTATGTTCCTGTTTTATTTTACACGAATTTATGTATAAAAGAAATCTCTATGGCAATGAAATATTAATTTAATGTGTGAATGGTATCTTGAACATTGATTGATTTATCATATATTCTCTCCATGTGTTTATTACAATAGGCGTACCTCAACATTTCCGCAAAAAAATTCAACATGAGAAAACGTTGATTTATTTACTTTATATGATATTTCCATTAAATATTTAAAAGCAATTTCCTTTAAGATAAATGGTGTTAATAAGAGCTAATATAGTATTCAAATCAAGTTATGTATGTCTAATTCCTTGCTAAACGTAGGTTTACAAAACAAATAAAAAAAGCCGCATTTGCGACTCATGAACTGATAGAACTAACACCTATTCTAGGTGAATGACTTACCTTTTAATCGCGTCAACAATTAGCGATGGAAAACCAAGTTTATCGCCTCGATTTCTAGAATCATACCTTTTCGAACGGAAAATAACACCATCGTTTGCATCCCATTCATTGTAATAAAATTGACCATTTTCATCACAATGTTCAAGTAAAACTACCTCTAATCCAGCGGTTTCAAACATTTTCGTTAATGTTTTATAATTATGAACGATTTTATGACTTGCAGCTGGGTGGTCTTTCGGGCCAGGTCCGCCTATTTGAACTATATTTTGGTAGGTTTCATCTCGGAAAAATGCATCTGGGACTCCGCACCGAATATGACCTGATGGCTTTAAAAATTTATAACAAATTTCAGCTGCTTTTACACCTTCTTCAAAAGTAAGATGTTCCCATACATGCTCTGCTAAAATAGCTGAAATGGAATTGTATTCAAATCTTTCTTCCCAAGTGGTATTGTCTAGTAAATTAAGTTCATCTTCTTGCGTTTGAACCCAACCTGGATTATTATTAAATACTCCAGCTCCGACTACTACTTTAATTTCGTCTTGCTTAATCGCCATCACTTTCACCTCATAAATCTTTTAATGTATTAATATATTCTATGTTTACTATACATTTTCCTTTTTCAACTAAAGTGCCAGTTAGCTCAATAAGATAGGTAACAAAACTTCTGTTGTTTTTACTTATCCTCCCACATACAGCAAAAACGTTTATAGTGCAAAATAAAAAGCGAAAAGAATAATTCCTTCCGCTTTTTATAGCAATAAATACATTTCATATTGTGCTAAAGAATTCTTTTCAAATCCAGATTTCTTTAAAAACCCTTCCAGTAAATTGTTGTTTGGAAACCCAATTGATAAACTTGATAACTTTAATTCTTCACTTGCTACCTGTAATAATTTCGTCCCAACACCAATATTTCTATAGTCTTTGTCTATGAAAATAAAACTAATTTTACCTTGTTCATTTATACATACAGTACCTTTTAGATCATTATCGAAATATGCACCGTAAAATGTATGATTTGTTTTTTCGATATAATTAATATCATTTTGCCAATTTATATGGAAGTTTAACCATTTCTGAATCTCAACTTTAAATGTTGGAAATTCTAATTGTTTTACTTCAATATTTTTATTACCTTTATTCATTATTTTAGTTAAATCATTTAAATTATAATAAGAAAGATCATATACTTTTTCATAACCTAATTTGTTATAAAAATGAATCGCCCGATCGTTTCCTACAATAACTTCAAGAAAAAGCTGCTTACATTTATTTTGTGTCGCTTCTTCTTTATGTAACCCAAATAACTTTTGACTTACACCAATGCCTCGAAATTCTGGATGAACAGCTAATGTTCCGCAGCGCATTGTTTTTATACTTTCATATACCTTAATACCACCAAGTATTACACCAATACATTCGTCACCGTCTAAAGCAAGAAAGGAGTGTTCTAGCGAATTCCCTTCTGGCCCAAAAAATCTTTTTATAAAATCTTCTTTTGAAACTTCCAGTTTAATGATGTAATCTGAAAATCCATCCTTAAAAGCTTTATACACTAAATCTATACTTACTTCACTACATCTTTTGTATTGAATCATATAAGTATAATCCCCCGCTTTGACTTGTTATAAACTGCATTCAAATACATGAAATGAATTACCTTCACCATATCCATCTTTTATTTCATGAACAACAATTTGACTAAAACCATTAGTAATAAGTATATTTTCAAATTCTTTTAAATCATATAGTCTTATAGGAAAATCCATAATCTCAGTTTCTTTTATTTTCTCATCATGAATGATTTCATATTTCAGTATAATATTTAGAAGTTTTTGCGCCTTATCATATGAAACTTTTCTATACTCAACAATTAATTCATTGTTAATTTCTTTTCTATTTGTCTCTATCCAATCTAAAATTTGTTCTGTCTCACTTCCACCTTGTACAATTGTCAGAAGTAATTTGCCATTTTCCTTTAAGTTGTTTTTCATATTTTGAAGACTATTGTCTACTAAATTATTTGGTAAAAGTGAAAATGAACCGATAGGAATCATAATAAGATCATATTTTTTATCACTATGATATTCTTCTATTCTTCCTTGTGACACAACCGGTTTTAAGTTTAATTTTTCTGCTTTATCTTTACAAACTTTAAGCATATCTTTCGAAATATCAAACCCTTCTATATTCACACCATTTTGCATAAAGGGAATTAACATTCTACCATTTCCGCACATTGGTTCTAACACATGTATATTTTTATCTTTTGCAAAAGAAAGATAAAAATCCAATTCTTTTCCGGCTGCAATTGATTTATCACTTTCATATATCTTTGTACAAAGTTCTCCATAATACGTATGCAATTATAATTCACCTCTTAATTTGAAATGAGCGGGATATTCCCCCTCTTGTTATCTATTGTTAACTACAGTAATCTCATAAACACGTAAAAAAGTAATTAAATGCTCACACGCTCGTTCACATGCTAACATTTTAAAAACCTTTTGTTCTTCTTTCGTTTTGTCATTCGCTTGATCTGAGGCAGCTTTTAAACATAGAAATGGTTTGTTATTTACACGACATACATAAGCAAATGCTGCCACTTCTTGATCAACGGCTAAAGCACCGTATACAGTATGAAGTAAATACCTCATTTCTGAACTTCGAATACGTTGATCTCCAGATAGAAATGTACCAAAATGGACCGGGTCATACGAACGCAATTTCTTCATTCGTTTTACGAGTGATTTAGTTGTTTCAATAGGTGCTGTTCTACCATCATATAGATTAAAACTATCTTCTCCTGAACCAGCCGCTGTAACATCATGCTGCAAAGTATTAAGAGCTACAACGATGTGTCCATTTTTCACCTTATCTGATAAACTCCCGCAAATCCCTGTCATAAATAACTGGTCTGGCTGGAATTCACTTATTAATAGTTGTACACAACTAGCACAACTTACTTTACCGACACCAGTTACAACTGAAATAACTTCTAATTCATTAATAGAATGAAAATGAAATTCCCAAGCTGCTATTTTTTCTACACGCTCACTTGGATAATGTTGATGCAAATACGTAAGCTCTGGTTCCCATGCAGATACAATTGCGATCCTTTTCATTACACACTTCACTTCCTCCTATTTTCATGTAAATAAGTCATCTATACTCTCTCGTTCATATTCTGGTATCCACTCTTTATACTTCTCATATAAATCCCGTATCTTTTCTTTATTCTTCGCAATTACTTCACATCCTCTATCATCATAAATAAACATGATAATATCCTTTGTTACATTTATAAAAAATACATCTGGATGTGAAATTTCTTTTTTTCGCCCTAGACGTGGACGTAGGTCAGGGAAATCTTCATGATTAGCTGCTTGAATAAGCGGTTCATATTTAATATCTTCAGCAAGACATTTTAAAGAAAATTGATATGTACAATATAAGTCAGCTTCTTCATCCTCAAATAGAAAAGGGAATGTTTCTTGTCTTATATGAAACTTTAAATCCCTCTTTTTAATAAACCTATTGTATACATTTATTTTCTGCGCATTTTTTATATTTTCCTGTTTAAATCGATAAACATTTGTGACTAAAAAGACGGTATCTTCTTTTGAAAATATATCTTTAAATAGACTTTTATTATACCTATATAGTTGTGTAAAATATTCCATATTATACGTGTTACCATCTTCTTTGAATTGATATTTATCTTTCCCAAAATCAAAATGAAGATGATTTTCCCACTGAAAGTATATGGACGGTACTAACGTAACTCCTGGGAATGTTTGATTCATATATTCTTTAAATTGCATTTTTATACCCTTTCTACTCTACAATTTCTTTTAAATACCAATATGCTTCTTCTAACCACGGGTGTATGACTTTTAATGTATATTTTCTTTCCCACAAATATGAAATATATACAAAAGCAGCATGTTCCAAAGATTTTTCCAATCCTTTTTTTACCTCAATTAAATATGACGGTGTCCCTATTTGATCCCATTCTAATTTATCAGCAATAAATAATACTAAATCCATCTTCGTTGCATGTTTATGCAACGTAGTGTGGCAACTGATTGCATTTAAAACTTCTTCATCCTCTATTTTGAATATCTCTTTTGCAATTACACTCGATAATTTTTGATGAATAATCATTGGAAACTCTCGTTCTTCTTGTAATATTTCTATGCCAAATTCTTCAGCAACTGCAATCCGCTCCTCATTCGGAAAGATTGCACTAATATCATGTAAACACCCTGCAATCGCTGCTTTTTCTTCATCTTCATAAAATATTCCCGCAATTTTTCTCGCCTCATTTGCCACACGAATTGAATGTTTATATGTAAATTCTTTATTGTATTTTAATAGAAAAGCTTTAATATCATTTTCTATTTTTCCAGTTGGAGTAAATGAATATATATCATTATATAACATAGCAAGTCCCCCTTATAACTATCTTTCAGTATAATGTGGAGTTTAAATATCCTTCTTATTTTATATTCGTTATGAATGTTTTAATTCCTTTTTAATACGATACATGAAATTTTATGTAGAAACATTACTACAAAATACATAAATGTTTGATATTATAGTAATGTTGATTAATTGTAAGGAAAGGAACTAACTATAAAATGAATAAAAACATATTAATTATTGATGATGATAAAGATATTGTAGAATTACTGGCTGTTTATTTACGAAATGAAGGCTATAACATTTATAAAGCTTATGATGGTGATGAAGCATTACAAATGATATGTACATATGAAGTTGACCTTATGCTTTTAGATATTATGATGCCAAAACGAAACGGATTGGAAGTTTGTCAAGAAGTGCGTGAAAATAATACTGTACCTATCCTTATGCTTAGTGCAAAGGCTGAAGATATGGATAAAATTTTAGGACTTATGACCGGCGCAGATGATTATATGATTAAACCGTTTAATCCACTAGAATTAGTGGCTAGAGTGAAGGCTTTATTACGAAGATCCTCTTTCCAAAATGCTACTTCCCAAAAGAATGAAGATGGTATTATTCGTATTCGTTCTGTTGAAATACATAAACATAATCATACTGTTAAAGTAAATGGAGAATATATTAAACTCACCTCTATCGAATTTGATATTTTATATTTACTAGCGAGTAATACTGGAAGAGTATTTAGCTCTGAAGAGATATTCGAACGAGTTTGGAATGAAGACGGTTATGGTTCTAATAAAACGGTAATGGTCCATATTAGTAATTTACGCGATAAACTTGAAACCGTAATGAATGGTGAAAAACTAATTCATACGGTTTGGGGAGTAGGATATAAAATTGAGAAATGAAGCATTTGATATATTAAAAGATATACCAAAGTGGAAGCTTATTTTTTGGCTTTTATTAGCTATCACTCTTACACCAATTACCGAATTAATTATATTTCGCCTCGTAACGAGTGTAATTGAGAGTTCACTTACTCTAAGCGAACTAGGAAAAGAATTCATTAGAATTTTTGGCCATGAAAAATATATTGGATTAAAAGAGTCTTTATGGATGATGATTGTATCTTATTTGTTTTTATTTTCTATTTTCTCATCCTATTTATACATTTTTTATCGTCATGAAAGAAAGGTTTACTATGAAACTTGTATAAAAAAAATGATTGAAGAGATTCGGTATATTGCAAGTGGAAACTTTAATCATAAAGTTTCCATCGTACACCATAATTATTTAGAAGAACTGGCAACTGGGGTCAATCAAATTATTGAGCAATTAAAAGTTTCGATTGATGAAGAAAGACAGGCAGAACAAGCAAAAAGCGAACTTATTACAAATGTATCACATGACTTACGAACCCCTCTTACATCTATAGTTGGATACGTAAATTTAATCCATCATGATAATTATAGAGATGAAGTAGAATTACGATACTATATTCAAGTCATTTACGATAAAGTAACTCGTCTTAATGCATTAATGAATGACTTGTTTGAATATACACGCGTTCAAAATAAAGAGTTAAGTTTATATTCTGCTCCCATTGATATTGTAGAATTGCTTGGACAATTAACTGTCCAATTTCGGATACAGCTTCAAGAAGCTAATATTGAATGTCGCCCTTCTTTCCCATCTCAAAAGCTAATGGTACTAGCTGATGGGGATAAATTAGTACGTGTGTTTGAAAATCTAATCATAAACGCTATTACTTATGGAAATGATGGAGATCATATTGATATTACCGCTTACGAAAGCAATAACATGATTACAATTGATATAACAAATTACGGACAACCTATCCCTAGTACTGATTTACCTCATATTTTTGAACGTTTTTATCGTGTTGAAAAATCACGTTCAACAAACACTGGTGGATCTGGGCTCGGATTAGCAATTGCAAAAAGTATTGTTGAATTGCATAAAGGAACAATTGAAGTATATAGCGATGATAAAAAAACAACTTTCACTGTAAAATTACTCCCTTATAAAGCTTAATACCACATATTTATAGGTTCAATTTTTTATCATATAAAAAATTGAACCTTTTATATTCCATCAATATCCAAAATTTAATAATCCTTTATAATTCTTTAGAAATTCTTTACCTTTTCTTTCTTCCTAATTAAGCATTCCTTTTTACAATAATATTATTGATGTAATAGTAGGAGGATCGCTAATGCAATTCTTAAAAAAAATAACAGTTTTATTATTATCTTTTCTTATTACTGCACTTATCGTTTTATATTTTTATCTTTATGTAAATGGTCCAATTATTCAAGCTAAATCAGCTATTTTAATAGATACTAATTCTGGTGAGATTGTTTATAAAAAAAATGAAGAAACTCCTATACAATCAGCTACTTTATCTAAATTAATGACAGAGTATATCGCACTGGAACAACTGAATGAAGGAAAAATACAGTTAGATGAATTAGTAAAAATAAGTAACGAAGTTTTCCGAGCAGAAACGAGTCCTATACAAGTAACTTCGAAAGATAAAACGACGGTTCGTGATTTACTTCATGCATTGTTTTTGACAGGGAATAATCGTTCCGCACTTGCCCTTGCAGAACACATTGCTGGAAACGAAGATAACTTTACACTTTTAATGAATGACAAAGCAAAACAACTAAAGTTATCACAACCATCCCCGTTTCTAAATGCTACTGGAATTAATAACGATACGAATAAACAATCAACTACAACATCGATAGACGTCGCTAAACTAGCAACACAATTAGTAAAAGACTTTCCAGATGTATTGAATGTTACGAAACTAACCTCTTACCAATTTACCTTCAAAGATTCAAAAGTTTTCAATACAAATAAAATGATATATTCCCTTAATAAAAACATTAAACTCCAAGGTGTTGACGGCTTACAAACTAGTTTTTCAACTAATGGTAATTATAGTTTTGTCAGTACAGCCACACGAGGAGATACTAGACTTATTTCAGTAATATTAGACGCCGGTGATGAAAACAGTACTTTTATTGAAACAAAAAAGTTACTTCAGTACGGTTTTGATCCTTCCTCGTACTCTGCACTCCAAGCTTTTAAAGATGCTGTTACATCTTGGACAATATTGTTTCAGTTTAAAAATTTAATCATACAAATGATTATGATCTTTTTCATCATTACAATCTTAATGTTTTTATATATACGTCAAAAAAAAGCCGAGGATTTTAATTAAGAAATCTTCTTATATATAAAAACCGACTTGCGTTTACACTGCAAGTCGGTTTCTAAATCTACAATCCTCTTCCAACTAAATTCGCTGAAACGGGCTGAAGATTTAATTCTCTTGCCCATATAGATATCTGACCAATATGATGAATTTCATGTACAATTACATGCATTAAAACTTCACCGTATTTATATGTTTTATCTGTCCATGAAGCTTTCAATATTTTTGATTCGAAGTCGCCAGACCATAACGCAAAAAGTTATCTAATTCTCGTCTATATAAATCAGATAATGACTTGTACATATCGTTTTATACATTTAACCATTCACAATCACTTCTCTTCGATTAAGTTCCTCTATTATTTGATCAATTATTTCACTTATAGATAAAGATCCATCCAATACAATATCCGAATTCGGCTTAACAGTATGAATTGCCTCTAAATAAGCTTTTCTCGCATGTGTCATGTAATGTTTCAAATTATTATGTATTTCACTCATTGTATCTTCTTTAAAATCTCTCAAAATTCTTCTAGCCATCGCAATATCTAAAGGTGTATCGATAAATATAGTTACATCAATGAATTTTCCCACTTCTCTATTTAAGTATGCAAAAGGATAATCTACAATAATATAATCTAAACTACTATCTTGTATAGAACGCTGAATATCATTCATTAGCGGTGTAAGTACCCATTCATCGTAATTAGCTCCATCATCAATCCATTTGCAAATATCAACCGGACAGTTATCAAATTTATATCTATCAAAATATAGAGCCTTTGATTTTTTCAACTCATGAGCTAAACTTTCTGTAATGGTAGTTTTACCGCCCCCTGAAACAGCTGCAATTGAAATTATTTTTGTTTTTTTATTCACGATTCCCACCAAACCCCTTTTGTTAACATAATATAATTATAAAATACTATTATTTATTGTTCCATTCATATTCTAACATACTCATTTCCCATAAATTCCAATACGTTTCTCCTACTCTTTTTGACTCTCTTAATAAACCTTCTTTTACAAAACCTATTTTTTCGTAACAAGAAATAGCTGACTTATTAAAGTCATAAACACCAAGAGTTACTCTATGTAGTTTTAATTCATCAAAAGCAATACAAAGTACGGCTTTCATCATATGTTTCCCTATAGAACGCCCTCTCATTTTCGTATTACCAACTAGCACTTTTCCAATTCTAGCAGACTTATTTATATTATCTATTTGTCCAAGAGAAATATGACCAATAACTGCTTTAGTCTCTTCATCCATTATTTTGAATGCCAGTGTGTTTGCACATTCTGTATATTTCTCTAATTGCTGTTCATTTAAAGGATATGTGAATGCATTTCCCGACCATTGTATTAAAAATTCTTCGGAATTAATCCAATTTATTAATTGTTTGAAATCAGATCTTGTAAATTGTTTCAGCTTGATCACTCTCATTCTCCTTTCACACAACCTTTTATACACCTTCAAATTTATTTCTATATGAAAAATATATTCCCTTTTAAACAAAATAAAAAGCCATTCATAAGAATGGCTTAGCATCAATAAAGCATAATTAATCTTTATTTGCTACGTCAACACCGTTAAAATCAAACTCATCAGTAACAGTTGTAGCAGGTGGTAAAATTGCTTCAATTTTACAAAGAGATATAATTGCTGCAACTGAACCAGGAATAGCAGCTAGCTTAACAACATCGCAAGTTACCGAAGAAACAGTACCTATATAAGTACGTCCTTCAGTGTTAATTCGCACTGTTTTATTAATTAATTTTTTAAGCTCATCTCTAATTCCTTGTACACAAGAACTGTCACATTTCTCATTCTTTTCCTTTTTACACTCTTCAAAAATGTCCCAACAATCATCATGCTTACACGTACATTTCTTTCTACAATTATTAAATCGAGAACCCAAAACCTCACCCCCTAATCCTTTCTACTAGTAAAGTATGTCCAATAGCTTAAAAGTGTACGAGACAAAAGCATAGAAACAAAAAAACAAACACTTGTACTAAACCTTCTTATTTATACTTTTAATAAGCCGGCTCCTTGAATAGGGACCACCTTTTCCTATTACTTCACATATACATAGGCTTTGTTCGCAGTGATATGGTGTATTTTTCCTTTACCATTGTGAAATATACATTCAGAAAAGCGTACTCCAAAATAAGATATTATTTAAAATCTTAACGTTTCCTTCAACAAGTGTTTGTTGATTAATATCATAACCAGTAGTTCTCTCAACTATCTCTTGAAAATTAGCATAGTTTGTATGAATTCTATATCTAGTAGAAAGCACTCTATCATATAAAGGTAAAATAATAGGTTAATAAACAAGCCATTCTTTTACTAAAACATAGAATAGTATGAATCCTATTGAAGGGAGGTATAAAAGAATGTCCTGGAAAAATGATTGCTGGAGTTCTAAGAAAAAGCATTGTTGTGATGACTGGTGGAAATCTAAAGAAAAGAATCATTGTGATGATGATTGGAGTTCTAAGGAAAAGCATTGTAATGATGATTGGTGGAAATCTAAAGAAAAGAATCATTGTGATAATGATTGGAGTTCTAAACGAAATAAGTGTCGTTGTAAATGTTTCTTTATTTGTTGTCATTGTAAAAGAAAAAGTTGGTAACATTTTCAATATCGACTTAAAAGAGAGAACATGTCTTTTGTGACCGATAAATACTAGAATGTAATATACAAAAAGCTGACTAAGTATAGTCAGCTTTTTGTCAATGAACACGTAGAGATTTATTTTAATATAGTTCTTATTAGAAAATGATTATTTTATATAGATTACTATAAGCATCCATAAAGCCAAGGCGCCAATGATAGCGAGCGCTATACGTGTAGATAGTACCCTTAATTCAAAGTCTGTTTTCTTGGAGGGTTCAGGATATGCAATTATGTAGATTCCCTTTAATAATGCAAGCCATGCAATAACCGTTAGGAACCCCTGCCAGTTGAATACCCATACATTATGTAGGATTACACTACCTAACCCTAGGAAAATCGATAGAAAACCATACATAATACCAAATCCTCTGTCTTCAACCACTAATTTTTTCAATTCACGTAGTACCGATGGACGTACGAAAAGTATTCCCGATACGATAACCGTTATCCATCCCCAAAACAATCCTAAAAAAGTACTAGTTTCCATTATTAGTTCACTCCCCTCAATTATTTATATTCCAGATATTCCCCCCTTTAGAACAATTCCAACATCTTTATATATAGGCTAAATTCTGCTCTTTTTTAATACAAACATGGCATATTCTATGCCCATCCTTAATCACCTCATTTCTCTACAAAATGAAATTTTTATATCATTCTTCATCATCATCTATCCGAATCAACCGAAGTCGCTTTGTACTATTACCGCACACTTTTTCATATCTTGGAGCTAACATGCACCAACGCCAATATAATGATTTATTCGCCTTTTCACTAACCTCTAAAATTATCCCCTCTGTAATAAAATGATCACCTTGATACAATGTATACTCGCTTGTCCCATGGAATCATCATTATTCCCCTCCCTATTAAAATAGCGTTTTTGTTTCAAATAATGCTCTCATTAATTTGGACGCATTTACCAGTATATTTACCAAAAAATTCATGATATCGTTAACTAGTCGAGTACGTCATTACTTGACGATTACCCTTAGGAGCCCCGCAGACAATCGGGGTTCCTTTTATTTAAATAAGGATTTTGTTTAAACTTTACAAAACTCACCTATATTAAACTATCTTCTAGAATTCCCATTGAACATTTATAATACTTTTAAACAGTTTAAATTCTACAATCAGTAATGGAGGCATTTTAATGGGAAACATCCCAAAAATATCATCACAACAATCAAATCCTAAGATACCCTCACAGCAAGTGAACGCTAACACCAAACAAAGTAATAATAAAAAAGCAAGACGCCGTATTATAACTACTTTAGCTTTTATATTACCTATAATTTTTGTCCTTCAATATTCTCTTAATAACCAGCAAGAAATGATTAAAGAAAAACAAATCACGGTTAATACGGAGCAACAAAAATTATCTTCTTTAAAGAAGGATGGTCATTCCCTTAAAAATGATGTTAAGGCTTTAACAGGTAGTGAAGAAGAAATTTTAAAATTCGCAAGGAAACTGTATGGATTTTCCAAACCGAATGAAACTATATTTCAAATAACTGAATAAAATTACACTGCATTACCCCAAAAGGCGATTTGACGATAATCGCCTTTTTATATTTAATTTCTAAAATAAACATACTAATTTCTTTTTCTATCAAATAACTATTTTGTTTAATTTATTAAAATACAACCGCTTGTCCATTTCACATTGCTCTATCATTACATTTACTATTAGTAATACGATTTTTAGAGGTGATAAATAATGGACGAGTTTTTATATTTTGCTGCACTTAATCCGGGTTCTATTGGACCTACACTTCCACCTGTTCAACCCTTTCAATTCCCTACTGGTCCCACCGGTTCTACAGGAGCTACTGGCTCAACCGGATCAACTGGTTCTACCGGACCAACTGGTTCTACCGGATCAACCGGATCAACTGGTTCTACCGGACCAACTGGACCAACTGGACCAACTGGTTCTACCGGACCAACTGGACCAACTGGATTTAATCTTCCTGCTGGGCCTGCCTCTATTACCTTGACTTCTAACGAAACCACAGCATGTGTATCCACTCAAGGAAATAATACTTTATTTTTTTCGGGTCAAGTATTAGTAAACGGTAGTCCTACTCCAGGAGTAGTGGTCAGTTTTTCATTCAGTAACCCTTCTCTTGCTTTCATGGTTCCTCTTGCGGTCATTACCAATGCTTCAGGTAACTTTACCGCTGTATTTCTAGCCGCTAATGGGCCTGGAACAGTAACCGTTACTGCTTCACTTCTTGATTCTCCTGGAACAATGGCTAGCGTCACTATTACCATTGTGAATTGTCCGTAATGGTTTTATTTTTAAGGACTAAGCAATATCTAATAAGATGAGCACTGATTTACAGTGCTCTTTTTTATCATTGGGATGTTCCTTTCAAATGAAATTTCGTAACAGCCTACTAAAATAACGCTTTTATTAAGAACTAATGATCTTTATATTTCTTAAGCTTGTCAGCACAAGTAATTTTTATAATTAGTTAAATTCTCAATATAGTTTGTGTATATAATTCCATTCAAAGATACATAATACCCACGTAACTATTTAAAAATACTTTGTTTTTATATCTAAGTTCAAAAAGGAGCTACATAACATGGATAAAAAAGATTTATTAAGTCAACAACTTGATCCTGTGTCATTAGATGCGCTGAATACCCCTAGTAAGGCCCAAGAACAACTGCAAGAAACCTCTCAGGAGGCACATAATTCAAACAAAAAGGACAGTACTCAAGCTTTACATGGCGAAGATTTACCAATTTCAGATGTATATAGAACAACGAACAAACAGTAAATTTAAAAGGGAAAAAATCTTAAGAACGAGTGAACTTAATTCTTTTCCCTTTTCCTATTTAAATAACACTTTTATATGAAACCCGTACACATTTTTGACACATCCACTATCACAATCTCCTGAAAATTCGTGATAATATTAATTTGTCGGATACGCCAAATTTCGACATTGAACGACAATAATATCTCCCTTATTGAATCCCTGTCCCCCAGGGATTTCTCCTTTTATTCATTACTTTTTTCTTCACTAAATTTTCATTCTTAACAAAATTCATTCACTCCATTGAATAGACAGCCACAGTATCCTATTTTGATAAAAACTAAAAACAAACAGACATACTTAACACTAATAGTAGATTTTTTAACTTCAAATTTACTTTTCCTCTCTTTTCTTTTTGTAAACATTAAAAATGAGCTCTATTTACATAGAGCTCATTCGTAATTTTATAGTTTGCTAGACTGTAGTCCTTGAATAAAGGGTACCACTTCAGGATTTACAAGTGACGATAAATCTCCTAATTCTTTTCCTAAGTAAGCAGCTTTTATGACACGTCGCATTACTTTAGAATTTCGTGTTTTTGGTAAATCTTCTACAACGTGGATGTCTTTTGGACATAAAGCTTTACCAATATGAGAGTTTACTAAACTCATTAATTCTTTCTTTAATTCTCCTGAGAATGTTACACCATCTCGTAATACAACAAAACAATGACAAACTTCTCCTTTTACATCATCCGGTACACCAACTGCCGCTGCTTCTATTACATCATTATGTTTCACAAGAATAGATTCATATTCAGCAGGACCAATACGTTTCCCTGCAATATTTAGCGTATCGTCTGAACGTCCTGTGATGATGTATTGCTCACCGTCATAAATAACCCAGTCCCCATGGACCCATTTATTTTCAAAGCGTGACCAATATGTGTTTACATAACGTTCATCATCTTCCCAGAAACTTTTCGTCATACCTACCCAAGGTTTTTCTAAACATAGTTCTCCGACTTCATCTCGAATTGGTTTACCTTGATCATCAAGTACAACCGCTGCCATTCCTGGTAAAGATGCGTTAAAACTAATCGGTGCGATCGACTTAATTAGGACATTCCCGAAAATCCCACCTGAAATTTCAGTTCCACCTGAATAGTTACAAATTGGTACTTTACCTTTACCAACTGTATTAAATAACCACATCCATGGGTCTGGATTCCAAGGTTCTCCTGTTGATGCGAATACTTCTAAACTCTTTAACGAGTGTTTATTTACATATTCATCACCTTTTGCCATTAATGCACGGATTAACGTTGGTGAAATACCGAGATGAGTAATTTCATATTTATCGACTGTCTCCCATAAGCGGTCTGCTTCTGGAAAGTCTGGGACACCTTCATACATAACCATTGTTGCGCCATTAATTAAAGAGCCGAATAGTAAAAATGGTCCCATCATCCAGCCCATATCAGTTACCCATAATACTCGGTCGCCTTGTTTTATATTCATTCCAAATCCTGCATCAAATGCAGATTTTAGCGGGAAACCAGCATGTGTGTGTACTGTCCCCTTCGGCTTACCAGTCGTTCCAGATGTATATATAAGCATTAATGGATCATCACTGTTCATTTCTTCAGCATGTATAAATGGTTTTTCTTTTTCTAACGTACTCCATGAAAAATCATAATTATGCGGTGTAAAATCATTTCCTGCATGACGAACAATTACCACCTTTTCAACAGTTGGACAATGTTCACAAGCTTTATCTACTTCATCTTTTAATGAAACAATTTTCCCACGGCGTGAAAAGCCATCTGCGGTAATAACCATTTTTGAACCAGCTGCTTGTACACGTGTCATTACTGCATCAGCAGCAAAACCTGAGAATATTGGTGAAATAATCGCTCCAATTTTCATTACCGCTAACATAGCAACAACTGTTTCAGGAATCATTGGCATGTAAATTGTTACACGATCACCTTTTTCAATACCAGCATGTTTCAAACCGTTGGCAACACGGCTTACCCAGCTGTCAAGCTCTTCATATGTAAATGATTTCGAAGTTCCGTTTTCCCCTTCATACATAAGTGCTGCTTGTGTTTTCGTTTTATCGTCTGCAAGCCAGCGAGATAAAGCAGATTCTACAACGTTACAAGTTCCCTCAGTATACCACTGTGCAAACGGTGTACCATTTTCTAAATCTAACACTTCTGTATATGGTTTCATCCACTGATAGCCAACTGCTCTCTCAGCTTCTCCCCAAAACCAAGCTGTTTCTTCAATTGACTTATTATAAAAAGCTTCGTAATCTTCATAGCCTAATGATTTCATCCAACCAAATAAACGCGTTTTTTCTTTATATTCTTCTGTTGGAAACCAAACTGCTTGTTTCATGTTTTCCCCTCCTTGATTTTTTGAGCAAGAAAGCCCTAAATAGGGCTTTTAAACTGGATATACAGGATGTTTACGATCCGTGAATACTTGATATTTACTCATATACATTTCGAATCGTCCTTTTAGCTCTTCACGTAAATTGTTTGGATGAACAATACCATCAATCACCATCTCAGATGCTAAACGGTAAATATCAATATCTTTCTTATACTCTTCTCGTTTTTCAGCAATAAAGCTTGCACGCTCTTCTTCTGGTAAAGCTGCTATCTTATTTGCATATACAGCATTGACCGCTGCTTCTGGACCCATTACTGCAATAGAAGCTGTTGGTAATGCTAAGCAGCAATCTGGTTCAAACGCTGGACCTGCCATTGCATATAAGCCAGCTCCATATGCTTTTCGAACGACGATAGAAATTTTCGGTACAGTTGCTTCACTCATTGCAGAGATCATTTTTGCACCGTGACGAATAATTCCGGCACGTTCTACTTTTGTACCAATCATAAATCCAGGTACATCTGCAAGGAATAATAATGGAATATGGTATGCATCGCATAAATTTATAAACTTCGCTGCTTTATCAGCTGAATCGTGGAATAATACGCCGCCCTTCATACGCGGCTGATTTGCAATAATGCCAATTGGCTTACCATCAATGCGTGCTAAACCTGTAATTAGTTCTTGAGCAAATAATTTTTTCACTTCAAAGAAAGAACCTTCATCAATAATTCTGTTAATGAGATCTTTCATATTGAAAGGAGCATTTTGATTTTCTGGAATGATTTCTTCTAACGTTTTATCGAACTGTTTCGGTTCTTGAGGTGTAATCAAAGGAGTCTTTTCTAAATAGTTACTTGGAAAATAAGAAATATATTGTCTTGCTTGCGTAATTGCATCTTCTTCTGTTTTACATAAAACATCTCCGCATCCTGATACTGAGCAATGCATACGTGCTCCGCCCATTTCTTCTAAAGTTACCTTCTCACCGATAACCATTTCAGCCATACGCGGAGACCCTAAATACATAGAAGCATTTCCTTCAACCATCATAACAACGTCACAAAATGCTGGAATATACGCACCACCAGCTGCTGAAGGTCCAAATAATAAACAAATTTGTGGCACTTTTCCAGATAATTTCACTTGGTTATAAAAAATTCTTCCCGCACCGCGGCGTCCAGGGAACATTTCAACTTGATCTGTAATACGCGCTCCAGCAGAATCAACTAAATAAAATAACGGTACACGTAATTTTTCAGCTGTTTCTTGAATTCGTAGAATTTTTTCAACTGTACGTGCTCCCCATGATCCAGCTTTTACAGTCGAATCATTTGCCATTACGCACGCAGTACGACCATGTATTTTACCAGTCGCAGTTACAACACCATCAGCTGGTAATCCAGTTTGTTCACAATTTGCAAATAATGCATCTTCCACATATTCACCATTATCGAATAAAAGAGCTAAACGATCTCGAACAAAAAGTTTCCCTTTTGCTTTGTTTTGTTCATGATATTTCGGTGCCCCGCCTTGCTTAATTGTTTCAACTCGTTCTTCAAATGAATTAGATTGTTGTTTTTGATCTAACATATTTACTCCCCCTTATACATTGGTTTGCGTTTTTCCTTGAATGCCTGTAATCCTTCTAATCTATCTTTCGTATGGATTACGCCCTCATACGCCTGTTTTTCCATTTGTAAGCCGGTATGTAAATCTACTTGAATTCCATTTGAAATTGCTTCTTTTGCTAATCGAACAGCAATTGGACCATTTTTAGCAATTCGATCTGCAATTTCAATTGCTTTCTCTTCTAGTAAATCAGCTGGTACTACGAATTCTACTAAACCATATTCTTTCGCTTCTTGCGCCGAAATACGTCTTCCTGTATAAATTAATTCTTTCGCTCTACCGACTCCAATTAATCTCGGTAAACGCTGAGTACCACCTGCTCCAGGTATAATTGCAAGAGAAGTTTCAGTAAGACCTAGACTTGCAGTGTCAGAAGCAATTCTAAAATCACAAGCTAAGCTTAATTCAGTACCTCCGCCAAGTGCGATTCCATTAATAGCAGCAATAACTGGTTGTGGTAATTGTTCCACCATCTCCATAGTAGAACGAATCATACCCACAGCATGGCGAACTTGTTCTTCACTCATGTTGGCACGCTCTTTTAGATCAGCACCAGCGCAAAATGCTTTTTCGCCATCCCCTGTTAAAATAACAACGCGCGTATTTGATTCTTCGTTTATTTGAGTTAATATAGTTTGTAATTCTTCTAATAATGCCAAAGATAATGAGTTTGCTTGTCTTTCACGATTTAACGAAATCTTTACAACGTGCGGTGTAACATAGTCAACTGAAATGTTTTGTAATTGCAGCATCTTCTCACCTACTTATCGTTTTATGTTGAAGCGCTCTATACACATGACTCGGTAATTGGATATTTAACTTACTTTGAATAAACTGACTAGCTCTCAATAACTTTTCTTCATCAATATTAGTTTGGACTCCCAGCTTATGGAGCATATGCACTAAGTCATCAGTAGCAACATTACCCGATGCTCCTGGTGCATAAGGACATCCTCCGAGTCCACCACAAGAACTATCAAACGTTGTAATACCATATTCTAAAGACTTAACTACATTCGCCAGAGCCATTCCATACGTATTATGAAAATGCATTGCAAACTGCGAAGCATCATACTTCTTTAATAGATGTTCTAATACTTGTTCTACTTGTAATGGATTCGCTACACCAATCGTGTCACCGAGAGAAACTTCATAAATGCCGTATGAAAATAGTTGATTACATATTTCGTCAACTGCTGTGGCACTTATATCCCCTTCATAAGGACATCCAAATACAGTAGAAACATAGCCTCTTACCTTTTTACCTTCGAACGTTGCCTGTTTTGTTATATCTTCAATTACAGCTAATGCTTCTTTAATAGATTTATTAATATTACTTTTATTGTGAGATTCACTTGCTGATAAAAAAACATTCACCTCATCTACATTTTGCAAAAAAGCTCGTTCCAAACCATTTTGATTTGGAACAAGCGCTGCATATGTAACATTTGGATCCCTTTTTAGCTCAGAAAACACATCACTTGCATCTGCTAATGCAGGAACCCATTTAGGGTGAACGAATGAGGAAACTTCAACGTACGACAATCCCGCTTCTGTAAGTAGTTGAATCCATTTTACTTTATCTTTTGTGCCAACAATCTTTTTTTCATTCTGTAAGCCATCACGTGGCCCGACTTCTTTAATGACAGCAAAATTAGGTAGTTTCAATTCGCTTCCCCCTATATCTCCCTATTCAATTTCTAGTAATACATCTCCTTCATTTACAAAATCGCCTTCTTGTACGTTAATTTTCATAACAGTTCCGGCTTCTTCTGAAACGATTGGAATTTCCATTTTCATAGATTCCAAAATGACGACATCCTGCTCTTCCTCTACTGTATCTCCTACTCCTACAACAATCTTCCAAACATTTCCTGCCATCGATGCATATACTTTCGTCATCATTTTTTCCCCCTTAATATTCATAAATCTTACTTTTTAACAAGTTGTTTCGTTACAAAACCCGTTGTATAAATACCACTTTTGAACACATCGTCTCCGAGTACTTGCAGTAACATTGGTGTGTTTGTTTTAATACCTTCTACTTTTAACTCTTCTAGAGCAATTTTTAATTTTGAAATCGCTTCTTCACGAGTTTCACCATGTGCGATTACTTTCGCAATCATTGGATCATAGAAAGGTGTAATCGTTACTTGATTCTCCAAAAAGTGATCAATACGTATATTTGTCGGTAACGTTAAATCTGTAATTTTCCCAGGTGATGGGAAGAATGTTTTCGGATCTTCTGCATAAATACGAGCCTCAATGGCATGACCACTACGTTTTACATCATCCTGTGTAAATGATAGCTTCTCACCATATGCGATAAGTAATTGTTGTTCAACTAAGTCTAACCCAGTAATTTCTTCTGTAACTGGATGTTCTACTTGTAATCTCGTATTCATTTCTAAGAAATAAAAGTTCTTTTGATCATCTACAAGAAACTCAACTGTACCTGCATTTGTATAACCAAGTGCTTTAGCAGCTTGTACAGCAACTTCTCCCATAGCCTTTCGTGTATCCTCATCTAAAAATGGTGAAGGTGCTTCTTCAATTACTTTTTGATTTCGGCGCTGCACTGAACATTCGCGTTCCCATAAATACACTGTATTACCATGTGTATCTGCTAAAAGCTGAATTTCAATATGATGTGCATCTGCTATATAGCGTTCTAAGTACATTTCTCCGTTACCAAAGAAATTTTGCGCTCTTGTTTTATTACTTTCAAATGCTTTGGTGAGCGTTTGCTCAGTTTCCATCAACTGCATTCCAATGCCTCCGCCGCCCGCGGATGCCTTAAGCATTAATGGATAACCAATTTGTTTTGCAATTTCAATTGCTTCTTCAGCAGTTTCTATATTTGTAGTAATGCCTGGAACTACTGGTACATCTGCTGCTTGCATCGCTATACGTGACTCAATTTTACTTCCCATCTTAGTAATGATTTCTTCTGAAGGACCGATAAATACGATGCCTTCTTCTTTACAGCGAATCGGAAAAGATGGATTCTCTGATAATAATCCGTACCCCGGATGGATTGCTTCAGCATTTGTCTTCTTAGCTATTTCCATAATTTTTTCAAGGTTTAAATAGCTTTCTTGGACACGTGGACCGCCTACTAAGTAAGCTTCATTTGCCAATTTTACATGAAGGGCATTTTCATCAGCCTCAGAATAAATAGCAACGGTACGAATGCCAAGTTTTTGACAAGTTTTCATAATGCGAACTGCGATTTCCCCGCGATTAGCAATTAATATTTTTTGAAACATAGTGACTCCTCCTTTTTATCTACATCCTAAATGTCTTGCAATTACGAGACGTTGAATTTCAGAAGTTCCTTCACCAATTTCTAAAAGTTTTGCATCACGAATATATCGTTCAACTTCATATTCACGCATATAGCCATATCCACCATGAATTTGTACTGCATGATTTGCTATACGACTTGCAGCTTCAGATGCAAACAACTTTGCCATAGCCGCTTCTTTACCGAAAGGTTTATCGTTATCTTTTAACCAAGCTGCTTTATGTACTAAATTACGCGCTAATTCTACTTCAGTCGCCATATCAGCCAATTTAAATTGAATCGCTTGGAAATTAGAAATCGGTTTTCCAAATTGTTGACGTTCTTTCGCATATTGCAATGCACGTTCAAATGCAGATTGTGCAATACCTACTGCTAATGCTGCAATTGAAATACGTCCTCCATCAAGTGTATATAAGAATTGTTTAAATCCTTTATTTACATCACCAAGAATATTTTCTTTCGGTACACGTACACCATCAAGTACGATTTCACAAGTATTAGAAGCACGAACACCCATCTTATCGTAAGGGCTTGAAATCGTTAATCCTTCACTAGTAGTCGGTACGATAAATGCAGAAATACGTTTTTTACCATTGTCTTCAAAACCGTTGATAGCGGTTACAATAATTGTATTTGCATACTCTGCGTTTGTAATCCAGCACTTTTCACCACTAATAACATATTCATCGCCATCTAAAATTGCTTTCGTTTGTGTGCCCCCTGCATCAGATCCAGCATTTGGCTCCGTTAATCCGAAAGCACCTAACGTTTTACCTGACGCCATTGGAACTAAAAATTTCTGTTTTTGTTCTTCTGTACCGAAATAATAAATTGGAGAAGCACCTAATGAAATTGTTGCAGCATAGCTTAAACCTGTTCCACCACAAGCACGACCAATCTCTTCAACAGCTAACGCGTACGATAACGTATCGCCACCTGAACCTCCATACTCTTCCGGGAATGGGATACCTAATAATCCTAGTTCGCCCATTTTTTGAAATGTTTCATATGGAAATTCCGCAGTTTTGTCATAATATACAGCTTTCGGTGCGATTTCCTTTTCAGCAAAATCACGTACCATTTCTTTAATCATTTGTTTTTCGCGAGTTAGAGTAAATTCCATTCCGCTACACACCCCTTATCGAATATTGAGTTTCGACAGCGTGCGAGTTTCTACTACAAACATTACTTCTTAAAAGACACGAATATTAGTTAGACAATTGCTATAATTCTGTCATAACTTAATTTTAAAACAGATTCTGTACCAATGCACAAAAAAATTCCTACATTGTTCTACAACAACATAGGAGGTTTTGTGTCGAATTATGTAATTTATTGTTTAATAATCTCTACCTTTTCCCGAATCAGAAATTTCTACTAACCCTTCAGGGTATGGTTCGAAATATGTTTGTCTTAATAAATACTTTTCATCAAATCGAATGGCCCATGTTTTTAAAATGACAAGTAAACTACTAAGTGGGATTTTCTTTTCAGAATACTTCTGTAACAGCTCTAAAAAATGATCTTTTTCTTGTTTTTTTAGCTTTGTTTTAAAATATCCGAAAATGTGCTCACATACATTTACATTCGATGTATAGCGAGGCGCGCGAATAAATAATTCATATAAAGTCTTCTCATAGTTATCAAATACGACTTCAATTGTTTCATTTTTTTGATTTGCAATAATACGCCCTAATTCTTTTTGTTTCACCTGATTATATGCCATAAATAAATACTTATAATCTGATTGTAACGCTACGAGTTCTTTTATGTTTTTAGTATGTTTAATCATTTTGTAATGCGCGATTGTAAACAATCTTGTAAAGAAATGCTCTCTAATAATAAAATTCGACAATCTACCTTCTTCTTCAATTGGAAGATGCGAAAATTTTTTTATTACTGCTCCACCAAATAATCCAGTTCCTTTTCCTTTTACTGGCCCTTTTTCAAAACCAGAATAGATTTTCACATCACGAGTTCCGCAACTTGGCGAACGATTCTTCAAAATAAAACCGTCAACTTCAGGTAATGTTTGTAAAAATGCATTTGAAAATTCATTCATTTTTTCAGTTACATCTTCTCGTATTGACGGTTGTACAAGCCTATTCGCACCATTTTTTTCTACAATACGTATCGTTTCACGAGGAGTCCCTAAACCAATTTCTACTTCAGGACATACAGGTATAAATGTAACAAATGGCTGCAAGTTTCGAATTGTTAAATCTGGAACCATCTCTCCATTATAACGACAGGCATCAAATTCTAAACATTTACTTACAACAATTATCGGTTTAGCAAATTGTCGCATCACATTACCTCCGTGGCGTTAGTCCATACAATATAAATTGAATCGTATTTTCAATTTCCACTTCATCGTCCCATTTCTCTTCCGGCAATAATAAAAACCTCGTTAAGAGCAACCCTAATACAGCTGATAAAGTAAGACGTAATACGGAAGATGGTGGAAGTTCAATAATTTCCCCTTCTTCTTGAAACTTTGCAATCAGCTTTTTAAAATGTACAAGCAGTTCTGTTTCTATTAATTGTTGTATTTCACTTTTTAGTTCCGGCTGAAATGGTACTTCTTGAATTAATATTTTTATCATTGGAAAGTGCTTTTTAGCAAATTCAAATCTATTTTGAATTATTACTCTTAAAAGCACTTCATACGATTCATACTCTGTTTTAAATATTTCTTTTGCAAAGGCTTGTACGAAAAATGGTGCAGCAAACTTTGTTAAGGTCGGCATCACGACTGCAAACAATAAATCTTTTTTCGTTTTATAGTAGCGGAAGATTGTTCCTTCCGCTACACCAGCTCGCTTTGCAATTTCACTCGTTGAAGTTGAGGCGTACCCTTTTTCTCCAAACATATCAACAGCTGCCTCTAATATACGCATTTGACGTTCATTACGTTTATCAGCATTCGTTGCGGCAACTAATTCTTCCAGCCAATCCTTCTTCATTTATTGTGCTCCTTTTTATCATCATTATATTTTGCGATGTTTCTTTAATGCAAATACATTTCCTACTGCAAATAATAGTGAAAAAAGTAGTAATACAGTAAGATCTAATGCAATCTCTGTAAACCCTTGATTCCGAATCATTACTTGTCTCATAGCGTCAGCACCATATGTGAGTGGAAATAATTTACCTAACATTTGTAACCATGTATTCATGGATTCCATTGGAAACAACCCAGAAAAGAAGACTTGTGGCACGATAACAAGCGGTATAAATTGAATCATTTGAAATTCATTATTTGCGTATGCCGATAAAAATGTGCCTAATGTTAGTGCAGTTAAAGAAAGCATACATGTTATAAGTAGCGTTAGCCATATTGAGCCAGCTACATATAAATCTAAAATATAAACTGAAAAACTTACAATTATAATAGATTGTATAAGTGCAAAGATTCCAAAACCAATAATATATCCTAAAACTATTTCCCATCTTCTCACTGGTGTGGACAATAACCTCTCTAATGTACCACTTAAACGTTCTCTTACAAAAGATACTCCGGACAATATAAATACAAAGAAAAATGTAAAGAAACCAATTAATACGGGACCAAGCCCATCGAACATCGTAATGTCTTTAGAGCCATGTAAATAATCCACTTCAGGCTTCATCATTGATACATTATTCTTCTCTGTACTCTTTTGCAATACTTGAAGTACTGCACGGTTTTTTGATGAATCACTGCCTTCTAATAGAAGATTCATTTTTCCATTTTCTAAATGAATTACTGCATCTACCTTTTGCTTTTCTAATTCCGAAATTGCTTTGTCTTTACTATATTCATAAATTGATGCTTCTTGATTTTTCATTGCTTTTACTATAGGAGCAGGTACATCGACTACAGCAATATGCGGTATATAGTCTTTTTGTGTAAATATTAGCGATAATAACCAAAGTAATAACATTGGTGCCCCAAACATCATTGCTAAAGAACGCTTATCTCGAAAAAATTGACGAATGATACGGATGACTACACCATTAACTCTCATGATTCAATCACTCCTTCTAACATAAAGACATCTTCAATTCGTCCAGAAGATGTTTGTTTTTTCAATTCCTCCGGTGTGCCAATCGCAACTAAATTCCCTTCTCTAATTAGCCCTAGACGTTCGCAAAACTCAGCTTCATCCATAATGTGCGTTGTTACAATAATAGTTGTTCCTTTCTTTTTAAGGTCATAAAACTTCTCCCAAATCGATTTTCGAAGTAGAGGATCTATCCCAACTGTTGGCTCATCTAAAATTAATATTTCTGGTTCATGAAGGAGTGCTATCGCCAATGATAAACGTTTTTTCATTCCACCTGAAAAATGCTGTACTTGCTTTTTCACATGATCTGATAATTGCAAAAATTCAAAAACTTCTACGATTCTCTCTTTCTTACGCTTACCTTTTAACCCATACATCGTTGCAATAAAATCTGCATTTTCATATGCCGATAGTTCTTCGTATAATGCATCAGCCTGAGCCATATAACCAATTCTTTTCATTTCATTTAGATTAGGCATGTTTGTATTAAAAACAATTACATCCCCTGTAGTTGACTCATTAATACCTGCAATCATTTTAATGAGTGTTGTTTTCCCTGATCCGGAAGGTCCAACCAAGCCAAAAATTTCTGCTTTTTCTACTTGCAGCGAAAGGTTATGCAAAACTTCTTTTTTCCCAAATTTTTTTGATACATCTCGTAAAATAATTGAAGGTTGCTGCACTAAAAATCCCCCTTTTCTTTAAAATGAGTGAGTACTCACTTTTATTTTACTCTCGAATTATTATATGTCAAACTTTTCAAACATATATTTTTTCTGTTATTTACTAAATCAATGAAACAGAGTCGACATTAGAATATCTTTTCTTAAAGTCGACTCTGTTTCATTGTAAATTATTTGATTTTTGTTATGTTTTTAAATTTAAATACCTTCTAATTCTAGCAACATCTAATGAATATTCGATAACTATTTGCTGTATTGGTAATATAACCGTTTCCGGATATAAATGTGCATATTGTAACGTTTCTGCATACTTTTCCAACCGTTTTTCTAAATACTTTACAATTTGCTCAGGATGACTTACTAATAAAGACGTACTATAATAATGAATTTGCTCCTCAATCGCCGTATATTCTTCAATTTCAAATTCTTTATGCATTTGTACACCCCTTTATATTTTTAATATTGCTTAATAATAACTATTTTAACTCGACTAATTTTTAAGTTTTTTGATTATTTACACTATAACAAACTCAATAGGTCAAATTTTGTTACTTTATGTAACGTTGAAAAATTTTAACAAAATTGTAATGGAAACTTGTACTCAAGAAAAACTACCTTTAAATTATTCTCCTGAACAAAAAAGCCGTACAGATTAATTTAACTGCACGACTACAATCTCAGGTCTATTAAAAACTCTTTGCGGAATGATACTATTGCCTAATCCTCTACTAACTATCATAGACGTATTTTGTTGTTCATATAAACCCGCTGTATATTTGGGCAGTATTCCTTGATTAGGAGCAACTAATCCCCCGATAAAAGGTAACCGAACTTGCCCCCCATGTGCATGACCCGATAACACTAAATCTACTTGCTCATCAGCATATGCTTCTAAAAATTCAGGCCTATGGGATAATAATACATTATACCTATCTGGCAGCGTTTCAATTTTTGCTTTTACAATTGCATCTTTTACAATACTTCCTTCATCAATATCTCCAGTATTAAATTCCGGATCATCAATTCCTAACAAGTTTATTTCGTGTCCTCCCTTTTGTATTATTACATGTTCATTTCTTAAAACAGTGACATGCTGTTTCTTTAATTTTTTTTCTAAACTGTTATATTTCCCTGACCATTTTTCATGATTTCCTGTCACAAAATATACCGGATATTCCTTCACAAGTTCTCGTATTACTTGCATACTCATTTCTGCATCGTACGATTTACTGTCTATTAAATCACCCGTAATAGCAATAATATCTGGATTTATGCTTTTTACTTTTTGAATTAAAACGTCTTGATTATCACCAAATTTTTTATTATGTAAATCTGAAATTTGTAGTATTTTATATCCTTTAAAAGAAGAGGGAATTTTACTAGAGGTTATTTTAACCTCAGTTATACTTATTAAATTGTTTTGTAAATATAAAAAGATACTAATGCCTACTAATATACCAATAATTAATATGATTCTTTTAATCTTCTTGTTCATACTTCCTCCTAAAATCTTAATCAGTACTACAGTTCACAATAAATATTACGTGCCCTTCGCATTCAGAATAACTGAAATTTTTTAATTGATTTGTAGTATTTGTTATAGTTTTATACGCCACTTATAAAATTTTTCAATCGCATGCGTGTATGATGTCATGCTCATTTCTCAGTAACTTTATAGCAGATCACTGGAATCTCTTCATAATATTAACATTTATCTTACTTCGTTTGATAACTATATCATGATAATTCCTATAGTTTTTTATAAAAATATTGTGTACTTTTCTCGAAGTATATACGACATTTGATTACAAATATATTATTACCACTACGATTTTAATTTGTTTAAAACGTACAAAGAGAGAATTGAAACACTAAATTGCCTTATGAAAAGGTATTACTGTATTATTTATTAGAAAATTGAAAAAACATGTGTAGATAGCTATCATTGTAAGTGCATATATAATTAACTTTAATTTTCTGACATAATTTCACATAATTCTTAAACTATTTTTTTGCGTGCATTATGAAATAAAATATTGCCCCATGTCAGTCTTTAAAAAATTATATATCATAACTTTAAGGGAGGAAGAAAACTATGAAGATGAAAAGAAAAATCATGATGACGACAGCACTTGCAGCTACATTGGCTACAGGTGCACTACCAAGTACATCGGTGTTTGCTGCTGAAAAAGAGGCTCCTATCCAACAAGAAGAGATACAGATGAGTATTCAACCATTTGCACAAAATAATTTGGAAACAGCAGTTAAAGCTGCCTTAAATGGTCCAGAAGTTAAAAAAATTAAAGTATTTGAGCATGAATTTAATGTAAAACCAATTGAAGTAGTAAATTTAGGTGGCGGTAAAACATATGTTAAGGGACAAATTTCTCATCATTTAAGTTTTCGTCCAGATGATCAATTTTATTATGAGTTTACAGTGCAAGATGGAAAGGTAATAGATAAGCCTGTATTTAATATTGATAGAGGTGGTTGGACACCATTTACTGCTCCACTTTTATCAATTCTTGCTGCGTATAATGGGATCCCAGTAAATCCAAATGATTTAAATGCACTTGGTCAACAAATTGGGAAAGTTATAGATGGAAGCTGGGAACATGCAGCCCAATCTATCGCAACTGTAGTTAGTTTAAGTTTTAATGAATAGAATTTTTAAATTTTTATTAGCATTGTAGAGATCCACTTTTCCTAAGTAGCCTTGTTATAAGAAATTCTGAAACAGCTATAAATAGATTTTTACCACTCAGTCACATTATCTTGATTTGTTAACCACCTTATCATTCATTATATGTCACAAAATAGAAGTCTTTTTTAAGACTTCTGTTTTGTTTGTATACAGTACAGCGGAAAGTTTGTTTTTTACCCATCTATGCTTCAATTCTTTAAGAATCCGTTTGACTATTAGATACAATTTATTACAACAAACTATTAAAATCTCAAATAACTTCCTACCCTATTTTGATTTTTTCAAACACAAAAATTCATTACTTTAAGAATGAAAACAATAGATGTAGTAAAAAATCATCTTGTTTTATTATATCTATTGTTTAAAAGTCAGGAGAGATAAAATGAACAAAATAAAAATGAGGAATTTTTTTAAAATTAGTATCCTTACTTGTTTCACACTAGCAAGTTTAAGTACACCATCTACTATTTTTGCTGATAGTCATCCAGGTTATTCCTATGAATCCAATATAGGCTATCAAAACCCAGCATGGATGTCGAAAGTAGCAGATTCAACAAAATTGAGTGAAATATCTATTCCAGGGACTCACGGTACAATGGCTTTACATGGAGCAAGTTTTCTTGATGAAAATTTGACAAGAAATCAAACTATGAGTCTACCACAACAATTAAATTCCGGAATTCGATATGTAGATATGCGTGTTAAACGTGTAAAAGATTCTTTTGCAATGTACCATGGGATTGTAAATCAAAAAGCAATGTTTGAAGATGTATTAAAAGAGGCAATTCAATTTTTAAAAGATCATCCTACAGAAACAATTTTAATGCGCTTAAAAGAAGAAACTACTCCTGAAAGTGGCTCACTATCATTCGAGGAAATACTTAATAAATACAAAGACCTTAATTCTTCCTATTTTTGGGATCCGAGTTCTGTACCAACTTCAAAAAGAAATAATCCTACTCTAGGAGACATCCGAGGGAAAATTGTAATCTTACAAAACTTTACAGCCTCTCAGCAATATGGTATTAATTACGATAGCTTAAATATACAAGATACATTTGAAATTGAAAACGGACCCGACGGAATGTATGAAAAATGGAATGCGGTGAAAACCCACCTTCAAAATGCAAATAATAATTTTAATAATGATAAAATCTATCTTAACCATTTTAGTGGCACAGGTGGTGCTGCTGCATTATTAAATAATGTTTATCCTTGGTTTGTTGCAAGTGGTAAAGAGAGCAGAAATACTGATAGTAACCCCAAGATGATTCAAAAAGCTACAACTAATGCGTGGGAAGATTTCCCTCGTGATATAAATGGTCAAGTATTTTATGGTGGAATGAATACACTTGGAACTGAGTTCTTACAACAAGGTGGAATGAAACATACTGGTATCATTGCAGCTGATTTTCCTGGACCAGGTTTAATTGATAGTATCATTAAATTAAATGGTATACATTCGAATGAAAAAGAAATATTAATTTCGCAAATTTCTTCCGAATCTAGTCCTTTATCCGGTCAAAAAAATCGATCCAGTCAAAACTTTAAAATTGATAGTTTACCTGTAGGTACTAAGGAATTAAAATGGATTATTGAGCCTTCAGAAAAAGATCATCCTTCTACTATTTCTTTCAATGTAATGATTGATGTTTCCCTAGGTACAGATTCTATTCGTTGGAAAAATATTTCACATGGATCTAGGACTGAAGCTTATACGAATACTAAATATTATATTGCAAGCCCACTTGGTGCCACTAACAAATTTACAGTGAAAATATACGCTATTACAAATTAAAAAATAAAGAACCCCAATGGAATTCCTTTTTGATGGAATACCATTGGGGTTCTTTAATAATTTCATTTCGTATATATTGGGATGAAGAGTAAAAATTGCACCCCTGTTCCGGTATTGCACATAGAATAAGTGATAACTACCCTTTTCCACTTATCATTTATTTAAAACTGGCTTCCAAATCGATAGTGCAAAAATCCAATTTGGATCGCCGTTCCCTTGATAACTTTGAACCGCTTCATACACTTTTCCCTCATGTACTACTTTATCACCTTTATTGTATGCTTTTCTTGCATCCCATTTTTCATAAGTAGAGCCATCTAGTTTTGTTGCTACAGTTAAAACATCACTTCTACTAGACTCATTTCTAGCTAAATCAACCGCTGTCACTACATATTTGTACGATGTATTTGCCTTTAAATTTTTATCCACAAAGGATGTATTATCCGTTGTCCCAATTTTATTCATAACCCCTGCGTTTTCTCTATATACAACATAATGGTCAACACCTACATTATCTTCAGACGGACTCCACATCAAATCAACAGTTGTCGCTGTTGTACCCATACTATGTAATCCTTTAGGTTGAGTCGGAGCCTCTATATCTGGGATTGCATTTGTTGTCTTAACCTTTAGTTTTTCACTTTCTTTTGATATATTTCCAGCAGAGTCTAATGCCTTTATTGTATAGGTATATTCCGTATTTGCTTTTAGTTTTTTATCAATAAAAGTTGTACCTGGTACCGTATCAATTACTTCTCCATTGCGTAACACTTGATATTCTTTTACACCTATATTATCAGTAGAGGCCTTCCATGTTAGTTCAACACTATTGGCAGAAACTTTAGACGCATTTAATCCAGTTGGTTGACTTGGAGCTACTGTATCGGGAGCTTCATTATTTACTAGATTTACATCAATTACATTATAAAACGCATTTGACGTATCTGCTACATCCCATACAGCTAAAATAACATGATAACCATTGCGATCAGTTGGTACATTAATTGTATGTGTTAAATTATTTGATGCTGCCGAACCGTCATGTTTCACAGTTCCAATTGGTTCTAATTCAGCACGTGTTAATGGTTTATTAGGATCCCATCCCTTTTTGGTAATGTAATAATGCCATTTACTTGTAGAATGTGCCGCTGTGTATTTCCATGTAAATGTATTTGCTCCCCCCTTTATTGTGTTTTTGAACCAGCGATTTGATGTTTGTTGGTCAAGAATCCCTCCAAACAGTCCTCCTGCCGAAGCGATTTTCCCATCAATCGGTCCACCATCTGGGAATCCTTTAGGTGCTTCTAGACTTTGAGGTTCGTACATTACATTTCCACAATTTAAATTTAATGCTCCATAATTCTGACTACATAAAGCAGCACGACTACTCGGCTTTTCAACAAACCCATGTGCATATGCACTTTGAGGAATCATTGTAATTGCCGTCACCCCTGCAGCTAAAACACAAGCACCAATTCCTTTTTTACTTTTTCTTAATCTTTCTAACTTAGATGTTAATTTCAAATTCATACTTGTCCCCCCAATATATTGTTTATGCTAATATAATAGCAATATAGGGATAAACGAACAAATCACCTACTAATATATTAATAGTTCAATAACATAAACACATTTAGTTTATTTATTAACCTGATATGGGGATAAATTAAGCAAATTAATTCTATTTTGTAACATTATGTAGTAAAGAGTTTATAAAAAACCAATAAAGATTCACAAAAAATCCAAATATCGATTACTTAATTTTTTACAACCACACCCCCACACGATAACTACATTATTAAGCAGGTTTCATGATTTATTACATTCTCTCGCCACCTGACAAAATCAGATCAAAAACATATCCCTGCATATTATCGATTAGTTCAACCACATCTGGATTTTTATCGTTGCTCAGCGACCAATTGATTGACACCATTGCGTTTGCTGTATACAACTGAGCTACAAAGTCAATCGGCACACTTACTTCAACCTGCTGCTCTTTCAAATAGGAATAGCAGGCATTATATAAAATGGATTCTAATTCTAAACGTAAATCCGCTGAGGGAACACGTACATGGAGTAAAGTTGCAACCTCTTTTTTTCGCGCTGAGATCTTATCGGTTATCATATTAATAGCTTGAGCCACATTTCCATTCTCTATTAATGCGAAACGAAATTCAATTTCTTCCTTGAACCAGCAGACATAATTTTGCACTAATTTTTCCAAAAGATCATATTTATCTGCAAAATGGCTGTAAAATGTGGACTTACTCACCATAGCATGTATGCAAATATCTTTAGTTGTAATTCGCCCAAACTCTTTTTCGTTCAAGAGGGTAATAAGTGTATTAGAAATATTTTTCTTCGTTTTATAAACGCGAACATCCTCTCCCATTAATAATCAATCTCCTTCCCAAAGTTGCTTATCAAACCATTTATATCCTTATGGTTCGATTTCGTACTTCTTACCCTTTCCTGCTTGTTGTTTCTTTAATATACTTCTCTTATCCTTACCTTGTAGTCAAATATAAGGAGGGATTTTATGTTTAAACAGTATGTAAACAACGAACAGTTCAATTTGCAAATTAACCGTTTTTTCAACGATTTCTATCAAGACGATGAGCGGGCAAATCAGGATTTGCAAGCCATCATCCCAAGACTTACAGACACGGACAGCTGGTATAACACTTGGATAGAATATGCAGCAATGCGGGAGCATCAGAAAGACTTCGATCTGGCTTCGGTTTATTATCAGGCTGCCGAGTTTTATATGGAATCATCCGATCCAAAAAAAGAAAAAGTGTACCAAAAATACCGTGAAACTTTTTATAAGAGCTTTCATGACTTTGAGTATGAAACCTATCAAATTCCTTATGAAGATTCCTATCTTCCTGCAATCAAATTCATGACACCAGGCGCATGTAATACACTACTTTTCTTTGGAGGCTACGATTCCTACATGGAGGAAATGATGAAGATGATGAACTACCTCATAGGAATCAATTATAATATTATAGTTTTTGATGGACCTGGACAAGGAACAGCACTGAAAAACGGCTTAAAATTCATCCACAACTGGGAGAAGCCCGTTTCCACAGTCATTGACTATTTCAAACTTGACCGTGCTAGTATTCTCGGAGCTTCTTGGGGCGGCTACTTGGCAATGCGTGCCGCCGCTTTTGAAAAACGAATCGACAAAGTCATCGCCTTTAATATTTTTTATAGTGGCCTTGATGCACTCAAGATGCGCATGCCGGATAATATCTGGAATAAATTGACCACGCTTCTGGCTACTAATGAAGCTGACAAAATTAATACCATGTTTAAACAAATGATGGCCACCAGCATCGACCTGAACTGGAAAGTTAAAAAAGGTATGGAAAATACAGGTGAAAAAACGCCATTTAACTTACTTAAAAACTTTGAAAAACATACGATGGCAGGAATCGGTCAGTTCATAAATCAAGAAGTATTGCTCCTGGCTGGTGAAGACGATCAGTACGTTCCAATTAGCCGATTACCGCAAATCGAATCGGAGCTATGTAATGCAGCCTCCATCACTTCTGTAGTTTTCACTAAGAAAACTGGTGGTGAACAACATTGTCAGGCTGGTCATCGTCACTTAGCTTTTGATGAAATTAAAAGATTTTTGCGACATAAATTATATTGAGAAATATGAAGCGTTTTAGCACTTTCAAAATTTTTCTTTTATTAGCACATTAGAACATGGTGACATTCTTGCCCTTCTTATAGTGTTCATGGTGACCATCGTGTCACTCCTCAAAAAGACTGATATTATTTTCATAAAAGAAATCCCCCACGTATTTGTGGGGGATTATTCTGCGTTTTACTTATAATGAAATATGTGAAGTTTTGTTTATTTACAAACCTAAAATTCCAACAATCTGACTCGCCTTTAGATTAGTAATATAATAGTACATCTCTAAACCCTTTTTTTCAGCCTTTAGCACCTTCCCCCTCATTTTCGATAAATGTTGGGAAACAGTGGATTGTGGAATTTTTAAAAGCTTCGTCAATTGTGTAACATTACATTTTTTATACTGAATTAACTCGTTTATAATTATTATTACTAAATCTAACAAAAAAATTTGAGTAGCCCCCCTATTAACTGCACTAATTATAACTAGAGCTAGCCCTTTTCTTTAAATTCCTACTTTAACTAGACCATACGGAGTTAGTGATATGAGTTCGAAAATTTTTTCACCTTTTCTAAACAACTTATTATATTATTTTTATCTAATAAGGCACAGAAACAAATTAAAAAACTTTAGTGCTCCTGAAAATCTCTTGAGGAAAAACGTTTTTAGGGTGAAACGTTTTTCAGGGTACTTTTATACTGACTCTTTTCCTTAAAATGTTTCTGTACCTAATATTTAAATTAACTTATGTCAAAATATTTCGCAATACAAGCGCTAAATGCTACATGGATATATAGAAAATGACACTTTTTATGAGCATACCCCATCAAATACTTATATTAAATATAGAAAGTCACCTTAATATTATTAAATTTGTTAAATTAAATAATGAAAATGGAGAATACTAACTTTATAATTGTCACAATTTAATTTATATATCTACTCTTTTATTACTCGTAAAAATCATTTGATAATTCCTTCAATATTAATTTATGAAATGCAGAGACCATCTAAAGCAACAATTTTCTTACATTAGATTGTTTTTCTATTTAATTTATTTTGTCGAAAAAAGTCGATATTTTCATATTTTTTTCATTTAATTATTGTACATTTGCACATTTAGTGTTAGGATTATGCCTATTCAAATTAGATCCTATTGATTCCTCTTTAAGATTTCTTTATTTTATTTGTGAAAATTAGTTACTTTCTAGTAAATTCCCAGCAATAATACAGCAAACTACACTAATAATAATTCTAAAATTATATTTTCATCTCGTAAATTCATAAAAAGGAATTTACGTCAAACTATATTTTCTATCTGTGTATATTCATTCTTTATTCAAACATGATTAATCATAAGTTCTAACTCGTTAATCAAATTTAAATAACAATTTTGATTCTAAAATAAGTTCAAAATCAAAATAAATATATTGTTATTTCAAAATAATGTTGTAAACTATCTTTAGAATGGAAAGATTTATGTAACAGCATGTTAAGGGGTTACAGGGGGAATAAAAATGAGAAATTTTTTCGATGACAAGTATAAAAATATTGAATTAAAAAGGAGACTATTAAATATAATCAGTGAAATTAGTGAATTAAAAGGAAAATTAGCTGCT